>NZ_RZRT01000210.1:0-759 GCF_003998295.1 Mesorhizobium sp. M7A.F.Ca.US.011.01.1.1
CCTGGTCCAATCTCAAGAATGTCGGCGACGTCGTGGAAGCCGTCCGCGGCTTGCTTGCGAAGGAGGCTTGAATGGACAGGCGCGTCGTTATCACCGGAGTGGGCGGCCTGTGCGGACTGGGCACCGACGCCGCCTCTATGTGGAAAGAGATGCGCGAAGGCCGCTCCGCCATCGGCCCGATCGCCAATTCCGAGCTTCATGACCTGGAGGGCATGACCGGCGCTGAGATCAAGGCGCTGCCCCAGCACGACATCGATCGCAAGCAGCTCGTCTCCATGGCCCGCTTCAGCTTGCTCGCCGTGCTTGCAGCGCGCGAAGCCATGCGGCAGGCCGGACTTTCCTGCGACGAGGGGAATGCCCATCGCTTCGGCGCGACAGTGGGCGTCGGCGGCTTGGGCTGGGATGTGATGGAGGAAACTTACCGGGCCCTCCTTTTGGACGGCGCGAGGCGAGTTGGCATCCTCGCTGTACCCAAAACGATGCCAAGCGCCGCCGCCGGCCAGGTGAGCTTGAGCCTCGGCTTGCGCGGGCCGGTCTTCGGGGTGACCTCCGCATGTGCCTCGGCCAACCATGCGATCGCCTCGGCGGTGGACCAGATCAAGCTGGGCCGGGCCGACGTAATGGTTTCCGGAGGCAGCGACGCACCCTTCGCATGGGGCGTGCTGAAAGCATGGGAAGCAATGCGCGTGCTTTCACCCGATACCTGCCGGCCCTTCTCCGCCGATAGGAAGGGCCTGGTGCTGGGCGAGGGTGCGGGCA
>NZ_RZRT01000211.1:0-692 GCF_003998295.1 Mesorhizobium sp. M7A.F.Ca.US.011.01.1.1
TCGGTGCGGTCGGCGCTTCGGTCGCTGGCGCAATCTTGGCGTTGGGGAAAGGACGGACTTCGGCGGTGGGGGTCGCGTTCGAGGACATGGAATCTCTCTGGGTCTCTGGAGACTGGGCATTCTCTCTGGAAAATCAGTCAGACTGAACCGTTCGGTGCGATGTGAACATTGACTTAGCGCGGAGAGAGGCCCATATCAAGGGTGATCGAACCGATCGGTTCGAATATTTTTCGAGGTGTGACGTTATGACCGAAGCCGACAAGGACCAGTGCGATCTGCTGGATGGCCTGCGTCGCGGCCGTCCGGCGGCGGGGCAAGACCCGGTCAAGCGCAGCCAGATCATCGAAGGCGCGCGCCGTGTCTTCATCGACAAGGGTTTTGAAGCGGCGTCGATGAACGACATCACCCGCGAGGCCGGCGTTTCCAAGGGCACGATCTATGTCTATTTCGCCAACAAGGAAGAGCTGTTCGAAGCACTGATCGAGGAAGAACGCGGCACGATCTTCAAGAACATGTACGATATGCTCGACCGCGCCGACGACCTTCGCGAGACGCTGGTGAAGTTCGGCAAGGTGCTGTCCCTCAAGATCACGTCGGCCAAGGTCATCCAGGCGCAGCGCACGGTAATCGGCGCGTCCGACAGGATTCCCGAACTTGGCGCGCGTTTTTATGAACGCGGCCCGAAACGCGGC
>NZ_RZRT01000212.1:0-738 GCF_003998295.1 Mesorhizobium sp. M7A.F.Ca.US.011.01.1.1
ATCCCGAAAACAAGCGCGTCCAGCTCATCCGCCGCCATGAGAAGATTAGTTCCCAAGAATATAAGGATTGCAATCGCTCCAGTCCGATTGTGCACAGTCATCGCACACCGCCGGCTGGACGCCTGAGCATCGCGTGTATGAGGCAGCTCTCTCGGTAGGCATGCCGGCTGCCCAAGGCCCATGACACACCGCTTGCTCGTTGCGGGGCTTCTCCGATAAAGCACGGCGAAAGCGATATGATACGTCGGGTACTCGCTAACCCAAACTGCGACTTGGCTAGCAAGTCATGCTCACATCAAGGAACAGACTATGAAGCGCCAGATCCGGCCATTCATCGTGGAACTGAAACAGAGGCGCGGTAAGCAGAAGCCAAGCCATTCGATCTGGGGCGATCTCGACCTGTCCAAGATTGCCACGGAGATGACGCGGCCGGCTCATGCTGCTCAGCTTCCAAATTCCCAGGTCATTGACTTCAGTATTAGACCCCTTGATGCTGAAGAAGGGGAAACACCACAAGCGGAGTATATCATGGCCGATTTTCAGGACGCTCAGACTGTTCAGACGACAGTAGCGCCAGCCAAAATGGTAGTGCCTGAATCCAAGAAGAAAGTTCCGCGAGCAAAGAAAGCGAAGGCAGAGCTCGTAAAGCCGGCCCGCAAGAACGGAGCGAAACCTGCGCCTCCGGCCGCGGAAGCCCCCGTGGCAGCGAAGACCGCACGCAAGACATATTCCGAGAAC
>NZ_RZRT01000213.1:0-650 GCF_003998295.1 Mesorhizobium sp. M7A.F.Ca.US.011.01.1.1
TCGTTGTCCCAAAACCGCTGCGCACTTTTGGGCGACATACACTAGCCCGCCTCATCCAGCCGGTCGCGCAGCATGCTTAGGGGAAGCAGCATGTTTGGCGCATGCCGCATCAGGCTGTGGAACGGGATCGGCGACGGCGGCGCAAACGGCAGCGGCAAGTCCTGCGGCTTCGCGCCATCAGCCCAATCCGCAAGCACCTTGCCCATGCTCGTGGTCATGGCGATGCCGCGTCCGTTGCAGGCAAAGCCCGCGATCAGGCCGGGCCCGAGATCGACGAGGTGCGGCAGGAAGTCGGGCTCGACGGCGGCCATCCCCGACCAGCTATATTCGAGCGGTGGGATCTCCGGGAGGTCGAGGTGTTTTGCCAGCCGCCGCCAGATCGCCTGCGGCACCCGCGCTTCGGCGCCCGGACCAAAACTATGCATGCCGCCGGTAATCAGCCTGTTTTCGCTGTCGAAGCGGAAGGTGAAAAGATTGCGTCTTGTGTAGCCGACGCCTTGCCCGCCTGGAAGCAGGCGAGTGCGGTATTCGCGTGGCAGCGGAGCCGTCGCGATCTGGAAGATTTTCAGCGGGAAATAGGTTCGCTCAAGCGTGCGGTTTAGCGGCCCGCCATAGGCATTGGTGGCAATCAGCACCTTTCCGGCGCGTAC
>NZ_RZRT01000214.1:0-705 GCF_003998295.1 Mesorhizobium sp. M7A.F.Ca.US.011.01.1.1
CCGATGCCCGCGTTGTCTACGTCTCCGCGACCGGTGCGACCGCCGTCGAGAACCTCGCCTATGCGCAACGTCTCGGTATCTGGGGCAGCGAGGATTTTCCATTTGCCAACCGTGCCGAATTCGTCGCCGCGATCGAGGACGGCGGTGTCGCGGCGATGGAAGTGCTCGCCCGGGATCTCAAGTCGCTCGGCCTCTATACAGCGCGTTCTCTTTCCTATGACGGTGTCGAATACGACCTGCTCGAGCACGCGCTGACCGAGGAACAGATCCGTATCTACAACGCCTATGCCGACGCATTCCAGGTCATCCACAACAACCTGACCGCCGCACTTGAGGCGACCAACATCACCAATGAGTCCGGTACGCTGAACCGTAACGCCAAGTCTGCGGCGCGCTCGGCCTTCGAGAGCACCAAGCAGCGCTTTTTCTCGCATTTGATCACCTCGATGATGACGCAAACGCTGATTGGCGCGATCGAGCAGGACCTCGCCGATGGCCATTCGGCAGTCGTGCAGATCGTCTCGACCGGCGAAGCGCTGATGGAACGACGCCTTGCCGAGATCCCAACCGAGGAATGGTCGGATCTGCATGTCGACGTCACGCCGCGCGAGTACGTCGGCGGGTACTTGCTGCACTCCTTCCCCACCCAGCTGTTCGAGGAATATTCGGACGCGGAGGGCAATGTCTATTCGCGGCCCGTTCACG
>NZ_RZRT01000215.1:0-632 GCF_003998295.1 Mesorhizobium sp. M7A.F.Ca.US.011.01.1.1
GCTCGACGCGGCTCTTGTTGGGATCGTCATGTCGGTCGGTCCGCTTGTCGCCGCGCTGACCGGTGTGCCAGCTGGCCGTATAGCGGACCGTTTTGGCGCTGCGCGCATGACCATCATTGGGCTCATCGCGATAGCGGCCGGTTGCTTCATTCTGTCCATGATGGCGGCAACGCTCCCTGGCTATATCGCCTCGATCACAGTCATCACATCAGGCTATGCGCTGTTCCAAACGGCCAACAACACCGCCGTCATGTCGGATATCCGCCCGGACCAGCGGGGCGTCATTTCCGGATTGCTCAATTTGTCGCGCAACCTCGGGCTCATTACCGGCGCATCAGTCATGGGCGCCGTGTTCGCATTTGCCTCAGTGACGTCCGACATCACGACGGCGCGCCCGGAGGCCGTTGCCGCCGGTATGCGGATCACGTTCGCGGTCGCGACGATACTGATCGTCGTCGCGCTCGCCATCGCGGTTGGAAGCCGTGCTCTCGCGGCACGCCCTTCGATGTCTGGCGTGTCATGACACCGTAGTCCGAACGCAACCCGGATGCTTTCGACGAGATGCCGGTGCATGTTCAGATCGGGCGTCAGATCAGCAGCAGGCCCTTCCCGTCATTACAATTGTTCTCACT
>NZ_RZRT01000216.1:0-685 GCF_003998295.1 Mesorhizobium sp. M7A.F.Ca.US.011.01.1.1
TCCAACTTCCCATCCATCACGCTGGTGTTCCCAAATGGCATCGCGAACCTCCCGGCGCAAAGCACGCCAAACTGTTCGCGATGTCCTCGCACACCTGTTCGCGATGTCTCCGGTCCAAACACCCCCTTGCGGGGGAGATGCCCGGCAGGGCAGAGGGGGGTGCTGTCCCGCCAGCTTGTCAACCAATCAGGGCGAGGCAACCGCACGGACAAAATAGAGAAAGTTCATGGGGAAGCCGGTGATCCTTCACACCCCCCTCTGTCCTGCCGGACATCTCCCCCGCAAAGGGGGAGATCGGCAGCTTTGCCGTCCCCACTTCACAAAGTGATCGCCGAACGCGAAAAGGGCGGCCGAAGCCGCCCTCTTGGAAGAATGGGTCCCTCCATCAAAGGAAAATGATCACCCTGCCGTGCCTGTGGTGATGGTTGTGGTGGTGGTTGTAGTGCTTCCACCAGAACTTCTTGAAGTGCTTCTTGTGATGGTTGTGGTGGTGATGATGATGACCGTGCATGCCGTGGGCTGACGACGTGCCGACAGTGCCGGCGAGCGCGCCGGTGGCGACGAAGATGGCGAGGAGGCCTGAGGTAAGAGTGCGCTTGAACATGATGATCTCCTGGATCTTTTGATCGAGGCGACCCATTCGCCTCTGACCATCAGTCGGCGCGGCGCGGCAAAAGGTTCGAAG
>NZ_RZRT01000217.1:0-671 GCF_003998295.1 Mesorhizobium sp. M7A.F.Ca.US.011.01.1.1
ACGAGAGTGTTTTGGCGCTCGACGGTGAGCGATGCGGCGATTTATCGAGAGTGGGTCACCAACGTCGGGAGACGCGACGCCTATGCTCGTATGGCTCACCTTCTTTGCGAACTGATAGTCCGCCTGCGCTCCGTAGGCCGCATTGAAGATCATGTGGCCCACCTTCCGATAACGCAGGCTGCACTTGGCGACGCACTTGGCCTTTCCACCGTGCACGTGAACCGAGTGCTTCAGGAACTTAGACGCGACGGTCTGATATCCTCCGTTGGCTCGCGTTTTCGTGCGAGCGACTGGGCAGGGCTCGTCCGCGCCGCAGATTTTGACTCTATCTATCTGCACCAAAGGGCTGCGCAAACAGGTGCCGGTTTCTGAGCCTGCTGGCTCGCTCATAATCCGTTCAGCCAAGCCCTCCGCCGATCACAGCTTGACGAACCCGACCGCAGACATAAAATAGCGACGGCATGACTTCTCAAAGATACGACCTCCGGAAGGAGCCCGACGAAACCTGGACGGTGTTTGACGTGTTCACTGGGCAGCCAGCAGACGCGTGGGGCGCTCCGGCGGAGTATCTTGACGAGGAGTATTTCCCGCGACCTCGTCAGGCTTCTGAATCTTGTCGACCTGAAGCGAAGGGCTGCCCCAGGTGACCTCTAAGTACGACTGCCTAGGAG
>NZ_RZRT01000218.1:0-593 GCF_003998295.1 Mesorhizobium sp. M7A.F.Ca.US.011.01.1.1
GAGGAAGGCACGGCAAATATTCTCGGCTTCAAGCGCACCCGGAACACCGCGACGCGCTACGGCGAAACCGAGGCGCCGGACATTCTCAACATTGCTTCGGAGCCGCATACGTTCGATGACGGCGGCTCGGGAACAGCGGTAATCACCCTCAATCGCACGCCGATCAATTCGGTTTCGACGGTTATCATAACAAAGGAAACCACGGAAACCGTCGTGCGTGGCGCCGTTGCGAACACAAGTGACCTTCTCGGCCATGCCGGCGTCGTCTCGATTTCCTTGGTGGAGCAGGGCGCCACTACCTATGACGTGGTGGTCGACTATACCCTCTCGGGAGATCGTGTTGATTGGGCGCCTGGCGGCGTTGAACCGGCCGGCGGCTCATCCTATGACGTGACCTATCGGTATCTCGACGCCGTGGTGCCATTGGCTGTCGGGCCGTCGACCGTGACTGTCGACGGCGGCGTGACCGGCGGCGCCGTGTTCGTGAGCTACAATTACAGCCTGCCGCGCCATGATCGCATCTGCCTCGATAGAGACGGCAATATCGTCTATCTCAAGGGCGTTCCCGCCATTGAGCAGCCGCAACCGCCGGC
>NZ_RZRT01000219.1:0-589 GCF_003998295.1 Mesorhizobium sp. M7A.F.Ca.US.011.01.1.1
ACCATGGCGTCGAGCGTCTCTGGCTTCGTCGCCTCGGCGCTGCCTATCTGCGCCGTATTCAGCACCGCCGCAAGGTCGATCGCCGCGCGGCGGCCCCAGCCGAAGGCAGCACGGTTCATGGCGACGCCCGCGCCGTTCATCTCGATCGCTCTGTCGATCGATGTCAGGCTGATCGGCAACAGTCCGCGCTGCCAGGCATTGCCGAGCAGGAACATGTTCGCGGCGATGGCGTCGCCCATCAGCGCGAGGCCAAGCTTCGTCGCCGAAACCAGCGTGACCGCCTCCTCGCCGGCTGCCCGGCGCAATTGCTTCAGCGTCGCTTCCTGGCGGAAGTCGATCGCGGTGTTCTGCACGAAGGAGGCGGTCGGCGCGAAATGATCGTCGAGCACGGCTCTTGTGCGGCCATGCGCAAAGGTCGAGAGCGATGTCGCGGACGCAGAGACGACGATGTCGAAGCCAAGCACCAGATCGGCCTCGCCTGGGCCTATCCTGACCGTGTTGAGCAAGTCGGGGTCGCGCGCCAGCCTGATATGCGAGATCACCGCGCCGTTCTTTTGCGCCAGCCCGGTTTGGTCGAGGGTCAGAAGGC
>NZ_RZRT01000021.1:0-93553 GCF_003998295.1 Mesorhizobium sp. M7A.F.Ca.US.011.01.1.1
GCATCTACGCCGTCGGCTGCACCGGCGCTCGCATAGCTCTCTTCACCACTCAAATAACGATCAACAACAGTGCGCTTCAAACTCTCGCTGTGTTTGGACATGAAAACCCCCGAAGGTTGATGTCCAACTTTCGGGGGTCAGTTCAGTGCGGCGGGTCACTGGCGCAAATCAGCACTATAGGCAAATATATTTAGCCGAGGTCACCGAGTCAAGAAAAAATTCCTATCGAGAAAAGCTGCCGGGACCGCCGAACTGGCTGCTGCCTTTGTCAAGCTGAGTTCGGAACCCCGAGCGCCAGCTGGCCTGGCGGATATCGGCCTGTTCCTCGGCCCGGAGGTGCAGCACCCGACCAGGCGGAAAGCGCCGGCGGACTGATGGTCGCGACGTTCCGGGTGGCGATCGCGCTCGGCGCCGTCTTTGGTGGCCTGCTGGTCGACCACACCGGCGTCGCCAGTGCCTTCGCCTATTGCGGCGCGGCGACATTGCTGGCGGCCATCGTGGTGTTCCTGCGCGGCCCGAAGCAGGCCGAGTAGCCTGGACGCAATCAGGCTTCCCTGATACTGCGCGTCGGCCCAAGAACCATCACGGTTTTCGGGCCGCTGCCGTTGTGATGGCAGGGGCGAACAAACTCAGGCCGACCGCCCGTCGAAATCGAAAACCGACAGGGTCGAGGGGTCGAGATCGGCCACGCAGTTGATGTTGATGTAGGCGCTGCGTTCACGGCCCTCGCGGACATCCTCCGCAAAGGGATGGATGCCGCAGGCCCGGCAGAACCGGTGCGCGATGGCATGATTGCCGAATGTGTAGGTGCCCAAATCATCGCCCCAGGCCAGGATCTGCAAGGTCCCGTGCGGGATGGCACACAACAGGGTGCCCTTGCGCGAGCAGATCGAGCAATTGCACCTGATGGCGCCGGTGAGTTCGGCCTTGAATACGAAGGCGACCTTGCCACAGTGGCAGCTGCCTTTGTAGAGCATCGGATTTTCCTCGCATTAGACAGGGTGCAAAACCGCCTGCGCCGGGTTAAGTCTCGGCAATCCATGCCCCAAGGACGTTCAAGGCGTCCGGAGTCCGACATCGAAATGCAATCCGTTCGTGATCATCTGGAAACCATTCTCGCGCGCCTCGCTGCCCGTGCCGGCGAAGAGCGCGTGTTCACGAAGCTCTATGCCGAAGCCGCACGGGCCGCGGCTGATGCCAGCGATGCGCGCAGCCAAGCCGGGGTGACGCTTGGGCCGCTCGATGGCACCATCGTCTCGGTCAAGGATCTGTTCGATGTGCCCGGCGAACCAACCACGGCTGGCTCGCTGATGCTTAGGACCGCAGCACCTCCGCTGCGCGATGCCGTGATCGTCAGCCGGCTGCGGCAAGCCGGCGCGGTCATTATCGGCAAGACCAACATGACCGAATTCGCCTTCACCGCGATCGGCGACAACCAGCACTATGACACGCCCGGCAATGCCGTGGACGCCAGCCGCATTCCGGGCGGTTCTTCCTCAGGCGCCGGCGTCTCGGTCGGTGAGGCGACGAGCGAAATATCGATCGGTTCCGACACCGGCGGTTCGATACGCATTCCGGCTTCACTCAACGGTGTCGTCGGCTTCAAGCCGACAGCGCGGCGCGTGCCTCTTGCCGGCGCGTTCCCGCTGTCCGCCACGCTGGACTCGATCGGTCCGCTTGCCCGAACCGTCGCCCAATGTGCCGCCGCCGACGCCGTGATGGCCGGTGAAGTGCCGACCGCGCTGACGCCGATTGCTCTTGCAGGGCTTCGCGTCGGCATTCCACGCGGCATTCTTTTCGAAGAGACGGAAGACGAGGTGGCGACCGCGTTCGACCGCTGCCTTGGCAAGATCGAACAGACGGGCGCGCGGATCGCGGGCTTATCGATCGATGATCTGCTTGCCGATTTGCGGGCCGCCACCAAGCGGGGCTCGATCGCTGCCATGGAAGGGGCCGAAGTGCATGCCGACTGGCTGGCCGCTGGGGCTTCGGTGCCGGTCGACCCGCATGTCAGCGGACCTTTGTCGCGGGCGGCAATGCTGCCGACGCCTGTCTACATCAGGGCAATGCGCCGCCGCACAGCGCTCGTTGCCGCCATGGACGAGCGGCTGGCATCGGTCGATGTGCTGGCTCTGCCGACCACGCCGGTGACGGCGCCGACCATCGTTTCAATGACCGAAGATGCCGAGCTGCGCGACCACGTCGAAGGCCTGCTGTTGCGCAACACGCAGGTTGCCAACCAGTTCGACCTCTGTGCGATCTCGGTGCCGATGCCGGGCACGGCGCTGCCCGCCGGATTGATGCTGGTGGCGCGCAACGGGCATGACCGGCGCCTGCTGCGGATTGCTGCTGAAATTGAGTCGCTGCTTGGCTCGTGACCGGGGTTGGACCGACGATCAGTGCGACGAACAGTGCCTGCGTTCGCTATCCTTGGCTGTCCGTACGATGCGGGTCGCGACCAGCCAGGGCAGATTGTACTCCTTGCCGGTGATCGACTGGGTACGTTGCTCGATCGAGCCCCTGACGACGATCTTGCCAGCATAAAGCGCGTCGGAAAGATCGGTTATCGCCTTGTCGGCCCGAGGCAATCCGCTGGGGTCGATCGACACGCCCTTGATGATCGCCCCGGTGGCAAGGTCGAGTGCGCTGTTGGATGGGCAGGGCGCCTTGAAGCAGCGCAGCCCGTTGTCACAATAGACATAACTGCTTTCGGCCGCGAATGACGGCATGGCGCAGAGCGAACACACGACGGCTACCAGGGATGCGAGGCGTGGATCGGACATGGCTCTCAACGTCGCGGAGAATTGGGGCGAAACCGCGATGTGTTACAGGCTCGCCGCAAACCGCCGCCGGTAGTGATCGACCACTTCCGGATTGCGCAGATTGACCGGCAGCTTGCCCGCCAGCACCAGCAAGGCTTCACCCGCCGCGCCGACGCCCATGCGCATCATCGATTCCTCGGTGATGCCGGCCATGTGCGGAGTTATGATGACATTGTCGAAGCCGAAATAGGGATGGTTCGACGGCAGCGGCTGCGTCGCAAAAACGTCGAGCGCGGCACCGCCGATACGGCGTTTCTGCAACGCCTCGATCAGCGCGTCGTCATCGATGACCGGTCCGCGCGACACGTTGATGAGCAGCGCCTGCGGCTTCATGCGGGCGATCCGCTCACGGTTGATCAGGCCGCGCGTTTCCGGCGTCAGCGGGCAGCACAGAACGATGATGTCGCTTTGTTCGACCAGGGCGTCGATCGACAGGAAGCCGACCTTGTCCGGCGCCGGCTGCATGCTGCGCGTCGTCGCCACCACCTTCAGGTCGAAGCCGTGCGCGGCGATATGGCCGACCGCCTGGCCGACGGCGCCGAGGCCGACGATGCCGATGGTCTTGCCGGCAAGTTCGCTGTTGGCATTGGCATGCTCGCGGCCGGCGAGCCAGCCTTTGGCGCGCAGGTCGCGGTCGACGACGCGGAAGTTGCGAAGCAAGGCAAGGGCCACGAACATGACGTGCTCGGCAACCGAGCGGGCATTGACCGCCGGCACATTCGCCACCAGCACGCCGGCGGCGGTCGCTGCTTCCATGGGGATCATGTCGAGCCCGGCGCCATGACGGATTGCCGCCCGCAGCAGCTTTGCGCCGTCGAAAAGCTGTGGTGGCAGCGGCGCGCGCACGATGACGATGTCGGCATCTCTCGCCTCGGCGGCCAGCGTGGCCGGATCGATGGCGGAGGCGACGACGAGTTCGCCGGCGCCGGCCAGCATGGCCGAGGCGCGCGGGTGCAGGGCGTGGGTCGTGAGGATACGGGCCATCTCGTTCAGGCTTTTTCGAGCGCCGGGCTTTGCGGCTCCTCGCCATGGCCCTCGATCAGGCCTTTCCAGTAGCTCTCAGCCCCTTGAAGATGGGCGCTCATCAGCGCCTGGGCGAGATTGCCGTCGCGGCGCAGCAGCGCCTCATAAATCTGGATATGCTCGGCATGCGAGCGCAGGTTGCGCTCGGGATCGTTGAAATAGATCGGCAGGCGCTGCTCGCCCATCATGTAGTAGACGCTGCAGACATTGTGGAAGACGCTGTTCTTGGTGGCGCGCACGATTTCGAGGTGGAATTCGCGGTCTTCCCTGGCAAGCCCTTCACCGGCGGCGATGCGCTCTTCCGAAGCCTTCAGGATTTCGCGCAGCCGCTCGAAATTCTCCTCCGTGGCACGCGAACAGGCAAGTTCGGCCGCCTTGATCTCGTGGATCTTGCGCAGTTCGACCGTTTCGTAGATCTGGATCGGGTCGAGCGGCAGGCCCGCGCGGGCAAAAAGCGCCATGGCCTCCACACTGGCCTGCTTGGTGTCGATGTAGATACCGGACTTGGCTCGACGCTCGACGATGCGCATGGCCTCCAGGATAGCCAGCGCCTCGCGGATCTGACCGCGGCTGACGGCGAAATGCTCCGCCAGTTCGCGTTCCGAAGGCGTTCGGCCGCTCTCCTTGTCCGAATGGGAGAACAGGTAGGCAGCGAGTTCCGCGAGGAGGTTCTTTTCTTTCATCGTCAACCGCGTTGCGCGTGCGCCTCCAGGAACCGCTCCGAAATGGTGAATCCCAGACCCGGTTTTTCCGGGATCGCTATCATACCGTCCCTGGCTTCGACAGTCTCTTCGACCAGATCATGGATCATCGGGTTGGCGCCGAGCGAATATTCGACGGTAAAACTCGACGGCGAGGCGGCGCAGACATGCAAGCCCGCGAAAAAACAGGGCGCGCCGGCCCACAAATGGGGTGCAAAGCGCAAATTGAAGGCGCTGGCGATGGTGCCGATCTTCATCGCCTCGCTGATGCCGCCGCAGAAAGCCGGATCGGGCTGGAAGATGTCGGCGGCTTTGAGCACGGCGAGGTCGCGGAAGGCGTAGCGGGTCGCCTCGCTTTCGCCGGTGGCGATCGGAACGGCGCCACTTGCCCGCACTTCGGCCATGCCCGGCTTATCGTCGGCGATGATGGGTTCCTCGAACCACGCCAGATCAAGGTCGTTGACGAGATGGATGAAGCGTTTTGCTTCGGCCACCGTATAGGTGCCGTGCGCGTCGACCATCAGTTCGACATCGGGGCCGAGCGCCTGCCGTGCGGCCCGCACGCGGGTGGCGGAAATGTGCGCTGCGCCGTCCATGGCGCCGACCCGCATCTTCAGTGCCTTGAAACCGCCCTTGGCGATATAGGATTTCAACTGTTCGCCGATGGCGTCGGCGGCCGCCCAGCCGCCGGACGCGTAAGCCGGCATGCGATCGAGCTTGCGGCCGCCGAGCAGCCGCCAGACCGGAACGCCAAGCGATTTGCCAAGAATGTCCCACAGCGCGATGTCGACGGCGCTGATGGCGGCGATGCTCATGCCGCGCCGCGCCAGTTGCGGCATGGCGTGGCCGCTGCGCGCTGCGCTGTCGTGGCGCACGCCATTGTAGAGCATCTCCCATATGACGCCGATGTCGGCCGGATCGCGGCCGACCAGCTGTGGCCCGACCTCATGGTTCAGCATGTGGACGAGTGCACCGTAGCTGCCGGCACTGCCGGCGGCGTTCTTGCCTTCGCCCCAGCCGACCAGCCCGTCATCGGTTTCGATGCGCAGAATGGCGGCGTCGAAGGTCGTCACCTGACCGAAGTCGCTGCGGTGCTGCCGAGCGGCTTCGATCGGAACGCGGATCCACCAGGCTTGGACGGACTTGATGCGCATGTTCTTCCCCAGCCCTGCCGCCGGTCAGGGCGGAAGGGCGAATTTCCCTGAGGCAGTCGACTACTTGATCAGCGGCAGCAACGTCTCGGCGTTGATGCGCATCTGGTCGGTGTAGAATTTCTCGGTGAGCACGCTGGAGCCGTGGTCCTGGATGAACTTCAGCTGCTCGGGTGAGATGTCGACCGGATTGCGCTCGACCATGTCGGGATAGGGGGCCGCCGGCGTCCGGTCGACGGGCGCGACGAACTCATTGGTCAGCGCGCCATCGTAGCCGATCTCGCGCAAGGTGGCGACGATCTTCGGCCAGTCGATCTGGCCGAGGCCGGCGGCAAACCGGTTGTTGTCGGCGACATGGAAGTCGAACAGGCGCTTTCCGGCCTGTCGGATCGCGTCGTAGACGTTAAATTCTTCCATGTGGATGTGGTAAGCGTCGAGGCAGACGCCGCATTCGGGGCTGACCGCGTCGGCCAGAGCCAGCGCCTGGGCACCGCGATTGAACAGATAGGTCTCGAACCGGTTGAGCGGCTCTACCGCGATCTTGACGCCGACCTTTTTGGCGTGGGTGAAGCATTCACGGGTGGCGTCGACGACCCACTTCCATTCCTCTTCTTCGGTCCCGTCAGGCACGACCTTGCCCACGGTTGCCGGAACCAGCGTGATGATCTCGCCATCGAGTTCGCTGACCATGGTCAGCACGTCCTTGACATACTGCACGGAGCGCTCGCGCTGGCCCTGGTTCCTGGCGGCAAGGTTACGCTCGCCCAGCATCAGGGTCACCGCGCCCCAGCAGCGAATACCATGCTCCTTCAGCAGCGCCCGGGTCTCCTTGGTCTTGTACTGCTCGGGCTCGCCGGAAATCTCGATCGACTCATAGCCGAATTTCTTGATGCGCTTGAGCGTCGTTTCCAAGGGTTCCGCGCGCATCCAGTTGTGCGTCGAAAGATGCATGGTCTGTCCTTCCCAACTCGTCTCTATGGTTCGCCTGCGACATGCATCGCCAAAAGGCGACACAAAGGTTCCTCCCCAAGGCGTTCCCAGCCTTTTCTCGCAAACTGGTTCGACCAATTGGGCCTGAAGCGAGGTCTACAGCAAATTCTCCAGATCGGCAAGAAGCGCTGGGACGCGACTCTCGCTGTGGATTATTCGCTTGATTATATTGAGATATACAGGCCCGCACCGGGTGATTTTGGGGTCTTGGTGGCGCATTGCATGGCTTGACCAAATTTCCACATTTGGTAATACCAGAATGGCGGTGCGTGCAAGCACCCGTTGAGAAAAGACCAAAGTGGCTGGCCCTGCTTCCAATCGGCGCTATGCTCGGTCGCGAGAGAAATGAGGGAGGATGCCGATGCCGACGACAATGAAGGGCCCCGGGCTGTTTCTGGCGCAGTTCGCGGGCGACGCCGCGCCGTTCAACTCACTGGCGTCGATCACCAAATGGGCGGCCGGTCTCGGCTACAAGGGCGTGCAGATCCCGACCTGGGACGCGCGGCTGTTCGACCTCAAGAAGGCGGCCTCTTCCAAGGCCTATTGCGACGAGGTGAAGGGCATCTGCGCGGATGCCGGCGTTGAGATCACCGAGCTGTCGACGCATCTGCAGGGGCAACTGGTGGCGGTGCATCCGGCCTATGACGCGCAGTTCGACGGCTTTGCGCCGGCGTCTGTGCACAACAATCCGAAGGCACGGCAAAAATGGGCGGTCGAACAGATGGAGTTCGGGGCCAAGGCCTCGAAGAACCTTGGCCTCAAGGCCTCGGTCAGCTTCTCGGGAGCGCTGGCCTTTCCCTACCTCTACCCCTGGCCGCAGCGGCCGGCAGGGCTGATCGAGGAAGCGTTCGCTGAGCTCGGCAAGCGCTGGAAGCCGATCCTAGATGTCTATGAGGATAATGGTGTCGATTTAGGCTACGAGATCCATCCCGGCGAGGATGTGTTCGACGGCGCGACCTTCGAGATGTTCCTCGATGCGGTCGGCGGCCACAAGCGCTGCAACATCAATTACGATCCGTCGCATTTCCTGCTGCAGCAGCTCGACTATCTCGAATTCATCGACATCTATCACGAGCGCATCAAGGCGTTTCACGTCAAGGACGCAGAGTTCAACCCGACCGGCCGGCAAGGCGTCTATTCCGGCTATCAGAGCTGGACCAACCGCGCCGGGCGCTTCCGTTCGCTGGGCGATGGACAGGTGGATTTCGGCGGCATCTTCTCCAAGCTGACACAGTACAATTATGATTCCTGGGCGGTGCTGGAGTGGGAGTGCTGCCTGAAGCATCCGGAGGATGGTGCGGCCGAAGGCGCGCCTTTCATCGAGCACCACATCATCCGCGTGACCGAAAAGGCATTCGACGATTTCGCCGGTGGCACCACCGACAAGAAGTTGCTGCGCGCCATGATGGGAATCTAGCTCGACTTTCCCTCCCCCCTCGCGGGGAGGGTGGCCTGAAGGGCCGGGAGGGGTCGGTTCATGCCGAGCTCTACGTCCGGCAACCCCACCCGATCCGCTGCACGGATCGACCTCCCCTCAAGGGAGGTGAGACAACGAGGGAGAAAGACATGGTCGGCGCATCAAAGTCGGAAACGGGAGGCGGCCCGATCCGCTACGGCATGGTCGGCGGCGGGCAAGGTGCCTTCATCGGCGCGGTGCATCGGATCGCGGCGCGGCTGGACAATGATTTCGTGCTGGTTGCCGGCGCTTTGTCAGCCGACCCGGCCCGTGCCAAGGCATCAGCGGCCGAACTGGGGCTTGATCCCGCACGCAGCTATGCATCCTATGCCGAGATGGCCAAGGCGGAGGCGAAGCGCCCCGACGGCATCGAGGCAGTGGCCATCGTCACGCCCAACAATGTCCATGTGCCGGCGGCAAAAGCCTTCCTCGAGGCCGGCATCCACGTCATCTGCGACAAGCCGCTGGCGACGACGCTCGCCGAAGCAAAAAAGCTTGCGGCGATAGTCGAGAAGACCGGCAAGGTGTTCGTGCTGACGCACAACTACACCGCCTATCCGATGATCCGGCAAGCACGCGAAATGGTCGCCAAGGGTGTGCTCGGCGACATACGCATCGTGCAGTCCGAATATCCGCAGGACTGGCTGACCGAGGATTTGGCCGCGACAGGCCAGAAGCAGGCGGCGTGGCGCTCCGACCCCAAGCAGGCAGGCGCCGGCGGTGCGCTGGGCGATATCGGCACGCATGCCTACAACCTCGCCCGCTTCGTCTCGGGGCTGGAACTGGACTCCCTGTCGGCCGATCTCGACGCCTTCGTGCCGGGTCGGCTTCTCGATGACAACGTCAACGTCATGCTGCGCTTCAAGCCGGTCGGCAAGACGCACCCGGCCAAGGGCATGATCTGGGCAAGTCAGGTGGCGCCCGGCCATGAGAACGGGCTGAAGCTGCGCATCTATGGCTCGAAGGGTGGGCTGGAATGGGTGCAGGCCGACCCGAACTATCTCTGGTACACGCCGTTCGGCCAGCCGAAACAACTGATCACCCGCAATGGCGCCGGCGCGCTGCCGGTGGCGGGCCGTGTCAGCCGCGTGCCGTCAGGCCATCCCGAGGGCTATCTCGAAGGTTTCGCCAACATCTACCAGGAGGCCGCGCGCGCTATCCGCGCGGCACGCCGCAAGGGCGGCAAGCCGGCCAAGGACGTCGTCTTCCCGACCATCCAGGACGGCGTCGAGGGCATGGCCTTCATCGAGGCCTGCGTGAAGTCGTCGAAGAAGAATGGGGCGTGGACGAAGCTCTGAAATAGAGGCGGTCCGGGGGATCCAAGGGGAGGGGGGCGTCGATGAAAATCGGCATGTGCATGTTCTTATGGACGACGGCCGTGTCGAAGACACACGAGCCACTGCTGCGCGACATCAAGGCAACCGGTTTCGATGGCGTTGAGATACCGATCTTCGCCGGCGCGCCGGACGACTATAGAAAACTCGGCGAACTGCTCGATCGGATCGGGCTGGAGCGGACCGCGGTTTCGGCCATGGGCGATCCGGCGATGAATTTGATCGCGGCCGATGCGGCAACGCGCAAGGCCGGCGTCGACTATATGAAATGGGCGATCGACTGCGCCGATGCGCTTGGCGCCAGCACGCTGAGCGGCCCGCTGCATTCGACGCTCGGCGCCTTTTCCGGCTCCGGACCGACCGCTGCCGAGAAAAAGCGCTCCGTCGCCTCGCAGCGGGCGATCGGCGACCATGCCGGCAACAAGGGCGTCACCATCGGGCTCGAGGCGCTGAACCGCTTCGAATGCTATCTCCTCAACACGATGGCGGATTTGTCGGAGCATATCGACGCCATCGACCGGCCGCACATCAAGGCGATGTACGATACTTTCCATGCCAATATCGAGGAGGCCGATCCGATCGGCGCCTACACGAAACACCGCCGGAATGTCGTGCATATCCATATTTCGGAGAATGATCGCGGCGTGCCGGGGCGCGGTAACATTCCGTGGAAGGAAACATTCTCGGCCATCCGCAAGAGCGGCTATGACGACTGGCTGACGATCGAAGCGTTCGGCCGTTCGCTGAAGGATTTGGCGGCGGCGACCAAGGTGTGGCGCGATTTTTCCGAGAGCCCGGAAGCGGTTTATCGCGATGGGTATAGGCATATCAAGAACGGGTGGAAGAGGGCGGTTTAGGCGCCTGCGCCTGGCCCACTTTCTATTTGGGTTCGCGGTGGTTGCCAGGTGGTTCCCCCACTCCGTCTCGACTTCGCCGAGCCACCTCTCCCCCCTCCGGAGGCTAGGCGATTCACACATCTCGCAGGCTCCAGCCGTGTGCTATGGATTGGAAGTACTGAAGGCCGTGGCGGAAGGTGATTGGGCCTGGTGGCTTGGACTTGGGATAGCCATCCCAGCCTCCGAGTTTGGCGATGATCCAGGCGGCCCAGGCCAGAGACTTGGGCGGGTGAGGATTTTTCTGGAGAGCGGTCTTGCCTTCCAACTCGGGCACCAGAGCCTGCAAGGTGTCGATCTCGGCGGGCGTAAAGGCGATCTCGGCGGATTGTGCGGATGCTCCGTCGCGGGCCTGGACAAGCTGCATGATGATGCAGGCGGCGCGTGCGGCGATGGCAGTCAGCTTCATCAGCCGCTCGGCGGTTTCCAACTGACTGTCCTCCAGTTGCAGGCCCTGCTGCTTCAAGGTGCGAAAGAACTGCTCGATGGTCCAGCGCATCCGGTACCAGGCAACCACCTGCCAAGCCATGGCCGAATCTTGAACCGTATGGGTGGTCAGCAGGCGCCAGACGATTGGCTCGGCGTCCGCAGGCGCACCCACCTCAAGCACCTCCACCAGGCTCACCGTCACTGTCTTGGCCAGCCCCTTCTCGATGCAGTTTTGTGGGCGCTTGAGGGCGACTTGGCCGAAGCGGGCCGCCAGATGGGCCGTACGCGCCGGCCGGCCAGGACGAGCGCGCAGCTCCACATCGGCTTCACCGGCCGGCTGCAGCTTTGCCGTCGAGAGCTTGCCGCCCTCGATCAAGCGGTCGCTCATGGCGCGGGTCAGGATATGGAAGTTCGGACCCGGCACGCGGTCCCACTTGGCGTAGATGTCGCTCTCGCGATCGCTCACCTCCGTCACCATCGCAGCCCGCACCAGCACGCCCTTGGCCGCTTCGGCCGTGGCCAGCCAGCGCTGCGATTCCTTGTCGGTCAACAACCGTTGGCCATGTGGCGTTTCCACCCGGCCATCGCGCGTCCAGATCTGGCCCGATACCAACCCGAGTACCTCGCCCGTTCCCGCATCCAGCGCCAGCATTGCATGCAGCAGCGCGCCTCGGACGTTGCCGCCCTTGCCGGTCTCTCCCAGACCCCTGCGATGCTCTGCCGTGGTCGTAAAGTGGATCTCGCTGGTGTCCTGGATCGCCAGCACGTGATGGCCCGCACAAGCCTGCGAACTCGTCGACCCCCAGCCTTCGATCAGACCCTGCGTCGTCACCCGCCCGTTCGCCAGGAACCGGCCAAAGCCAACGATCCGGCCGCGAGAACCTCCCGCCAGCCGCCGAACGCAAACGCTCTGCCGATCCACCATGAGCCCCAGCAACTGGGCCCCCTTTTTTGCAGGCGCTCGTCGCCGAACGCTCCCAACTCGATCTCATTGGCTGACATCGCGACACCTCCTCAATCCCAGCATCGCCAACAGAATCACATCCCAACGCCAGACAACCAATCAAAAGAGAGTCATTCACCTCAAAAGATGTGTGCATCCCCTAGACGTAGTGGGGAGAGGTGGCTCGGGCGTAGCCGAGACGGAGAGGGGAGCGACGTCCCCGAAGCCAAAGCCGGCTCGAGACAAGGCACATGGCGAGAAGCAGGCTTGGGAACCAATGAACGAGCGAACCCCAACCGCTGCGCTGCCCCCTCTCCGTCTCGGGCTTCGCCCGAGCCACCTCTCCCCCGCTTTGCGGGGGAGAGGAAGCGCCAATCGCGAAGGCAGAACCCCCAAAGAAAAAGGCGGCGCCAGTTTCCTGGCGCCGCCTTGATTTTTGTTGCCTTAGCCGGCTTTAAGCCGCGGGCTGCGCCTCAATCGTGCGCAGCGCCTGGGTCTGGCGCTTGGCGGCGGCCTTGACCGCATCCTGCACCTTCTCGAAGGCGCGCACCTCGATCTGGCGCACGCGCTCGCGGCTGATGTCGAACTCGGACGAAAGCTCTTCCAGCGTCAACGGCTCCTCGGCGAGGCGGCGGGCCTCGAAGATGCGCCGCTCGCGCTCGTTGAGCACGGCAAGAGCGCCCGACAGCATGCCGCGCCGGTTTTCTAGCTCGTCCTGCTCGATCAGCATCTCCTCCTGGCTTTCGTGGTCGTCGACCAGCCAGTCCTGCCACTCGCCGGACTCACCTTCGCTCGCCCGGATCGGGGCATTGAGCGAGGCATCGCCCGACAGGCGGCGGTTCATCGACACCACTTCGGCTTCGGAAACGTTCAGCCTGGTGGCGATCTCGGCGATCTGGTCGGGCTTCAAGTCGCCGTCGTCGAGCGCCTGGATCTTGCCCTTCACCTTGCGCAGGTTGAAGAACAGGCGCTTCTGATTGGCGGTCGTGCCCATCTTGACCAGGCTCCACGAGCGCAGGATGTACTCCTGGATCGAGGCCTTGATCCACCACATGGCATAGGTCGCGAGGCGGAAGCCACGCTCGGGTTCGAATTTCTTGACGGCCTGCATCAGGCCGACATTGCCTTCCGAGATCACTTCACCGATCGGCAGGCCATAGCCGCGATAGCCCATGGCGATCTTGGCGACGAGCCTGAGGTGGCTGGTGACGAGCTTGTGCGCAGCAGAGGTGTCTTCATGCTCGGCATAACGCTTGGCGAGCATGTACTCTTCCTGCGGCTGCAGCATGGGAAAGCGGCGAATTTCTTCCAGGTAGCGGCTGAGGCCGCCTTCGCCGGAAACGATACTGGGTAGTGACTGGGCCATGATAGCGCCCCCTCTCTATTGGAGTGATGCCCCCGAAACGCGGCGGGCATGTGACGCGAGCACCAAAAGGCTCGCCCGCGACATCAGATCTTATACAGGAACAAAACCAGAAAAGACAGGCATTTGTTCAACACGAAACAGTGTGTCACGGTGAAGTGAACAATCTCTGTCAGGTTTTTTGATGGCTTGTTGGTGACGGGTTCAGAGTTCGCGGAAGCCGCCGACGAGTTCCTCCATGTCCCTCGGTAACGGCGCCTCGAACCTCATCGATAGATGGGTAGTGGGGTGGCGAAATGCAAGGAGCCAGGCATGCAAGGCTTGCCGGGGAAATGCCTTGACCTGACTTTTCAAGGGTTCAGGCAGCCGGTTGCCCTTGGTGCGGAAGGCCTGGCCATAATCGGGGTCGCCGATCACCGGATGGCCGATATGCGCCATGTGGACACGGATCTGGTGGGTGCGGCCGGTCTCCAGCCGGCATTCGACCAGGCTGGCCGTGGCGAACTCCTTTTGGCTCTCGCCGAAACGCTCCTGCACGGCGAAGTGGGTGACCGCATGGCGGGCGTCGTCGCGTCCTTCCGGCACCACGGCACGGCGCACCCGGTCGGCGGCGCGGCCGAGCGGCGCGTCGACCCTTCCGGTCGGCCTCTGCGGTATGCCCCAGACCAGCGCCAGATAGGCACGTTCGAGATCGCCGGTCAGGCCGTGATCGGCGAAGGCTTCGGACAGCGACTTGTGGGCGCGGTCGGTCTTGGCGACGACCATGACGCCGCTGGTCTCCTTGTCGAGGCGGTGAACGATGCCCGGCCGGCGCACACCGCCGATTCCTGAAAGACTGTCGCCGCAATGATGGATCAGCGCGTTGACCAGCGTGCCGGTCCAGTTGCCGGCACCGGGATGAACGACAAGCCCGGCCGGCTTGTTGATGACGATCAGCTCTTCGTCCTCATAGAGCACATGGAGTGCGATGTTCTCGCCCTGCGGCTCCGCCGGCTCCGGCTCCGGCATGGTAACCGACACGCTTTCGCCCGGCGCCATCTTGCGCTTGGTCTCGTCGACAGGCTTGCCGTCGACCGAGACCGCGCCCTGCCTGATCAGCATCTGCACGCGGCTGCGTGATATGTCCGGTCCAAGGCTTGCCGCCAGCCACTGGTCGAGGCGCTGACCTGCCGCATCCGCATCTGCCACCAGCACGGTCGGTACCGCCTCTATCAATTCAGGGGCCTCTTCGCTATGAGCGCTCATTGAAAACCGTTCCGGAACTGTTTTGCCATGGCCAGCCCGATCGCCGAAGAAGACCAGGATAGGCCGCTCGACCCCGAGGTCGAAAAGGTGCGCAGGAAACTCGTCCGCTTCGTCGGGATCAATCTCGGCCTGCTGTTCCTCGCCCTTATGGTGGTGATCGGCGCCCTTGTCTACAAAGCGCGCAACGCACCGCCGGCGAACCCGCCGCTGGCCGGCGATATCCAGACACCCGCAGGCGAACCGGTCAGCGGCGACATCGTGCTGCCGGTCGGCGCCAGGGTGGTCAGCCAGTCGCTATCCGGCAATCGTGTCTCGATCGACGCCGAGCTTGCCGACGGCAGCCGCACGATCTTCGTCTACGATATCACCGAGCGCCGCCTGATCGGCCGCTTTGCGATCCGCAACAAGTGAGCGGCAGCAGGCCAATGAGCAAGCCTCAGGGATGAGCGGGTTCGCCGAGCATCGTCGCGTCGCCACGGTCGCCCTGGTCGTCGCCAACTATGACGAGGCGATCGCCTGGTATGTCGAGAGGCTGGGGTTCCTGCTCGCCGAAAATGTCGATCTCGGCGGCGGCAAGCGCTGGGTCACAGTGGCGCCGGCCAACGGGCAGGGCGCCAGGCTGCTTCTGGCCGAGGCTTCCGACGAGGCACAGAGCAAAAGCATCGGCAACCAGACCGGCGGGCGTGTCTTCCTGTTCCTGGAAACCGACGACTTTGCCCGCGACCACGCGGCGATGCTGGAGAAGGGCGTCGAATTCCGCGAAGCACCGCGCTTCGAGCCCTATGGCACGGTGGCGGTTTTCGCCGATCTGCATGGCAATCTCTGGGATCTGATCGAGCCGAAACGATAGGCTGACGGCCGGCTTTTCCTCGGCAAGGGAAAGCGGCCTAACCCCA
The DNA here is from genome assembly GCF_003998295.1 of Mesorhizobium sp. M7A.F.Ca.US.011.01.1.1. NCBI lineage: Bacteria > Pseudomonadati > Pseudomonadota > Alphaproteobacteria > Hyphomicrobiales > Phyllobacteriaceae > Mesorhizobium > Mesorhizobium sp. M7A.F.Ca.US.011.01.1.1. The sequence goes on from NZ_RZRT01000021.1 coordinate 15,247, forward strand.
GTTGCTTTTTCCCAGCGCTCAGCCTATATCGCCGGTTCTTGAACGCGCCCATCGTCTAGCGGTCAGGACACCGCCCTCTCACGGCGGGAACAGGGGTTCGATTCCCCTTGGGCGTACCAAGTTTTTCGACAAATTACAGGATGCCGTCGATTTCGTTTCTGAAGTCGTGGACCTTCGATACTGCGGCGTTCGGGAAACCCGCTCTGCACAGGTAGCCGCAATCTTGAAGATCCCAGTGGCACCAACCACTCCGGCCTTCATTTCATTCGTCTGGCAAATGTTAACGGACCCGAAACCGAGAACCTTAACGCCCCGCAACTCACGGTTATATATTAGTTATTGCTTTAGTAGCTGTAGGAGGTTGAAATGCAGAAAATAGGCTGTCGTTTCGCTTGGGACGAGCCTGGCGCGACCGCGATCGAGTATGGCTTGATCGCGGCTCTTATCGCGCTGGCGATCATCACCGGCGCCGGGGCGCTTGGCAATTCGCTCAACGGGATATTCACGAACGTCGGCACTACGGTCAACAGCAGCGGCTCGTAAGTCGGTACATCAATTCGGTCGCCACCGGCCGGATTCGTCGATCTCAGCCTCCAAGAGCGTAGCGCGTACGTGCTTCCGATGTCGGGCATCGGGAGTGCGGACGGCGCTCTCAATCAGTCGGCTTTTTCCCGTTGCGTCGCCGCGTCGTCGCTTCTGGCGCCGCGAGGCTGTTTGCATTAGCATCACGTCACGGATCCTGAGATACGGCTCCAGCGGCGCGCAGAACGCCGCGCTGCCCGGACGGCCAGTTGATGCCGTGGGGAGGAAGGCCAATGCAGAAGCTGCAATCGCAGGGCGTCCATCACATCACGCTGGTCGGCGCCGGGCGCCAGACCTCTATCGATTTCTGGGAAGGCGTGCTCGGCATGCCGTTCATCTTCGAACAGCCCAATCTCGACAAGCCGAGGGAAAGCCACCTCTATTTCGATCCTGGCGACGGCCGGCTGGTCACCATCTTCACCGACGAGAGCCGCACACCAGAGAAGCGGCGCACGCCGACCGATCCGGGCTGTGTCCACCACATTGCCTTTTCGGTGTCGCGCGTCACCTTCCTGCAGGCGGTCGCCCGGCTTGACGAGCGCGGCATCAAGCACAGCGGCGTCAAGGATCGCGGTTTCATGGATTCGATCTATTTCGAGGATCCGCTCGGTCTGCTGGTCGAGTTGGCGTCCTACCGCTTCGAACCGCCAGCGGGCTTCACCCATGCCGATGTGCTGATGGAAGCGCACAAGATCCGGGTCGCGCGCGGCGACTACAACATCGCCGAAGTGCATCTCGCCGATGCGATCCAGGCGCTTGTCGAGCGTTCCCGCGCAACCTTGTCGGAGGACCGGGCAGCGAAGAACCCATACTGAACAGACCAGAGGGAGGAATAAGATGGCCAAGACAGCGACGAAGACTGCCGGGGAATCCGCGGCCAAAGCTGCCACCAAGCCGGCGGCGAAAGCTGCGGCAAAGCCAAAAGCCAAGGCGGCCGTTAGGCCTGCGGTGAAGGCGACGGCAAAAGCCGCGCCCAGGGCCAAGGCCAAGTCGGCCAAGAAGCCGGCGCTGAAGCTCAGCATGCTGAAGCCCAGCGTCAACAACATGACCGTGCGGGTGTTTGCGCGCGCGGCCGGTTTCGACCATGCCGAGACCGATGCCTGGGGCCACACCCGTTCGCCGGAATTCATGGCGCGAAATCCCGCCCATTTGACACCGATGATCGAGGACAAGGGCCTCCCCAGAGGCGTGTTGTGGGAAAGCTGCGCCATCATGCAGTATCTCGCCAATAAGCACGGGCTGGAGAAATTCTATCCAAAGGCGCCGGCCAAGCGGGCGATGGTCGATAGTGCCATGTTCTACCTGATCGGTACGCTCTACCCCTATGTGGCGCGCGCCACATATCCGGCGCTCGGCTTCCCGCATTATGCCGGCGAGGTCGGCCACAGCGACGCCCACCCCGACAAGAAGTCCGAAGCCCAGAAGGCGGCGATGGCGGCGATCGCCGAGCCACTGGAGGTCTTCCATAGCTTCTTCAGGGACGGCAAGCCGTTCATCGGCGGCAAGAACCCGTCGATCGCCGATATCCGCCTGGCGGCGACGCTCGAATTCCTGGCCGTCATCGACTATGCCTTGCCCAAATGGGCGAAGGACTATGTGGCGGCGATCGAGAAGAAGCTCGGCAAGGCTTATAGCGAGCCGGCCGGCGACGTGCGCGGCTACATCGCCCATGTGAAGTCGCAGGCCAAGGCCTGAGGTTAAGGATGCGTTAACCAAAGCCCTGTCTACTGCGGGCAATTCGCTTTCGGCCCGCGACCACGGATGTACTGGCGCAGAACGTCGTAGCGATAGGAAAGGTCGGCGCAATGCCGGCCTTTTTGCTTTCGCACGCCGTCTCTTTGTTCGACGCAATTCCCAAGGGAAGCGCCGTGCGCTTCTCCCAGGAAAACCGTTTAACACTTTTCCTTGAATTGCTCTATCGCCGGGCGTGATCGAGCAGCGATCAGGCCACGCAAGCCTCGGCCGCTGTCGCTTTTTTGGCGTCAACTTTTGCGGAGAGATATTGTCATCGCCGGCGTTGGCCCTACCATCCATTTCGGCAGTCCGCATGGATTGTCGGTCAGGCGCGAAATGAGGGCTGGCGATGAAAAGCGTTGCGAAGCGGGTTGCGGTTGTGGGTGTGATGCTGGCGAGTGCTGTTCATCCTTCAAATGCGGCTGAACTGAACACAATGAACGATGTCGGGACCGCCATTCAGGCATGCTGGACACCGCCGGCGGATGCCGGAACTGCCAGCGTCACCTTGAGCTTCAGCTTCAAGCGGGACGGCACGCTAATCGGCCCACCGAGGCCGACAGCCATCAAGGTGGAAGGCGATGCCAAGGCGAAGAAATCGTTTGTCGACGCCGCGACAACGGCCCTGCAGAATTGTCTGCCCCTGACCTTCTCAGCGAAGCTGGCGCAAGGGATAGCCGGCAACGTGTTGACATTGCAATTCGCTTCTCCAAAATAGGCGCTGCCGCTCAGTGGTGACTGCGCCTTGCCTCGGCATGCCGGGCAAGATCGGGCGTCTCGAAGACGTAGTCGCTCCAGGCTGATTCAGGAACCTGGCCGGCCAGATAGCATTCCAGCAACAGGCTCTGCTCGGGATTGAGTGGCCTTGGAGCGCGCTGGTCCAGCCCCAGCGAGTGAAACAGGTTTCTTGTCAGGTCCGAGACGGTGAAGTGGATCGACATCTGCAATCTCCCTTTGGTCCTTCAACGCGGAAGGCCCGGCAAAGGTTTCGAACGCCTGGCGATAATGGCGCATTGATCTCGGTCCGTTGCGTTGCAAATCCTCGGCCATGATCAGGCTTGCGCTTTCTTTCGAGGTTCGTCTCAATCTTGAAATAAAAATGTAATATCGAATTTACATGAGGTGACGTAGTACAATAGATAAATAGGTCCTTCAGGTTGAAACTCTTTAGATTATTAGAAATTACTCATGTAGCTGAAGCTTGCTGAAGTCATGGGCTCTAAATTCCAGGTTCTCCGCAAAAGGACCAAGTTGTCCCGATGATCCGTTTCTGGCCTTCCATGGCGATCGCATTTATTTCGCTGGCGGCAGTTTTGTTCGGTACGCTTTCGTCCTACGCGGACAGCTGCGGCGCGATCAGAAGCCAGTTGCTTTCGGCTGGCCGCAGCGGCGGGGCGAGCCCGGAGCTTGCCCAGTTGCGCCGGCAACTTGCAGCCATCCAGACTATCGAGAGACAGCGCCAGTGCACGGCGAAAAGTTCGCTTGGTGGTCTCTTCAACGCCTGCGCCGATCTCGCCAGGAGCCGCTCGGATGTGCAGCGCCGGATCGCTGCCGCTGGGAATTCGGGCCGCGACACAGCGGGCCTGCAGGCGCGCCTCGTCGCGCTTGGCTGTGCGCCTTCGGCAAAGCAACGGCCTGTGCGCGCCGCGCCCAGCACCCAATCGGCGAGCACCACGTTCGCCGGCAATGCGATGCTGTTTTGCGTGCGTCTGTCGGACGGGTATTTCTTCCCGGCGCCAAAGTCGCAGTTCGCCGCCAGCGGCGATCTTAAGGAGACGGTCGATCAATGCCGTTACATCTGCGATGACCCCAGCGTCGACCTCTACACGTTGAGCGACGCCAGCCTCGAAACCGACCAGATGACCGCGCTCGACACGCGCAAACCCTATACCGAGCTGCCGGCAGCCTTCAGATATCGCGATGATGCGAATTTCAAGGCATGCGACGTCAAGCGCTACTACCAGCGGGTCACCGAACTGCGAGCCAGGACCGTGACGCCCGCCAACATGCGCAACGCCATTATTCCGCTGCCGACGGCGAAGCCGGATCTTGGCACGGTTGCGGCCGTCGCCGGGATCGATGCCGAAGCCCCAGGTGCCGCCCAGCACCTTTCGATCGAGGCCGGCGAGCGGCCGGTGCGCGTGGTCGGCCCGGCATTTTTCCCGGCCGAATGATCGCCGGTCTTCCCCGATCGGCGATCACCGGTGGCGGCGTGCGTGCTGCGATGCGGTTGCGCGATCCCTCTGGAACAGAGGGGCACTCACGGCGTTGTGATCGACATCAGCCGGGAGGAACGCCGTGGCTACGTTCAGGGAAATGCGGGTGCTGGAGATCGTCGAAGACGACTCGCTGACCACCGAACAGAAAATCGCCGAACTGCGCGAGATCGAATCCGAGGCGCGTGGGTTGCAGCGGGCTGCCTCGGAGGGTCCAATGGACGACGATGACGGTTGGCAGGAAGATCTGCGTCAGGTTCGTCTTGCACTCGACAAGCTCGGAGCGAAGGAGCCGAAAAAAGGCGCTGCTTCCCTGTGAAGGCCGGGTAACCGAGCTATCTGCGGATCGCGTTTTGTTTGATCGAATCCCGCTTTTAGAGACCCGCTCCAATCTAATCACAGACCATGCGAGCTCTCTTGCCGGGCTCGCTGACGTTCCTGCAGGTCAGCGGCTTCGCCGGCGCCGATAGGGACGCCGACGCAGGCAACCTCGTCTGGTGCCGTCTCGGTGCGGCATGGCTGACCTTGCGCTCGGAAAAACGCCGGGGTGGCTGCGGCGCCACCGGAAAAGCGCCGTTTTCGACCTCGGATTGGCCGTAGTCGACATTCGGTGGCGGCCGATCCCAGATGCGCCGGACATCGAGCGGTCTCGGGATGACGACCGTGCCGTCATAACTGCGAGAGCAACCGCCGCCGAAAAGCAGCGCCAGCCCCATGAAAAAAGGCACAATCCGTCCAAGCATCAGCAATACCCCTGCCGTTGCTTATATAGCGGGTTCGACCCTGCCGACAACCGGGCGGAATGAAGCAGACCCTGCCGCCCAATCCTGTCTAACCAACCGCTATGGTTAGCGGATCGTTAATGCTTCTCGGGCACATTCCGCCGACGAACCGCGGAGGAGGGTTCGGTCTTGGTTTTCGGGGTGGGGACGGCATGGCGGAAGCGGACGAAACAATTGGCGCGCGCGGTAGGCGCGGGCCTCGCAAACCCACAGCGTATGACGACGATGCATCATCGTCCGCCGCTTGCATGGATTCGACCGATGCGCTTCGCCAACTGGTCGAAGCCGGTTCGGACTGGGTCTGGGAGACCGACGCCGAACTGCGCTTCTCCTGGCTTTCGCAAAACTACCAGGCAGCCACCGGCATCGATCCGGCAAACGTGCTTGGCCGGTTCCGCTTCGACTTCCTCAACCAGGTCCTGAACGGCGATCGCAGCGGTGCCGCGCATCTGGAGGATCTGCAGGCGCACCGGCCGTTTCGCGACTTCGTCTATGAACTGAAAGGTGGCGGCGCCGATTGCCGCTGGGTTTTGACATCAGGTTTTCCAAGGTTTGACGGCGAGGGAAGATTTGCCGGCTATCGTGGGGTCGGCCGCAACGTCACCGCACTGGCAGGCGCCTTCCAAACCCCGGGGCAGGGATCATCGGCGGGCGGCGAGCCCGACCAGCATCTGACCGATCTCGAGCGGACGATGGACGCCATGCATATGGGCGTCGTGCTTCTCGACGCCAGGCTCGACACACTGCTCATCAACAAGGCTTATCGCGACCTCTCCAGGATTCCGGACGGCACTGTCACCGTCGGCGCTCCGTTCAGCCTGTTGATGGAACTCAACCGCCGCAACGGCATCTATGGCGACATCGACGAAAAGCAGTGGCAGGGCTACCTCGCCACCCGCATCGAGGAAATTCGCGCCGGCTCCGTCGCGCCACGCGAGTTTCTCCACGCCAACGGCAGGACGATGATGTTCTCGGTGACGGCATTGTCCGGGGGCAAACGGCTGTTGACCTATTATGAGGTCACCGAGATCAAGAATCGCGATGCCGAGATCGAGAGCGCCAACGCCAAAATCGCCGAGACCTTCGCCAATCTCCACACCATGGTCGATCAGATGCCGATCGGTGTCCTCGTCCTCGATGCCGATATGCGCGCCGAAGTCATCAACCGTGCCTTTTACGATTTCTGGCAGATCGACGCCCGGCGCGCCGAGATCGGCTGCAGCTTCCGCGATCTGATGGATGCCAGCCGCGACATCGATCCGTTTGGTTCCGACGATCCGACATGGCAGCGGCATATCGCCGAGCGCGAGGCGGAAATCAGAGCCGGCACCGCCGGATCGCGGCAGTTTCCGCGCAATGACGGCCGCACGCTGATATCGTCGATGGCGCCACTGGCCGGCGGCAAGCGGCTGATCTCCTATGTCGACGTCACCGACATGAAGGACCGCGAGGCCGAACTTGCCGACGCGCTGGAGAAAGCGCGACTGGCTGAAGCGGTGATCAACGCCGTCAAGGATCCGATCTTCGTCAAGGATGACCATCTGCGCTTCGTTTTCGTCAACGAGGCGTTCGCCGCCTTATTTGGCCAGACGCCGCAAGCCATGCTCGACAAGCGCGGCGGCGATTTCCTTACAACGAACGACACCGCGCTTTTCGAGCTGAGCGAACGGGACGTGCTTGCCACCGGGCACCCGTACGAAGTGGAAGAGAATTTCCAGGCCAATGGTGCCAGCCGCTCCCGCATCGTCAGGAAGAGCCGCGTCGGCATGGCCAGCGGCCGCAACTATGTCGCCGGCTTCCTGTTCGACATTTCCGACATGAAGCGCCGCGAGACCGAGGCCGAGGACGCGCGCAAGCATCTCGCCAGCGTGCTGGAATCCTTGCCGGCCGCCGTGATCATATACGATCGCGACGACAAGTTTGTTTTCGCCAACCGCAAGATCCAGGATACGCTGCCGGCCTTGAAGCCGGCATGGCAACCCGGCCGTACATTCCGCGATGCGCTCGTCCTTGGCCATGCGAACGGCTATTTCCGCAACAGCGGCGATCCGCAGGTCGACCAGCTCTACGGCGGCGACCACGACCGCTGGCTGGACGCGATCCTCGCCCGCTACCGCTTGCCCAGCTCCTCGTTCGAGCGCCATAACCCCGACGGCCGCTGGTATCAGGTCTATGACATGCGGACCGACGACGGCACCTTCATCGGTGTCCGTGTCGACATCTCCGAGATCAAGAGCCGCGAGGCGGCGTTGCGCGACTCGATGCGCCAGATCGATCTGTTCCGGCACGTGCTGGACGAGCTGCCGGTGGCCGCCTTCATCAAGGCGCAGGACCTGAGTATCGAGTTCGTCAACAAGGCCTGGTGCGCGATTACAGGCTTGGCCAAGGAGGATGTCATCGGCCGCACCGACCGTGAGCTGTTCGGTGTGGAGGACGCCGATGGCTACAGCCATGACGACACGCAAGTCGCCGTGACCGGTGCCGTCAAGGAGGTCGAGGAACCCGTCACCCATCGCGACGGCACGGTTCGGCAATTGATGACGCGCAAGAGCCGCCTGGTGGCGCTGGACGGATCGGTACATCTGGTCGGTTCCAGCACCGACATCACCGATGTCAAGGCGCGCGAGCGCGCGCTGGAAGAGAGCATGCGCGAGAACGAGGTGTTCCGCAGCCTGATCGACAATGTGCCGGTGTCGATCTACGCCAAGCGCTCCGATCTCAGGCAGTTCTACGTCAACAAGGGCTGGTGCGATCTCACCGGCTTCAGCAAGGAAGAGGCTACCGGCAAGACCGACATCGAGATCTTCGGGCCGGATGGCGAAGCCTTTGTCGACAGCGACCTTGCGGTACTGCGCACCGGTGAAACGCAAGAGGTCGAAGAGACCGTGACGGCGGCCGACGGCAGCATGCGGCATCAATTCGCCCGCAAAGGCGCGATGATCGCGTCCGACGGTTCACTCTACCTGATCGGATCGACCACCGACATCACCGAGCTGAAGACGCGCGAGGCCGAACTGCGCGAGGCTCGCCAGCGCGCCATACTCGCAGACCGCGCCAAGTCGGAATTCCTCGCCAATATGAGCCACGAGATCCGCACGCCGATGAACGGCGTGCTCGGCATGGCCGAACTCCTGGCCAAATCGGAACTCGACCCCAAGCAGAAGACGTTTACCGACATCATCGTCAAATCGGGCAATGCGTTGCTCACCATCATCAACGACATCCTGGACTTCTCCAAGATCGATGCCGGCCAGTTGGTGCTCGATCCCGCCCCCTTCAATCTTGCCGAGGCGATCGAGGATGTGGCGACGCTGGTGTCGACACGCGCCAAGGAGAAGGACCTCGAGCTCATCGTGCGCATCGAGCCTCGTCTCGAGAGCCTATTCGTCGGCGATGTCGGCCGCATCAGGCAGATCGTCACCAACCTGCTCGGCAACGCGGTGAAATTCACCGATGAAGGCCATGTGCTGGTCGATGTCACCGGCGAGAGGATTCCGACCGGAACGAAGCTGACAATCTCGGTCACCGATACCGGGATCGGTATCCCCGAGGAGAAACTGAAACTCGTGTTCGAGAAGTTCAGCCAGGTCGACACCTCATCGACGCGGCGGCACGAGGGGACCGGCCTCGGCCTCGCCATCACCTCGCGGCTCGTCGAACTGATGGGCGGCGACATCGGTGTCGAGAGCGCGGAGGGCAAGGGCTCGACGTTCTGGTTCACGGTCACGCTGCCGAGGGCCGGACAGCAGAACGGGCAACGCATCACGCCGATCGACGTGACCGGCGCGCGTGTGCTGATCGTCGACGACAACGCCGTCAACAGGGCTATCCTGACCGAGCAGATGACATCGTGGACGTTCGATTCCTGCGCCGCAGAGAGCGGCGCCGAGGGCCTCAAGGTGCTGATCGCCGCCGCCGCCTATGGCGTGCCGGTCGATTGCGTCGTGCTCGACTACCAGATGCCTGAGATGAGCGGCGCCGAAATGGCGCGGATCGTGCGCAACACCGCCGGCCTTGCCGGCACACCGATCATCATGCTGACCTCCGTCGACCAGTCGCTCGCCAACACCAGCTACCGCGATCTCGGCATCGATGCCCAGTTGATCAAGCCGGCGCGCTCATCGGTGCTGCTGGAAACGCTGGTCGCCACCATCCAGCGCCATCGCCACACGACCGGCAGCGACGCCCAGCCGCCCGCTGGCAACGTCCCTCCAGGCAAGGTGGCGCGGCCACAGCCGTCGGTGCCGGCGGAGCAGCGGGCACTGCTGCAACCGCCTTCTGTACGCCCCCGGCCACCCGTGGCGGGGGGCGGCGACAGACTGGATATCCTGGTGGCCGAGGACAATGAGGTGAACCAGATGGTGTTCACCCAGATTCTCGGCGAGACCGGTTATGGTTTCGAGATCGTGGGAAATGGCCGCAAGGCGCTCGACGCCTTCGGCCGGCTCAATCCGTGCATGATCCTGATGGATGTCTCGATGCCGGAGATGAACGGGCTCGAGGCAACCGCCGCCATTCGCCGGCTGGAGGAAGAAACCGGCACGCATGTGCCGATCGTCGGCGTCACCGCGCATGCGCTGAAGGGCGATCGCGAGCGCTGCCTGGAGGCCGGCATGGACGACTACCTGCCCAAGCCGATCAGCCCCAGGGCCCTGCTCGAGAAGGTCGAGCGCTGGGTCGGCGCCAGCCGCCAAGCTCAGCGCAACGCCGGGTAAGGATTCTCGTCGCAGCGGTTCGCGGAGATTCGTGACGCGTCCCGCGCGCAGCACCATGGTGCGATCGCACCATATCAAAACTGTGTCTGATCGAGACAATGGCGACATTCGAATTCCGCTCTTCCCAGTTACGGGCGGGAGCAGCGACCGCCGGCATGGAACAGCGTCAACCTACCCCAACGGACCTGTTTTCGGCGATGGCCCGGCCACGACACCGTCTGGCCGAGAGCAACGCGCTCCCGTCCGGATTTTTTTCATAAAGGCCGGCTAATCCTAAATCGCCGGCCAGCCTCGGCCCAAACGGAGCAAGTCTCTGATTCCGGGGGCAAAGCCGGGCTCCATCGGGAGTGCCGGCCAGGCGGCATTTTGTTAGTCCCGATGACGCGTTACCGGGGTGACATCAAACTGTCATGCGACTGTAATAATCGAAGGCTATTGGCCTCAGCGGGCGCCGACTGACGAGCGCCGAGAGACCATCTTCCGAACAGGAGCAGGCCACATGAAGAAATTCCTCTATACGGCGTCGGCCGCTGCGCTTGCGCTCGCCGCGACGTCCGGCTTCGCCGCCGCGCGCGACCAGATCCAGGTCGCCGGGTCATCGACCGTGTTACCTTATGCCAAGATCGTTGCCGAGCAGTTCGGCGAAACATTCACCAACTTCAAGACTCCAGTTGTCGAATCCGGCGGCAGCGGCGCCGGCATCAAGGAATTCTGCAAGGGCGTCGGCGAAGACACGATCGACATCGCCAACTCGTCGCGTCCGATCAAGGCGGACGAACTCAAGTCCTGCGCCGACGCCGGCGTGAAGGAAGTCCAGGAAGTCCGGATCGGCTATGACGGCATCGTCTTCGCCACCGACATCAAGGGCCCGGACTGGGCGCTGGTTCCCGCCGACATCTATAAGGCGCTCGCGGCCAAGCTGGTCGTCGACGGCAAGCTGGTCGACAATCCGAACACCAAGTGGAGCCAGGTCAATCCGAAGCTGCCCGACTGGGACATCGCCGCTTACATTCCGGGCGAAAAGCACGGCACGCGCGAAGTGTTCGAGACCAAGCTCCTCGATGCCGGCTGTGACAAGGCTGCTATCAAGGCCGCCGGCATTGCCGACGACAAGGAAATCGGCAAAACCTGCATCGCCATCCGCAAGGACGGCAAGGCCGTCGACATCGATGGCGACTATACCGAGACGCTCGCCCGCATCGACTCCAACAAGACCGGCGTCGGCGTGTTCGGCCTCGCCTTCTATGAAAACAATGCCGACAAGCTGAAGGTCGCCACCGTGGAAGGCATCGTGCCTTCGACCGAGACGATCGCCAGCGGCAAGTATCCCGTCTCGCGCCCGCTGTTCTTCTACGTCAAGAAGGCGCATCTGGGCGTCGTTCCCGGCCTCAAGGAATATGTCGAGTTCTTCCTTGACGACCAGATGGTTGGCCCGGAAAGCCCGCTCGCCGAATACGGCCTCGTTGCTGCTCCGGATGCCGAGCGTCAGGCCCAGCGTGACGCTTTCGCCGCCGGAAAGTCGATGTAATCAGCTGCCGAACCGGGGTGCGGGCCAATCCCGCGCCCCGGTTTCACCGCAGGCCGCAATGGCGGCTGCGTAAGAATTTCTCTTGGGGTGGGTCCATGTCGTCCTTGCTCGTACTGGCCATCGTCGTTGCCGTCGGCCTGGTTGCCTTTTTCATCGGTCGGCAACGTGCCGCGGCCCAGGACAATGGCAAGGTCAAGCCGCATTCGCGCGCCCACTATCATGGCTGGTGGGCCTTCCTGCTCGCCGTTCTGCCTGCTCTTTTGCTGCTTGCCGTCTGGACCGTCGGGTCTTCCATCTATCTGGACCGACACATTCACGCTGCCTTGCCCGAGCGCACCGTCGACAGCAAGGTTGCCAGTGAGGCACTGGATGTCAGCCTGGTAAAGAGCCTCGCCAGGGGCCTGCGCAAACTCGATGCAGGCACACTGGCCGCAATGCCTGCCAGCTTTGCCGAGCTGCAGCCGCTGCTCGCCGCCAAGGGTGTGGCACTGGCGAGCGACACGCAGGATTACATGATCCCGATCGCCGTCGAGGCGAACAAGGTCCAGGACCGGCTCGGCCTGTTCGGCGCCATTGTCATTCTCGTTTCCTCGATCGCCGGCGCCTTCTATGCGCTCAGGCAGATCGAGCCGCGCGCCAGGGCACGCAACAATGTCGAGAGGCTGATGCTGTGGGGGCTGCTTGCCGCCTCCACCATCGCCATCCTGACCACCATCGGCATCGTGCTTTCGATGCTGTTCCAGACGATCACCTTCTTCGAAAGCGTCTCGCCGATGAGTTTCTTCTTCGGCACCGTCTGGGATCCGCGTTTTGCCGCTGCCGGTTCGGGCGGCAGCCAGGGCCAGTTCGGCCTGATCCCGCTTCTTGCGGGCACGCTCTACATCGCCGCCGTCGCACTGCTGGTTGCGGTGCCGGTGGGGCTGATGTCGGCTGTCTACATGGCCGAATATGCAACGCCCAGGGTACGCTCGGTGGTCAAGCCGGCGCTTGAACTGCTGGCCGGCATACCGACCATCGTCTACGGCATCTTCGCCGTCGTCACGCTTGGGCCATTCCTGCGCGACCTGTCCGCGGCGCTGACCGGCGGCTCGCCCTTCATCCAGGGCCAGAGCATCTTCACCGCCGGCCTGGTCATGGGCGTCATGCTGATCCCGGTCGTGTCCTCTCTTTCGGACGACATCATAACCGCGGTGCCGCGCGCCATGCGCGACGGGTCGCTCGGCCTCGGCGCGACCCGCTCCGAGACGATCAAGCGGGTGATCCTGCCGGCTGCACTGCCCGGCATCGTCGGCGCCGTCCTGCTGACTGCCTCGCGCGCTATCGGCGAAACGATGATTGTCGTGCTGGCGGCGGGCGTCGCCGCCAACCTCACCATCAACCCGTTCGAGGCGATGACGACCATCACCGTCAAGATCGTCAACCAGCTCACCGGCGACCTCGAGTTCAATTCGCCGCAGACGCTGGTCGCCTTCGCGCTCGGCCTGACACTGTTCGCGCTGACGTTGGTGATGAACATCGTCGCGCTCTACATCGTGCGCAAATATCGGGAGCAGTACGAATGACCGACATTTCCATGGATACGATGGTCAGGGCGGCGGCCCATCCGCGCCGCGACATCGGCCTGAAGGCACGTTACGCTGCCGAACGCCGATTCCGCATCTATGGCGTCGTGGCGATTTCCGTAGGCCTGGCGTTCCTGGCAATCATGCTGATCACCATCGTCTCGAAAGGCTACACCGCCTTCTGGCAGACGACGGTATCACTGCCGATCTCGTTCGACGAGAAGGTGATCGATCCTTCCGGCAAACGCGCAACCGATCCGAGCGTTCTGATCAAGGCGAATTATCCCAAGCTCGCCGAAAACGCGCTGGTCGCCAAGCTCGGCATCAATCCCGAGGACAAGCCGGCGATCAAGCAGCTCAAGGGCTTCCTGTCGGAAGGCGCCCGCGTCCAGTTGCGCGACATCGTTGCCGCCGATCCGTCCGTGATCGGCACGACACGCGACGTCAACATCCTCGCCGCCGCCAATCTCGACTCGGCTTTCAAGGGCCAGATCGACCTCAGTGTCGAAGAAGCGCGACGCAAGGTCTCGGACCAGCAGATCACCTGGATGAACAAGCTCAAGGCCGAGGGCGCGATGGCCGAGCACTTCAACAGCGGCCTGTTCACCTACGGCGCCTCCAGCCGCCCGGAAACCTCGGGCATGGGCGTGGCGATCATCGGCTCGTTTTATATGATGGTGATCGTGTTGCTCCTGGCGCTGCCGATCGGCGTCGCCGCCTCCATCTATCTGGAGGAGTTCGCCAAGAAGAACCGTTTCACCGACCTTATCGAGGTCAACATCAACAATCTGGCCGCAGTGCCGTCAATCGTCTTCGGCTTGCTCGGCCTCGCGGTGTTCATCAATTTCCTGGGCATGCCGCGCTCCGCCGCTTTCGTCGGCGGCCTGGTGCTGACGCTGATGACGCTGCCGACGATCATCATCGCGACGCGCGCCGCACTTGCCGCGGTGCCGCCGTCGATCCGCTCGGCAGCTCTCGGTCTTGGCGCCTCCAAGATGCAGATGGTGTTCCAGCATATCCTGCCGCTTGCCGCGCCAGGCATCCTCACCGGCACCATCATCGGTCTGGCGCGTGCGCTCGGCGAAACCGCGCCGCTGCTCTTGATCGGCATGGTCGCCTTCGTCGCCGATCCACCGACGACGCCTTTCGATCCGGCCACCGCGCTGCCAGTGCAGATCTATATGTGGGCGAACGAGGCCGAACGCGCCTTCGTCGAGCGCATGTCGGGCGCCATCATCATCCTGCTCGTCTTCCTCATGGCCATGAACATCACCGCGATCGTGCTTCGGCGTCGGTTCGAGCGGCGCTGGTAGAAAAAAGGCATCTTGGTATGAACATCATGACCGAACAGTCCCTTGAAAACGCAGTGGGCGACAAGATGAAGTCGAACGAAGTGATCAAAATGCGCGGCGACAAGGTCGGCGTGTTCTATGGCGAGAAGCAGGCGCTGTTCGACGTCGATCTCGACGTCCGCCTGAACCAGGTGACGGCGCTGATCGGCCCCTCCGGCTGCGGCAAGTCCACCTTCCTGCGCTGCCTCAACCGCATGAACGACACCATCGATTCAGCACGGGTAACCGGCAAGATAACGCTCGACGAAGAAGACATCTACGACAAGAACATCGATGTCGTCGAACTCAGGGCGCGCGTCGGCATGGTGTTCCAGAAACCCAATCCGTTCCCCAAATCGATCTACGAGAACGTCGCCTATGGTCCGCGTATCCACGGATTGGCCAAGCGCAAAGCCGACATGGATCAGATCGTCGAGTCGAGCCTAAAGAAGGCGGCAATCTGGAACGAGGTCAAGGACCGTTTGCAGGAACCTGGCACGGGTCTTTCCGGTGGCCAGCAGCAGCGTCTGTGCATTGCACGCGCCATCGCCGTGTCACCCGAGGTGATCCTGATGGACGAACCGTGTTCGGCGCTCGACCCGATCGCCACCGCTCGCGTCGAGGAACTGATCGACGAACTGCGTCAGAACTATACCATCGTCATCGTCACCCATTCGATGCAGCAGGCAGCGCGCGTGTCGCAGCGCACCGCGATGTTCCATCTAGGCTATCTGGTCGAGGAGGGCGCCACCGACAAGATGTTCACCACCCCCGACGACAAACGCACCCAGGACTACATCACCGGCCGGTTCGGCTGAGCTCAGGCATACGAGGGACGAAGATCATGGGTGAACATACCGTCGCATCTTTCGATGAGGATCTGGAGCAGATCAGTCAGCTGATCCGCGACATGGGCGATCTCGCCCGTTCGATGGTCAGTGGCTCGACCAAGGCTTTGCTCAATTCGGACAATGCGCTGGCGCAGCGCGTGGTTTCCGATGATGCCATCATGGATGCACGCCAGCGCGAGCTGGACGATCGCGCCATCACGCTGATCGCCAAGCGCCAGCCAATGGCCAACGATCTGCGTGCGGTGGTCGGTTCGATCCGCATGGCCGGCGACCTTGAGCGCATCGGCGACCTTGCCAAGAACATCGCCAAGCGCGTCGGCACTGTCGGGCTGAGTGTCACGCCGCACGACCTTTCGCATTCGATCGACGCGATGGCACAACTGGTGCTGATCCAGGTGCAGGGGGTCGTCGACGAGTATGCCGCCGCTGACGCGGCAGCGCTTGCCACGCTCAGAAACAATGACGAACGCATCGACGTCAAATACACCTCGGTGTTCCGCGAGCTGCTGACCTACATGATGGAAGATCCCCGCAACATCACGGCGTGCACGCACTTGTTGTTCTGCGCCAAGAACCTCGAGCGGATCGGCGATCACGTGACCAACATCGCCGAAAATGCCTATTATGTTTTGACCGGCACGCAGTTGCCAGCCAATCGTCCGAAGCAGGACGAGACGGCAATGTCCGCGCCAGCGGCATAACAGGGGTGACCAGCCGATGATCGCACCACGCATCATGGTGGTGGAGGATGAGGAGCCGCTAGGCGTGCTGCTCCGCTACAATCTCGAATCCGAAGGTTACCAGGTCGAGGTGGTGACGCGCGGCGACGAGGCCGAAATCCGGCTGCAGGAGAACGTTCCCGACCTTCTGGTGCTCGACTGGATGGTGCCTGCGGTTTCGGGTATCGAACTCTGCCGGCGCCTGCGAATGCGTCCCGAGACCGAGCGGCTGCCGATCATCATGCTGACCGCGCGAGGCGAGGAAAGCGACCGCGTGCGCGGCCTGTCGACCGGTGCCGACGACTATCTGGTCAAGCCTTTCTCGACGCCGGAGTTCATGGCCAGGGTCAAGGCGCTGCTGCGCCGGGCCAAGCCGGAAGTGCTGTCCAGCGTGCTAAAGGTCGGCGACATCGTGCTCGATCGCGAGTCGCACCGGGTCTATCGCAAGAAGAGCGAGATCCGGCTCGGGCCGACCGAGTTCCGCCTGCTCGAATTCATGATGCGCCATCCAGGCCGCGTGTTCTCGCGCAGCCAGCTGCTCGACAATGTCTGGGGCGAGACAATCTACATCGACGAGCGCACGGTCGACGTGCATGTCGGGCGGCTGCGCAAGGCGGTCAACAATGGCCGCATGCCTGATGTCATCCGCACGATCCGTGGGGCGGGCTACGCGATCAGGGAAGACTAGGTGGCTGTTCCGTCCCGATAGATCGGGAAAACTCGATTAGCACGCGGTCGCCAACAGCCGGTGGAATGTTGCACTCGTCTCATTGATGGGGAGCGAGCACGGGACGCCAGGAGCGATCATCCTCATCAGGTTTCGAATGACTGCGTTTGGGCCAAAGCGACAGGCAGCTTCTCGCGTTCCTCGATCTCCCAAACTCTCTATTGGGCCCCGGCTGGCCAGGAAGCACGGCGAATTACTTGATACGTCGTCATCTTTCCCGCAGACTTCGACCAGAAAGCCACGCAAGAATGACTTGAGTTAATTTAGATATACGTTCTTCAAATGACGCGTATTTTGCACAAATATACAATTTTAATAAATTACTTCAAATTGTTGCGAGTCCTCTCCTCTTTATTCATTTCTCGTCTGTCGATTGTTCAATGCGATCTCGGATCTAATGACGATTCCGTGGAACGATCTCGTTCTTTGCAGCGTTGCTTTGTAAGCGGTCGCCGGACCTTTGACCAGGTCGGATACCATTAGGAAGGATTTCTGATGAGCACGGTCTTAAACGCCAAGGGCATCCCTCTTGCCTACACCGGCGCTTCCACTCATTGGTTCTCGGCCACCGGGTCTGGACCGGAACTGCATGGCACCTCCGGCAACGACTCCTTCTGGGGAGACACCGGCGTCACTGTCACGATCTACGGCGGCGCCGGCGACGACTACTATCATCTCTATTCCACCAACAATAAGGTGGTCGAGGATCCCGGGGCAGGGATCGACACGATCGACACATGGATGAGCTACAAGCTCCCCGACAATTTCGAGAACCTCGTCGTTACCGGCGCCAACCGATTTGCGTTCGGCAATGCGTTGGACAACATCATCAAGGGCGGGTCGGGTCACCAGACGCTGGATGGCGGCAAGGGAAATGATGTCCTGATCGGCGGTGATGGCGCCGATACTTTCGCCATCTCCAAAGGTAATGGAAGTGATCTTATCTTCGATTTCGGTGCGACCGATGCGGTCCGCCTTAACGGCTACGACTTCACTTCGTTCGATGCCGTCCGTTCACAGATGGTCCAGGTGGAATCGAACGTGATGTTGAACCTCGGGTCCGACGAGATCCTGGTGTTCAAGAATACGACCATCGACAAGCTGCAGCCCACCCAGTTCGAACTTCCGATCGACAAGTCCGGAATGACGCTGTCCTTCTCCGACGATTTCAACACACTGAGCCTTCGGGACGGGCAGGACGGCACCTGGAATTCCAATTTCTGGTGGGGAGCGCCGAACGGTAGCACGTTGAGCAGCAATGGTGAGTTGCAGTGGTATATCGACGCCAATTATGGCCCGACGAGTTCGGTCCATCCGTTCAGCGTTGAGAACGGCGTCCTCACCATCACCGCCGCGCAGGCGCCGGAGGACATCAAGCCTCTGATCAACAACTACGAATACACCTCGGGGATCCTGACGACCCACGACACCTTCTCGCAAACCTACGGCTATTTCGAAATGCGGGCGGATCTCCCTGAAACAGCCGGAGCCTGGCCGGCGTTCTGGCTGCTTCCGGAGGACGGCTCGTGGCCGCCGGAGCTGGACGTTGTCGAAACGCGTGGCCAGGACCCGAACACGCTCTACATGACGGCGCATTCCAATGAGACGGGCGCGCACACGAAGGTTTCGTCAACGGTGAACGTTGCGGATACCGACGGTTTCCACACCTATGGCCTGCTCTGGACGAAGGATGAGCTTGTCTGGACCTATGATGGTGTAAAGGTCGCTCAAGCAGCGACGCCGGCCGACATGCACGATCCCATGTATATGCTGGCCAATCTCGCGGTGGGCGGCATTGCCGGCCAGCCTCCTGACCATCTGGCTACGCCAGCGGAGATGAAGATCGACTACATCCGCGCCTATACGCTGGACGACCTGCAGCACCACCCCTTGGACATCGCCGGCGACCATTCGGTCTAAGCGACGCCCTGATTTTGGGGCCATGAGCCGTTAGGAGCGCGGGAATGATTGCACGGTCTGATCTGCGGGCAGTCTTGAGGCGCGCCATCGCCGATGTCGGCGTTTTTTCGTTCCTCATCAACATCCTGCTATTGGTGATCCCCCTTTATCTGTTGCAGGTCTATGACCGCGTCCTGCCTTCCTCCAGCGTCGAGACACTTCTTTACC
Source organism: Mesorhizobium sp. M7A.F.Ca.US.011.01.1.1 (assembly GCF_003998295.1). Taxonomy (NCBI): domain Bacteria; kingdom Pseudomonadati; phylum Pseudomonadota; class Alphaproteobacteria; order Hyphomicrobiales; family Phyllobacteriaceae; genus Mesorhizobium; species Mesorhizobium sp. M7A.F.Ca.US.011.01.1.1. The sequence continues at coordinate 34,121 of NZ_RZRT01000021.1, forward strand.
TCTCTGCTATCGCGGTTCTCGCACTCGCCTTTCTCGGTCTCCTCGATGCGGTCCGCTCCGTTTACACGCAGCGCGTTGCAGCCATTGTCGACAACAGACTGGGCGCGAGGACATTCGCCGTCTCGCTGGAGGCTAAGTACGCCGGGGGAGCAGCCCTGTCTCCACTGCGCGACCTTGCCTCGGTATGCGCCTTCATCAGGTCACGCGGCGCGGCGGTCTTGTTCGACCTGCCGTTTGCTCCGTTCTTCCTCGCCCTGCTGTACCTCATCCACCCTTTGCTGTTCTGGCTTACGCTGGCGGGATCTGGGCTGTTGCTTGCGATGGTCGTGGCAAATCAGTTTGCCATCGGCAAGAATGATGCCTTGTCGGCGGAACGCTCGGCTGTTGCCAGCCTGTCGGAGCAGGCCTTTGCCCGGAACGCGGAGACGCTGCGCGCCATGGGCATGATCCAAAACGCCGCGCGAGTGTGGGGAAGGCACGTGGCGGAGGCGCTAGTCCTGCATGACCGTTCGTCGATGGCCAACGCGATTTTCAGTGGAACGTCGCGAGCCGTACGCATGATGCTTCAGCTGGCAATACTGGGTGTCGGAGCATGGCTCGTGCTGCAAGGGAAGATGACGGCCGGCATGATCTTCGCGTCTTCCCTGGTGTCGTCCCGTGCGCTGCAGCCGCTCGACCAACTGATCGGGTCATGGCGGCAGATCATCGACGCCAGACGATCGTGGAAGCGGTTGGACAAGGCGCTTTCCGCCCATCCGGCGCATGCGCAAAAACTGACCTTGCCGGACCCGTCCGGCGAAATTGTCGTGGAGGGCCTGATCTTTGTCGCGTCGAACGCCACGCCCGGCACCGAACCCATCATCAAGAGACTGAACTTCCGCATCGGCGCAGGCGAAGCGGTGGCGATAATAGGTCCGAGCGGAGCCGGCAAGTCCACCCTGGCAAGATTGCTTGTCGGTGCGATTCAGGCAACCAGCGGCTGCGTCAGGATTGACAGCGCCGATCTCAGAACCTGGGACGAGAAGCAGCTTGGCCGGCATATCGGATATCTCGCTCAGGAGGTGGAGCTCTTTCCCGGATCGATCGCGGAAAATATCGCCCGCTTTGAACCCGATGCGAATGACGCCTCGATCGTCGAGGCAGCAAAGAATGCCCGGGCGCATGAGCTGATACTGGAGCAGCGAGACGGCTACCAGACCAGAATAGGTCCGTCGGACAGAACACTGTCGGGCGGCGAACGCCAAAGGATCGGGCTGGCGCGCGCTTTTTACGGCAATCCGCATGTTCTCGTTCTGGATGAGCCCAGTACCCATCTAGACGGCAGCGGCGAAGCCGCGCTCGAAGAAGTGCTTGCCGCCGCAAAAGCGGCGGGCGTTACGACAATCGTGATAACGCACCGCCCTTCGATCGCCGCAGCCTGCGACCGCGTGATGCTTCTGCGCAGCGGAGTGATCGAAGCCTTCGGTCCAAGCGGCGACGTGATGCGGCAGCCGATCGCCGGCATCGACCTTGCCCCTCAGCGCAGCATGGCGGTGACAGGGTCTTTTGCCACGACGATCCGCGGCACCCCTCATAGCGTCCGTTTTGGATCGTAGATGATGACAGCGCAGAGCCTCGTCCGGGAAGGCACAGCACGCACCGACATTCGCCGGGTGGCATTCGCCGGATACGCGGCAATGGCGATATTGGTGGGTTGCTTTGGCTATTGGGCGGTCAGTGCACCGTTGTCCGGCGCGGTCATCACGCAAGGCACGATCTCAGCGACAGGCGGGAACATCCTCATCCAGCATCCCGAGGGCGGCATCATCCAAGAGTTGCTCGTCCATGAGGGTGATCGCGTGCAACAGGCCCAGGAACTGATCCTGCTGGATCGAACAGCCGCGCAAGCCGAACTCAACCGGCTGACGAGACAGTCGATCGCGTTGAAGGCCAGCGCTTCGCGGCTGGAGGCGGAGCGCGACGGGTTGGATCGGCTTGCACCAATCACAGAGGCTGCGCCGGCACCGTTCCAGCACAATTTCGAGGTCCTGGTTCAAGAACAGCGGAAGGAATTCAACGCCAGGCTCGCCCGATTTCGATCGGAACAATCGATCCTCAGGCAACGGGTTGCCATGCATCGCCAGTCTGTTGTCGGATTGCAGGCCCAGAAACAGGCCATTGAGCAGCAGGCCGAAGTCGTGAAGAAAGAACTGGGCATCAAGACCAGCCTTTTGGACAAGGGCCTCACCAATCGCACTGAATATTCGCAGCTTTTGCGTAGCGAGGCCGATCTCGTCGGGCAGGCAGGGGCGCTGGAGGCAAATCTTGCATCGGCCAACACCCAGATCGTCGAAGCGCAGGAGCAGATAGAGCGCCTGACCACGCAACGCGTGGAGGAAGCCCTGACGAAACTCGACGAGGTACGTTCTTCGCTGGCTGACATTGACGAACAGATGCGGGCATCCGAGGCAGTGCTGCGGCGGACGACGATCAAGGCGCCAGCGGCGGGCATCGTGGTATCGTCCACCTACAATTCCAAGGGCAGCGTGATTGCCCCCGGCGAGAAGATCATGGAGATTCTGCCTACGGCATCGGGCTTGATCGTCGATGCACGGCTGCCGCCGAAAGACATTGACCAGGTTCGTGTCGGCCAGCCGGCAAAACTGCGACTATCAGCGTTGAACATGCGGCTCACCCCTGAGATTTCAGCCATGGTGACACAGGTTTCCGCAGATCGGCTCATCGATCAGGCTACGCATGAACCCTATTTCCGCGCCAAGCTGAAGATTGCCGCCGACTTGCCGCCCGGCGTGAAAGCGGAGCAGCTTTACCCTGGAATGCCGGTAGAAGCGTTCATCGGCACCGGCGAACGGACTTTCTTCGAGTATCTCGTACGGCCGATGCGCGATTCCTTCGCGCGCGCTTTCACGGAGCGGTAGATGTTGCGGACCGCGCAATTTTGACCCTGGCCCTCACGCCACGCTCTTTCCGGCGCTCCCTCTCGCCTGCACGCCCGGCGCAAAAATCTCCTGATCGACGAAGATCAGCGCCCGCATGGCGCAGCCTTCGCGGATCAGCGGCAGTTCGTTCGGCTCTGTGTCGAAGGAAATCGATTTTGAGTGCTGGCCGCCGGCGGTCTGGGCAATCGCTTGCCGCAATGCCGGCTCGATCAGGTCGAAGGCGGCGGCGCTGACACCGACCATGGCGACCGGCGCCGGATCGATCAGCGCGAACAGGCTGCCGAGGCCGTAACCGAGCGCTTCGCCGGCCTTGCGATAGGCTTCCCGTTCGGGTCCGTCCCTTTCGCGGGCCGCGGCAGCCAGGGCGCGCATGTCGGCGTCGCTGACATCGGCGACGGGTTCTGCATCCTCGCCCATCTGCCTGGCGTTGCGCCAGATGGCGTAATTGCCCGCATAGGCTTCGACGCAGCCGCGCCGTCCGCAGCGACATAGCGCGCCGTTCGGCCGATGGATCATGTGGCCGAATTCGCCGCCCGAAGAATGGGTGCCGGTGAACAATTCGCCCTTCAGCACCAGTCCCATGCCGATGCCGTGCGACAAAAGGATAGCGATGAAATCGTCGCGGTAACGATCAGGGTCGCGCCAGCGCAGCGCCACCGCCATCATGTTGCAGTCGTTCTCCATAATGGCGGGTATGCCGAACGCGTCTTCGAATATGTCGGCGAAGGCGATATCGGTGTGCGGCGTGATCGGCGACCACAGCATGGCGCGGGCACGGGTGTCGGTGATGCCCTGGATGGCCAGCGCGATGCGGGCGATGCCGCGGACGTCGATATCCGGGTCTTCAAGACGCCGCCGCACGATGGCGACGCATTCGCCGATCAGCGCCTCGCGCGACATCGTCAGCGTGTCCAGCCGGCGCTGTTCCTCGGATACCACCTGGCCGGCATAGTCGATGAATGCAACGGACAGAAAATTCAGCGACAGCACCACGGTCATCACCGCCGTGGCTTCCGGATTGAGGCTGAGGCCGACCTGCGGCCGGCCGCGTTTGAGCGAGCCGGCCTCGCTCGGCTTGCTTTCGGTAAGGATGCCTTCGCCGATCAGGTCGGAGGAGATCGCCGATATGGTCGAGTGGCTGAGGCCCGTGGTCGCGGCGATTTCGGTGCGGGACGGTTGTCCGGCCTGGCGCACGGCCGCAATGACCATCGCCCGGTTGCGGCGACGCAGATCGTCGTGGCGGATTCCGACCGACATGTTCTTTCACGTCCTCCCGGTCGCCGCGGTTCTTCCTGCCCTGGAACGCTGTCGGCAACGCAGATAAATACTGGCAGAAGCCGCGCGCCCTGTCATTTATTTATTCCGGGACTCGAAAAAAATTCGAAAGGCCGTCAAAATCCATCAGATTCGATGTTGACAGCGTTCAGGCGTTGGCCCAGTGTTTTTTCGAGGCTCGAAAAAATAGGGGCTTCTGTGCCGGCCCTCGGGTCAGTTTGGTCGCGCCATACGCGGCGCAGGGAGGATAATATGAAAAGATTCACAGCCGCCATCCTGGCGGGTGCCGCCATGTCGCTGACGCTCGCGTCTGTCGCGCAGGCGAAGGACAAGGTCGTCGGCGTTTCGTGGTCCAATTTCCAGGAAGAGCGTTGGAAGACCGACGAGGCCGCCATGAAGACGGCGATCGAGGCCGCCGGCGACAAGTACATCTCCGCCGATGCGCAGTCCAATCCCGGCAAGCAGCTCACCGACGTCGAAAGCCTGATTTCGCAGGGCGCCAATTCGCTGATCATTCTGGCGCAGGACGCCTCGGCCATCGGCCCTGCGGTGCAGAAAGCGCTGGACGAAGGCATCCCGGTCGTCGGCTATGACCGGCTGATCGAGAACAAGGACGTCTTCTATCTGACCTTCGACAACAAGGAAGTCGGCCGCATGCAGGCCCGCGAAGTGTTCAAGGTCAAGCCGGAAGGCAACTACGTCTTCATCAAGGGCTCCGGTGCCGATCCCAATGCCGACTTCCTGTTCTCGGGCTCGATGGAAGTGCTCAAGGAAGCCATCGACAGCGGCAAGATCAAGAATGTCGGCGAAGCCTACACGGATGGCTGGCTGCCCGCCAACGCCCAGAAGAACATGGAACAGTTCCTGACCGCCAACGACAACAAGGTCGACGCGGTGGTCGCGGCCAATGACGGCACCGCCGGTGGCGCCGTCGCGGCGCTGACGGCGCAGGGCCTTGCCGGCACAGTGCCGGTCTCGGGTCAGGACGGCGACCACGCCGCGCTGAACCGTATCGCGCTCGGCACGCAGACCGTGTCGGTGTGGAAGGACGCGCGTGAGCTCGGCAAGACCGCCGCCGAGATCGCTTCGCAGCTCGCAGACGGCAAGAAGACCGGCGACATTGCCGGCGCCAAGGACTTCACGACGCCGGGCGGCAACACCGTCAAGTCGCTGTTCCTGACCCCGATTGCCATCACCAAGGACAATCTCAACCTCGTCATCGACGCTGGCTGGATCAAGAAGGAAGAAGTCTGCACGGGCGTCGCTGCCGGCACCGTCGCGGCCTGCAACTAAAAGCTGGCTTGTTCCTGCATTTTCAACGCCGCGGCCCAAAAGCCGCGGCTTTTTCTCAAAGACTTTTGTGTTTCCGCATCATGCGGATAGCTTCTAGGCTGGGCTCCGGCATGCGCGTCAGACGGCCAGTCGGTGGGAGGAAATCATGACCGATACGACGTCCAACCCACAGGCCGATACGGCGCGCGCGTCGGAACTCGGGGCCGTCGCCCGGTTCCTGAAGGCGACCGAGATCGATACCCGCATGCTCGGCATGATCGGCGCGCTGCTGGTCATCTGGATTGGGCTGCATGTCATTTCCAGCTTGCGCCTGGGCGTCAACCCGCTCGATTTCGACAGCCGCACCTTTCTCACGCCGCGCAATCTGTGGAACCTGTCGGTGCAGACATCCGCGGTCGCGATCATGGCCTGCGGCATGGTGCTGGTCATCGTCATGCGCAACATCGACCTGTCGGTCGGTTCCGCCGAGGGCCTGATCGGCATGGTGATGGGGTTTGCCCAGGTGCATTTCCTGGTGCGCTTTGTCGGGCTCGAACTCGGCAATCCGTGGATCTGGGTCCTGGCGCTGGTCATCGGCCTGGCGCTCGGCCTGTTGATCGGCGCTTTTCAAGGCTTCGTCATCGCCTATCTCGAAGTGCCCGCTTTCATCGTGACGCTGGGCGGCCTGCTGGTCTGGCGCGGTGCGGCCTGGTGGGTCACGTCAGGCCAGACCGTGGCGCCGCTTGATGCCACCTTTCAGCTGATGGGCGGCGGGCCGGCGGGATCGATCGGCGCGACCTGGAGCTGGGTCGTCGGGATCGTCGCCTGCCTCGCCGTGGTGTTTGGGCTGTTCAACGGGCGGGTGCAACGCAAGCGTTTCCGGTTTCCGCTACGTCCGATCTGGGCCGAGACGCTGCTTGGAGTCGTCACCTGCGGCGCCATCATGGGTGCGGTCTGGCTCGCCAACTCCTACCCCTGGCCGATCGGCATCGTGAACAGATATGCGGCTGCCAACAACATCACCGTTCCCGAAGGCGGCCTGTTCATCGCCCACGGTATCGCCATACCGGTGCTGATGGCGGTTGCCGTCGGGCTGGTCATGACCTTCATCACCAACCGCACCCGCTTCGGCCGCTATGTCTTCGCCATCGGCGGCAATCCGGAGGCGGCCAATCTCGCCGGCATCAACACGCGCTGGATCACCATGAAGGTGTTCATGATCATGGGCGTGCTGGCCACGATCGCCGCAGCGATCTCCTCGGCCCGGCAGAATTCGGCCACCAACGTGCTTGGAACGCTCGACGAGCTGCTGGTCATTGCAGCCGCCGTGATCGGCGGCACGTCGCTTGCCGGCGGGTCGGGAACGATCATCGGCGCCATGCTCGGCGCCCTGCTGATGCAGTCGCTGCAGTCCGGCATGGTGCTGCTTGGCGTCGATTCGCCGCTGCAGAGCATCGTCGTCGGCGCCGTACTGGTGATCGCCGTGGGGCTCGACACCGTCTATCGCAAGCGCGTCTAGGAGGGCATGCCATGACTGACAAGACTGCTCCTGCAGCCACCGCGCTGATCGACATGAGGAACATCTCGATCGCGTTTGGCGGCATCCGCGCCGTCGACGACGCCTCGATCGATCTTTTCCCCGGCGAGGTCGTGGCGCTGCTCGGCCATAATGGCGCCGGCAAGTCGACATTGATCAAGATCCTGTCCGGCGCCTACAAGCGCGATTCGGGCCAGATCTTCGTCAACGGCGAGGAGGCATCGATCTCCAATCCACGCGATGCCAAGAAATACGGCATCGAGACGATCTACCAGACGCTGGCGTTAGCCGACAATGTCGACGCCGCCGCCAATCTGTTCCTCGGCCGCGAGCTGATGACCGCCTGGGGCACGCTCGACGACGTTGCCATGGAGGCCGAGGCGCGCAAGGTGATGGGTCGGCTCAATCCCCGCTTCCAGCGCTTCAAGGAGCCGGTGATCAAGCTGTCGGGCGGCCAGCGGCAATCGGTGGCGATCGCGCGTGCAATCCTGTTCAATGCGCGTATCCTGATCATGGACGAGCCGACGGCGGCGCTTGGTCCGCAGGAAACGGCGCAGGTCGGCGAACTGGTCAAGCAGCTCAAGTCCGACGGCATCGGCATCTTCCTGATCAGCCACGATATCCACGATGTGTTCGAGCTAGCCGACCGGGTCTGCGTCATGAAGAACGGCCAGGTCGTCGGCACCGCCCGCACCACCGATGTCAGCCAGGACGAGGTGCTGGGGATGATCATTCTGGGCAAATGCCCGCCGGGCGCCATTCCCGGACCGGGCGCGCTGAAGATAGCGGCCTGAGATCGAGCCAGATCGCGGTTGCCGGACACGTGATATGCCAGCCGTAAGGATGGCTTGGCCTTGGCATTGTATTGGCACGGCGACTTGCCCATAAAGGTCCGACATCGCTCAGGGACCGCACGATCCGTTGAAGAAGCTTTTCCCGATCATCGCCTTTATCGCCGTCGCGCTGATCAGCATGGTGATGGCAGGTTTTGCCTATTTCGCCACGCAGGAAGCCGCGCGCATCAAGTTCGAGGCGACTGCCGACGATGCGCTCAACCGGATCGAGAGCCGCATCGACCTGCATCTGTCGCTGCTGCGCTCGACGCAGGCCCTGTTCGACGCCCGCAATGGCGATATTTCTCGCAATGAGTTCAAGGCGTTCTTCACCGCGCTCGATGTCGACAAGAATTTCGCCGGCTTGCGCGGCATCGGTTTCCTCAGGCTGGCAAAGGCGGGCGACGAGGCGACGGTCGAACGCGATATGCTGCACGATTATGGCGTCAGTCATCCAATCTACCCGGATACCACGCAACCCTGGCGTACTCCTATCATGCTGTTCGAACCGCTGGATCCATCCAACCAAGCCGGCATCGGCTACGACATGTTCAGCGAACCGGTGCGGCGTGTGGCGATCGAAAAGGCGATGTCCGACGACCAGCAGCACGCCAGCGGGCTGGTGCAGCTGGGCCAGGACACGGGCGCCGCGCAGACGTTCACCGGCTTCTTCGTTTTCGTGCGGCTCAATGTCGAAACCGCTCCCGACGTCATCAATGCTTCGAGATCCTCGACGGCCGGTTTTCTCTATGCGGCCTTTCGGGCTCGCGATCTGTTCCAGACCGCGCTCAGCCGGTCGCCGCTGCTGCCGGTCAACACCGAAATCTATGATGGCGATGGTGCCGTGAACGGCGACAATCTGTTGTTCCGGTCTGAGACGCCGCCGGCTTCCACTTTGGGCGACAGGCTGCTGGTCACCCGAAAGATCATCGTCGCCGGACGGCCATGGACTGTCCTGTTCCGGCCGACAAGCGCCTTCTCGCAGCCGTCGTCGCGCGCCATTCCGGTGATGCTGGGGCTGTTCGGCCTGCTGTTGGCGGGCGCCATCGCGCTGGTGGCACGCTATCAGGAGCGGGCCTATGAGGCAGCGTCGCGGTTGCACGAAACGACGGAAAAGAGCTTGATCGAAAAAGACCTGATGCTGCAGGAGATGAAGCATCGCATCAAGAATTCGATCACCAGGGTGCTGGCTATCGCGCGCCAGACAGCATCGCGGGCTACCGACGTCAACGAGTTTTCCGCATCCTTCTCGGCCAGGCTGCAGGCGATGGCGGCGTCCCAGGATATGCTGACGCGCTCGCGCTGGCAGAAGGCCGATCTTGGCGATCTCCTGCGCATCGAGCTGGGTCAGGTGTTCGGCAAGGAGCTACCCGATGAGCTGTTGTCGGGACCACAGGTGCTGCTCGACGAAACCACGACGCAAGCGCTCGGCCTGACCTTCCACGAACTGGCGACGAATGCGCTGAAATACGGCGAAGCCGGCAATTCCGTCGGCGCGCTGAAAGTGGACTGGTCGGTCGAAGGGCGCGGGCGCGACAGGACGCTGGCTCTCAATTGGCGCGAAAACGGGCAGACGAAACTCGAAGCGCCAGCCAAGACCGGATTCGGCACCAAGCTGATCGATCTCAACGTGACCCGCGAGCTGCGCGGTACGATCAAACGTGATTACCAAGCCAATGGGCTGAACGTGGAAATCAAAATTCCACTCGCCAACTGAGCGCGACCTTCAACCGAAAAGGATCAAGCGTCCAGACATGAAAAATCCGAAGGCCAGCGGACCGGCCTCCGGATCGACGTTTCGATTATCGCCGAATCAGTTGCAGCGAGCCGTGTAGATCCGGCCGCGATGATCGCGATATTGACAATAGCCGTTGCGCAGGTTGCGCACCAGCAGGCCGGAACCGGCACCAACAGCCGCGCCGATCAGCGCGCCCTTGCCGCCGCCGACCAAGCCGCCGACACCGGCGCCGATCAAGCCGCCGCCAACCACGTCCTTCTCAGTCGAGGTGCAGCCGCTGACGGCAACCACCGCAACCAGGGCAATAATCATCTTCCGCATAGAGTCACTCCTCACTTTTTGTCCTCACTTGGTAAAGCTCCAGCTGCCATTTAGCATGAAATGACGGCCTTTGCTGCTGCAATCTATTGTTGGTGAAGATAGTCTTTTTCTGGGCGTGCCGCGTTCGACGCCATTACGAGGCTGGAAATTGCCAAAGATGCGTCAAGCGTACCATCGGCGCGCACATTCCAGACGATCTGATCATAGTCGTCTTCAAGCGCCGGATCGACAGCAAGGCATTTGGCGACGATGTGGTCAGCCTGCCCTTGCACGTCGCCCAAGACGAATGGGCGTTCGGCCACGCATTGCTCGGCGCTCGCGAAAACGCTTACGGGCACCTGGAGTTCACGGCAGTCGGCCATCGTGTTCGAGCAACCGATGACCAGCAGCAATGCAGCGATATGTTCCATGGCGGGAAGTCCTCTCGCCATAGTAACGGTCTACATTCGCCAAAGTTCCTGGCTCGCTCGATTCTGTCACCGGCCGAAACGAGCTGGCCTCAGACCAATTGGTACAGGGCGACCACCGCGATCACGGCCAGCAGGCCCAGCGCGACAAGGCGCAAGGCCCCATTGGGAACAGGGGCCAGCGGTGGCGCGGATGCCTCGGAGTCCTCAAACTCGCCCATAGAAATCCGGGCGGCCTGCTCCAGTCTGTTCATGTCGGCAACCGTCAAGGCATTCCTCCCGCACCATGCTGCAAATCCTGCTGCGGAAATGTTCGATGATGCAACAAGTTCCAGCGGTATCTGGGAAAAACAGCATCTGCTTTTATGGTGAACAGCTGGTTAAGGAAGCTCGGGTCGCTCAATCCGTCTCGAAATTGCCGTGCGGAACGACAAGGCGGTACTCGAGACGGCCAGCCGCGATTTCGAGCGTCGCCGTTCCGTTCAGCGACGTCGGCACGACCCGTTCGAGTGCGACGCTGCCGAAGCGCTTCTCGCTACGCATAACATCACTGGCTCCGATTGCCTCGGCCCATGTCAGGGACAGGGAGGTTCCCGTGTCGGCGGCGGTCAGGTTAGCTGTAACATCGACGAATCCATCGGGCCGCGACAGGGCGCCATAGCTCACCGAATTGACGGCGAGTTCATGCATCGCAAGGCCGATATGCAGGGCAGCGTTGGGATTGAGATAGGGGTTTGCCCCCTGAAACCTCAGGCTGCGAACCGGATCGCCGCCGTAGCGGCCCACCTGGCCCGATACGAGTTCGCGAAGCGCCGCACCCCGCCAGTTGGAAGAGGTCACGAGATCCTGGGACGAAGCCAGCGATTGCAGCCGGCCGCGAAAGCGTGTCAGGAAATCGCCGATGCTGTCGGAGTAGCGACCGGTCTGGGTGGCTATGCTCTGGATGATCGCCAGCAGGTTTTTGGAGCGATGGCTTACCTCCCGCAACAGCGTCGTCAGGGTCTGCTCGCGGCGCTTTTGCTCGGTCGTCTCGACCATCGTGGTGACGACGCCTTGCACCGTGCCGCCGTCGCCGTGGTCGGCATCGATCCAGACCTCAAACCAGCGGCTGCCATCCTCGACGGGAATGCTGATCTCGAGACGTTGGGGGTTGCCGGATGCAATGACGTCGCGCTTGGCCGCGCCGATGCGGTCGGCCTGCGCCTCCGGCAGAATACCGATGCTGTCGGTGGTGTCCGCAACCCAGGGCGCACGCATGTTGCGCGCCCATACGGTTTTCATCTCGCGATCCTGGTAGAGAACGGAAATGCCGGCATTGTGCAACGCGTGAAGAAGGGCGCGGCCGAGCTGCATGCCGCTTTCGGCAGGATGGAGGGCGATGACTTCATCGCTTTGCACGTCGTCCTTCCTGTTTCCGGTCCTGGAACCCATCGGCCAAACTGTCCACCCAATTCAGGCTGAACGGCTCACCGGTGAATGGGTTCCAAACAGGTTTCCCGAACCCGCCGCCAAAAAACGGTCCGCCGGACGGCGTCCTTTAGGACACCGCCCGGCGGTGGCTGGAAACCGTTTGAGGGGTGCGGCTTCCAGTGTTCGGCCGTTCGTTGTTACGAAGCCCGTTTGAACAGGCCCGCAAGAAGCGAAATGACCAGGAAGGCGAGGAAGATGAAAAACAATATCTGCGCTATGCCGGCAGATGTACCGGCGATGCCGCCGAAACCAAGCGCGCCGGCGATGATCGCAACGACGAGAAATACGAGCGCCCAGTAAAGCATGATGCATCTCCTTCGAATGGTGCGATAAAAACGTGGGTGGTTGCGGTTTGTTCCCACCCTTTGCCGAAAAAGACCGAGCTTGCAATTCGGTAGGCAACCGGACGCGCAGGAAATTAGCCGTCACCGCCCGATGCGTGCATCAGGCTGCCCGAAGTGAGGAATTGAGGAATTAATGAATTGACGATTTGATGATCTGGAGAAATCGGCGAGCGAGGCTATCGCCTTCAATTCCTCAATTCCTCAATTCCTCCACTCCTCAATTCACGACTATGCGGCGGCTTTCGCCTGGCGGTCAAAGAACAGTGCCTGGCTGATCAGCGCCTTGACCATGTCGGGATTGAACGGCTTGGTGACCAGGAAGGCCGGTTCCGGCCGTTCGCCAGTCAAGAGGCGCTCGGGGAAGGCGGTGATGAAGATGACCGGCACCGACGTCGATGACAGGATCTCGTTCACGGCCTCGATGCCGGAACTGCCGTCGGCAAGCTGGATGTCGGCCAGCACCATCTTCGGCCGTGTCTTGCCGAACATCATCACTGCCTCGGCATGGGTGCGCGCCGTTCCAACGACGCGGTGCCCGAGGCTCTCTACCATTTCTTCGATATCCATGGCGATCAGCGGTTCATCCTCGATGATCAGAACGTCGGTTGCCACCTGACGGGATATCTCGTTGCTCGCCTGGGCAAGCAGCTCTGAAAACTCCTGGTCGCCGACGTCGAGGATCTCAGCCGCTTCGTCCTCGCTGAAGCCTTCGACAGCCACGAGCAGGAAGGCCTGACGGGGCCGCGGCGCGATCGCATTCAGATTGGCGGCGGTGCGCTGTTCCCACGCCGATTGCGCCTGCTCCTGTGGGACGCGGATGGCGACCGATGTGAACAGCTTGGCGAAAACCTTGTACAGCGCGATGCGGTCGCTCGATGCTTCGGGAAATATCTCGATATCGGCGATGATGGCCTCGAGCATCGCGGCTACCAGCGCATCACCACTCTCTTGCGACCCGGAAACAGCCCGCGAGAAGCGGCGCAGGAAGGGCAGATGTGGTGCGATGGTGGCGGATAAGCTCATGGTAAGACGTCTCCCTCAGAATGACGTGATTGCATAGGTGCATAGGTCAAGCTGACTGCAAGCCCTGACGTTAACGCGGATTTTTTGAAAAAGTTCCGCCTCGATGGAACAAAAGCCGGGGAGTGGCGTTTGTGGTCGGGATGGGCAGCCAGACGAGGGCGCCGCTTGCGTTGTGTTGAGTATGATAAGAGCGGCTTGAGCGCTGGGAATACAAGGGCAAAATGAAGGATATGACGAAAGATATTCTGGCTGGCGCCGAGAGCAGGCGCCGGAACGGTTCTGGTGATGCTCTTGGGCCGAACTCCGAAATCGGACGCAAACTCAAACAATATTATGACGCGCTGGTCTCCGACGATGTGCCGGATCGCTTTTCCCAGTTGCTTAGCCAGCTGGAACAGGCTGAACCCGCACAGAAGAAGGACTGAGGCATGGCCGCGGTCTCACAAGGCTTCAAGACTGATCTGCTTGGGGCAATCCCAAGTCTGCGCGCGTTCGCCGTGTCGCTGACGCAAAATGCCGATAAAGCCGACGACCTCGTCCAGGAAACGCTCGTCAAGGCTTGGGACAAGCATGAGAGCTTCCAGCCCGGCACCAATCTCAAGGCCTGGCTTTTCACCATCCTGCGCAACGAGTTCTATTCGCAGATGCGCAAGCGCGGGCGCGAAGTGCAGGACAGCGACGGTATCATGACGGCCAGGCTTGCCGTTCATCCGGCTCAGCACGGCCAGCTTGACCTGAAGGATTTTCGTGGAGCGCTGGAGCAATTGCCGGAGGACCAACGCGAAGCCATCATCCTCATCGGCGCGTCTGGTTTCTCCTACGAGGAGGCCGCCGAGATCTGCGGTTGCGCGGTGGGGACGATCAAAAGCCGCGTCAGCCGAGCCCGTACGCGCTTGCAGGAGATCCTGAAAATATCAGGCGAGGACGAGTATGGTCCGGACGCAATTTCGGCCCAGGTAACGAGCTCGCCTGCGAGTTGACCGCGATCGTGTCTCAAGCGCGTCCGCAGGCCGCGGCGACCGCTTGCACGAGGTCTTCACCCGAATAGGGTTTGCCAACCAGCCTGACGCCCGGAAACGAGGCCTTGATTTCATCGGCATCCGAATAGCCCGACGCAAACACGAAAGGTATGCCTGCCGCGCGCAGCCCGGAGGCGAAATCGATCGTCGAGGCGCCGCCCAGCATCAAGTCGACAATGGCTGCATCGAATCGCGTGGCGACCTCGCGGCCATCGACCTCGGTCAGGTCACGGGCGATCACCACCTCATCGGCGCCATGGTCGCGGCAAAGCTGCTCGACATCCATGGCGATCAGAAATTCGTCCTCCAGGACCAGAATCCGCAATCCGTCAAGCAATGTGGGCACAGGCAAAGACTCCTTGAAACGCCGGAGTCATGATCGCTAATTCGCTTGCTGTCATTTAAAAAAGACATGTGGCAAGCGGGCGGAACCTCAATCCTTGCAACGCGATGAAACGCGCTCCTCCAAGAGCGGGCTTTCGAAGGGGGGTCGAAATGTCAGTCCAGAACAATAGCGCTTTCTCCAGCCGCCAATATCTTTGCGAGAACTGCCCATTGCGGCCGTTGCCGATTTTCCGCGATTTCGAAAAACAGGAACTGGCCTTCATCAGCAAATTCAAGAAGGGCGAACTCGCAGTCGAAAAGGGTGGGACGGTGCTGGTGGAGGGAAGCCATAGCGCCCATCTCTACACCGTGCTCTCCGGCTGGGCGTTTCGCTACAAGCTGTTGCGGGACGGCCGCCGCCAGATCCTCAACTATCTCATGCCCGGCGATCTGATCGGCCTGCAAGGCAGTGTGATGGGCGAGATGCAGCATTCCGTGGAGGCCCTGTCGCCGATGCTGCTGTGTGTTTTCGAGCGCGAATATCTGCATGAGTTGTACCGCAATCATCCCGGGCTGGCCTATGACATCACCTGGATCGCATCGCGTGAAGAGCGGATGCTGGACGAGAACCTGCTCAGCCTCGGGCGCCGCAGTGCGATCGAGCGCGCTGCCTATCTCATCGCCTTCATCGGCAGCCGCGCCAAGGTCGTCGGACTGAATGGCAACCAATCTGTCCAGATACCGATCACGCAACAGCACATTGCCGATACGCTCGGCCTGTCGCTGGTTCACACCAACAAGACAATCCGCAAGCTGATGGATCGCAAGCTGATCGTCTGGCGCGACGGCGGCTGCGTGGTCTCCGACAATGAAGGCCTCAAGCGGCTCGCCGGCTGGGAAGGGCTGGGTGAAGCGCGCCGGCCATTAATCTGAGGAAGCGTCTCTTGCCGGAGCCGACGCACCGGGTGCGCGCCGATGCGTTTTCGGCTACTTTGTCCCAATGCCGGAACCTTGAGGCGGGCAGCGCGTTTGAAACCAAGCAATCACAAGGAGTTAAGCCATGGCCACTGCCGCAGGAAAGACCGCAAACGACGCCCGTGCAAATGCGGACCTGGAAGCCGACATCAGGCAGTTGAAGGCCGACATCGACAAGCTCACCAAACAACTGGCCAAGACCGGCGAGCATGGTTATGGCACCGCGCGCCGCGCAGCCACGGAAGGGGTCGAGCAGTTGCGTGCGCAGGGCGAAGCAGCCTTTGACAGCCTGCGCAGCAATGCCAAGGACATCGAAGCGCAGATGATGGCAAGTGTACGCGAAAAGCCGGTGACGTCACTGGCGATCGCCGCCGGCGTCGGCTTCCTTTTCGCGCTCATCGCGCGTCGCTAGTCGCGCTTCGGATGGGAATGCTGGCAACCCTGATCTCGGGTCTCGCCTCGGGGGAGACCGTGGCCGCCATATACCGGGCGCGCACGGCGGCAATCGTCTATGTGATCGCCATGGCCGCCGCACTTTGCGGTCTCGGCTTTCTTGTCGGGGCCGCCTATATCTGGACGGCGATGCGCTATGGGCCGCTTGCCGCGGCACTGGGGTTCGGCGTCGGTTTTCTGGTGCTTGCCGGGGTTGTCCTGCTGGTCTACCGGATATCGGCAGGCTCGCGCGCCCGGCGCCGGGCGCAGCGCCGCAATGCCGACATGAAGGCGATCGGCATCACCGCCGCACTCGCCGTGCTGCCGAGCCTGCTTAAGGGAAAAGGCGGTCTCGGCGTCATTCTGGGGCCGGCCGTGGCCCTCGCGGCCTACGCCATCTACCGCGAGAATGTGAAATCCGACGATCCGGACGAGAGCGAGCGGAGATAGAGCTGTCGGGAGGTCACTTCGACAGATCTTCCAGGGGCATCGATATTTCGGCAAATACGCCTTCCGGCCGGAATTCATGGGTCACTTCGCTGGAAATGACCTTGGCAAGGCTGCGGCGAATGAGGATCGAGCCGAAGCCGTGCCGATCCGGCGGAGCGACTTGCGGGCCGCCGCTTTCACGCCAGGTCAGCACAAGACGCCGGGCATCCCTCCTGCCTTGCGTCCTCCAGCCGAGGTCGACCCTGCCTGACGGCACCGACAGCGAGCCATATTTCAGCGCGTTGCTGGCGAGTTCATGCAGGATCAGGCCAAGCCCGATGGCCTGGTCGGGCGACAGCAGCAGGTCGTCGCCGGAGATCGTCATGCGCGGCTGCTCGGCCGTTTCGAAAGGTTTGACCTCGATTTGGACGAGTTCACTGATGCCGATGCCACGCCACTCGCGGTCCGACAACAGATTGTGGGCGATGCCCAAGGCCTGAAGCCTGGCGCCGAAGGCCTCGAGGAACTGGCTTGGCTGGCGGGCGTGGCGCACGGTCTGGGTTGCCAGCGCCTGGACGGTCGCCAAAGTGTTCTTGACGCGATGGTTGAGCTCACGCAGCAGCAGCCGTTGCCGTTCGTCGCCGAGCTTGCGCTCGGAGATGTCGTAGTTGACGCCGAAGATCAACGTCGGCTTGCCGTCGCCGTCACGCTCGATCACACGGCCGCGCGTGGCGAGCCAGCGCGGCGGATGAAAGCCCTTCACCCGGTATTCGCCGAAATAGTCGTCGCTGCCGGTCAGGGCGTCGCGAAAGCGGGTTTCGGTCTGGTAGACGTCACGCGGATCGATGGCGGCGAGGATGTCACGTGCGCGCAGCCGGTTGGAGCGCGGCAGGCTGAACAGCTCCGACATCAATGTGTCGCATTCGATGATATCGGTGCGGATGTCCCATGCCCAACTGGCGAGCGACGCCGCATCGAGTGCGATAGCGCGTCGTTTTTCCTCGCGCACCAGTGCGGCCTCGGCGATCGCGCCGCTGCGGGTTGCATCCTTGAGGGTGAACAGGCTGGCGGCGAGGCTGGCGAGCGCCTTCAACTGGTCGAGCTCGGCGCGGGATGGAAAACCATGCGGCTCGCGGTCGAGCACGCACAGAGTACCGATGCGGGCACCTGCCACGATCATCGGCGCGCCGGCATAGAAGCGGACATGATGTTTTCCGGTGACCAGCCGGTTGGTCTTGAAACGGGGGTCCGTCGTTGCATCCACGACCACCATCGGCTCGTCGCCGGCGGAAATCGCATGGGCGCAAAACGAGACGTCGGTCGCCGTTTCGGTCTCGTCAAGGCCGAAGCAGGATTTGAACCACTGCCGTTCGAGGTCGACGAGTGTGACCAGGGCCATCGGCGCCTGCATCACCGCCGCGGCAAGGCTGCTGACCCGGTCGAAATCGGGGTCAGGCGCCGTATCCAGCATCTCCAACCCGTGCAGCACGGCCAACCGGTCAACATCCTTGACTGCGCGCGCAACTTCGGCCGGCAGATCGGGTGCTGTTTGCGTCTTGCCAGTCACCCCAATTGCCTCGTCCCGGTCTTCGACGTCGCATGCTTGCACTGGTGCAAGGCCAGGGCGCTTTTCCGGAACCATCCTAGCGAGGAACCGTTACCCGACCATGATTTGCCGAGCGCGCCAGTTGGTGCAGTATGAGACAGGGATCGAGCATGGCCAAGATCATTCCAGAAAACAAGGCGCGGCAGGGGCGATGGGGCTGGCATGGATTTCGAATCCTGATCGCCGCATTGCTTTTGGTGTTTGCCGCGTGGGGCGTTGCCGAGATCTATGGTGTGTTGATCAAGGCGCCAACCAGCGATGAACAGCATGTCCCCACACCTAGCACCACCGAGCAGGCTCCTGCTGGTTAAAGCCGGTTTGTTCGTTGCAACGCATCGCATCAGGCGGCTCTCGATTGGGCCGCGCTCGCCGGCACCAGTACATTCAGCGCGCCAGGCTGGATTTCGATTACCGTTTCACGGTCAAGCCTGACCAATTCGCCGTCCATCACAGCGCGAAACTTGCGGCTGCTCGAATGGATTTTCAGCACCGTTCTGTTCGTCTGGTGGATTTCGACATGTTCGTTGTCGCGCCATTTGCCGCGCGCCACGTTGAAGAAGAACTTGACCAGTTCGGCGCGCTGCTTCGCCACCGTGACATAGACACCAAGCACGCCGCCCGCCGGATTGTCGGCGTAGGGCAAATGGCCTTCGCCGAACAAATTGTTGGTGACGCCGATGCCGGTGATGCGGGCCGCCATTTCGGCTTCGCCGATGCTGAGCGTCACATTCATCGCAGGTGGATTGTTGATCGTCGCCCAAGCCGCCTTGGCCGAGGCGCGGATCTTTCCCAACCGCGAACCGAACTCCATCTTCTGGCGCAGTTGCACCATTTTCGCATGCATGCCGATCGAGAACTGATGTATGAAAGGTTGGCCATTGGCCGTCGCCACGTCGACCGCGATGATTTCGCCGTCGGCGAAGGATTTCAGCGCCCCATCGAGCGACTGCGGGATGCCCAGCCCGCGTGCGAACAGGTTCATGGTGCCGGCCGGTAATATGGCAAGCGCCTTCTTCGTGCCCATCAACCGGGCGGCCGCGGCGGAAATGGTTCCGTCGCCGCCACCCGCCAGCACGATATCGACCGAGCGACGCGAAGCCGCGCTGTCGAGCGTTTCCACCACGTCCTTGCCGGCGACAATATCGATGCTGAGCGAGTGACCGGCCGTCTCCAGCGTCTGATGCATCCTGTCGGAAAAGGCAGCTAGGTCGGTGGTGCGCAAAGTGCCGCCATCCCGGTTCAGCACCGCTGCGAATTTCATGCCCCGCTCCACCGTGTCAACTAAAAGCGGCCGGGACACACCCAGCCTATGGCTGAAACGCGGCGGCGGCGGAAAGGTTCCCCTGCTGCGGGGTGGCTGCCCGGCGGCGCGATCATTTCTGTGGTTCCGATTCCCGGACAGCAGCGGTTTTGTCGGAACAACAGACTGGTCACAACGTTGTGAACCTGTAGATGCCGCGTCCGACTTTCCGGCGAAGACGCGGCGCATGAGATCAGGCACGAGGAGAGACTATCATGATCCGCAATCTTTTAGCCACCACCGCACTCGCAACGCTGATCGCCACCGGCGCTTATGCGCAGAGTGCGACGACCCCAGCGCCGGCGCAGAGCCCAGCCGTTCAGGAGTCAGGCGCCGCTACGCTCCGCGCAGAGGGCAGCATCGTCACCAACATCATCGGTGAGTCCGTCTACAACGGCACCGGTGATGACGCCGAGAACATCGGCAAGGTCAGCGACGTCGTCTTCGACAAGGATGGGCAGGCGAAATCCGTTGTCATCGACGTCGGCGGTTTTCTGGGCGTCGGCGCCAAGAGCGTCGCCTTCGACTACGGTAAGCTGCAGTGGGCCGAAAAGAATGGCGACCGCTGGCTGGTAGCCCAGACGACCAAGGACGAGCTGACGGCACAGGCAGAATTCGACAGCAAGCCCTACGCGCCGGCCCCGGCGCCTGCCGCATCGACCGACGCGACAGCACCGACGGCACCCGCTACGACGGATACGGCACAAAAGCCGGCCGACATGAACGCCGCACCGGCGGAACCGGTGAAGCGCGCGGATGGTAACCTTGCCACCAACATCATCGGTGAAAATGTCTATAACGGCACCGGCGACGACGCGCAGAATATCGGCGACGTCAACGACATCGTGCTGACCAAGGAAGGCAAGGCCGAGTCCCTTGTCATCGGCGTTGGTGGTTTCCTTGGTCTCGGCGCCAAGAACGTCACCTATGACTTCTCCAAGGCGCAGTGGGCCGAGAAGAATGGCGACCGTTGGCTGGTCGCCCAGACCACCAAGGAAGAGCTGCAGGCGCAGCCGGATTTCGACCGCAAGGCGTATGATCCGGCGCCGGCAACGACGGCTTCAAATGCGCCTGCGGCCACCGCTCCGGCAGCTCTGCCCTCTGACACCACGGCTCCTGCTGTCGCTCCGGCAGACAAGACCGCCGAAGCTCCGGCAGCGACGGCCCCTGACGCCTCGGCTCCCGACCAGACACAGACTGCCGCCATCGACAAGTCGACGTTGACCGAGATGCCGGTCGGCGAGATTCGTGCCGATGACCTGAAGGGCACGACTGTCTACGGCGCCAACGACGCCAGGGTCGGCGAGATCGGCGATGTCGTGCTTGCGCCCGACAAGAAGGCCGACGCGGTGATCGTCGACGTCGGCGGCTTCCTCGGCATTGGCGAGAAGGAAGTCGCGGTCGGCATGGATAATCTCAAATTCATGACCGACAAGGACGGCAACAAATACCTGTACACGACCTTCACCAAGGAACAGCTCGAGGCTCAAACCGCCTATGACAAGGGCAGCTATGCCGAACAGCGCGATCAGCAGCGCATGATCGTAAGGTAATTCTGTTCAGCCAAATGAAGCCCGCGCTGGCAACGGCGCGGGCTTTATTTATGTGTGGCCAGGTGGCAGGCCAGCGGCATGGCCGACTAGGCCGTTCTCGGTCAATTCGGCCAGTGCCAACGACTGGTCGAGATGTTCGGCCCGCCAGGCGAGCAGCCGTTCGGCGAATTCCAGGCGCACGGTCAGATGACTGGGGTCGGCCGCGAGATTGTCCAGCTCGCCCGGATCGTTTTCCAGATCGAACAGCAGCGGCGGCAGGTTGCCGCCGAAATGCACATACTTGAAATGTTCCGTGCGGATAACGGCGAGGTTGCATTGGCGTGCGGCGATGCCGAAATGGTTTTCGGCCTCGCCCGCGGCAATCGAGCGGAAGTCAAACTCCCAATGCGCGGCATCGCGCCACGCCGCAGGGGTTTCTCCGCTCAGGAACGGCTTCAGCGAGGCGCCGTCGAGATGCGGCGCGGGCTTTTCGCCGAGCAGGTCGAGAAGCGTCGGCAAAATGTCGACCGCTTCGGTGAAGCTGTCGACACTGCCGCCGGCCGCCTTGCCGTGGCGCGGATCGCGAATGATCAGCGGAATGTGATAGCTGCCGTCGAAATAGCCGCCCTTGCCCAGCATGAAATGGTCGCCCATCATCTCGGCATGGTCCGAGGTCAGCACGATGATGGTGTCGTCCCACGCGCCTGCGGCCTTAACCGCTTGCCAGACGCGACCGAGCCGCGCGTCGACCTCGGAAATCATGCCGTAATAGATCGCGCGGATGCGGCGAAAATCGTCTTCGCTCCAGTCGAGCACCTTGCCTCTGGCGTCTGGGCGGAATTTTATCTGTTTCTGCCGGCCGAGATCATAGGCAAGGTAGGGATGGTTTCCCGCCTCTTCCTGCCAGCTTGCCGCGCGCCGGAAGGCCGCGCCGTCAGCCGGATCGTACATTGTATTGTAGGGCTCCGGCACAATGAAGGGCGGGTGCGGGCTGATGAAGGAAAGATGCGCGAACCACGGCGTGGCGTGCTCCTGTTCGCCGAGCCAACGCGTGAATTCGCCGGTGAGGAAGGCCGCCGGGGTTTGTTGCCCGCAGTAGACGGGCGGCGCGTTGCTGATGGTGGTCCCGGCCACGCCGTCGGCCAGCGGACGGTGGATGTCGGGGGACCCGGCGCTGGCGTCGACACCTTGCAGCTCCAGCCAGGATAGCCATTGCTTCTGGTGCTCCGGCAGCAACTGGCGCACCGTAAAGCCGGGCAGCACGCCTTCATAGCTTTGCAGCCGCGGATCGCCCGGCGCCAGCAGGCGCGGATCGAGCGAGACGTCGGTGTAGCCGAACAGCGTCGGATCATAGCCCAGAGCGCGAGCCGAGAGCGCGATGTTGCCGTGGCGGGCGTCGAGCGGCGTGCCGTTGCGGCAGACGCGGTTGTTCATCTGGTAGAGACCGGTGTAGAGGCAGGCGCGGGCGGGCGAGCAGGGCGCCGCGCCGCCATAGTGCCGCTTGAACAGCACACCCTCCGCGGCCAAAGCGTCGGCATTCGGCGTCTGCACGACCGGATGACCGGCTGCGGACAGACAATCGCCACGCCACTGATCGCATGTGATCAGGAGAATGTTGGGCCGCCTGGCTTTTCCAGTCACTCACGATACCTTTGTCGCGGGAGGTCGAACGCCGTTCATGGAAACGAATTCTGGCCACGGCGCAAGTCTGACCTGCGAGCCAATTGGTGAACAAACTTCGTTTCATCGTTCACTTTTACGACACAGTCCATTCTGTGTTTGCCGCCTTTGCGTAAACTGCTCTGGTCCTCATATTGGCGTAGACAGCGGCGAGGGCCGCACATGCACAAGGAAGGAGCAAGACAATGCTCGACCAGATCAAGGGCCTGCATCACGTCACGTCGATGGCCAGGGATGCCCGCCAGAACAACGATTTCTTCACCAGGAAACTCGGCCAGCGCCGGGTCAAGAAGACTGTCAATTTCGACGCGCCCGACGTCTATCATCTCTATTATGGCAATGAGACCGGCACGCCGGGTTCGGTGATGACCTATTTCCCTTTCCCCGACATCGGCAAGGGCCGGCATGGCGTCGGCGAAGTCGGAACCACCGTCTACTCGGTGCCGGAAGGCACGCTTGCCTATTGGGAAAAACGTTTTGCCGATGAGGGCGTCACCGGCCTCTCGCGCGAAGAGACCTTCGGCGAGAAGCGCCTTGCTTTTGCCGGACCGGATGGTGACGGCTTCGCGCTGGTCGAGGGCAAGGGCGACGGCAGAGCGCCCTGGGCGAAAGGCGGTGTTCCGGTCGACCAGGCGATCCGCGGTTTCCATTCGGTATCGCTCAGGCTGAAGGATGGCGGCGCCACTGAGGAGCTGCTGAAGTTCATGGGCTATGAGGAAGTCGACAAGTCCGGCAATCTCAGGCGGCTGGCGGTGAAGAACGGCAATGGCGCCGATGTTATCGACATCGAGTCGTTGCCGAGCACGGCCTTTGCCGATCTCGGTGCCGGCTCCGTCCATCACGTCGCCTTCGCGGTCGAGAACCGCGCCAGGCAGCTCGAAGTGCGCAAGGCGTTGATGGACACCGGCTATGGGGTGACGCCGGTGATCGATCGCGACTACTTCTGGGCGATCTATTTCCGCACACCGGGTGGCGTGCTGTTCGAAGTCGCCACCAACGAGCCGGGTTTCGATCGCGACGAGGATACCGCTCATCTGGGCGAAGCGCTGAAGCTGCCGTCGCAGCACCAGCACCTGCGGCCGTATCTTGAACAGCATCTGCAGAGCCTGGAAGGCTGAGGCCATGAGCAAGGACGCTTACATCCACAAGCTGCTGCCCGGTTCGCCGGGCGGTCCATTGCTGTTCGTCTTCCATGGCACTGGGGCCGATGAGAACCAGCTTCTGTCGCTGGGGCGCGATCTCGCGCCCCAGGCAACCATCGTCTCGCCGCGTGGCGATGTATCGGAACAGGGTGCCGCGCGCTTCTTTCGCCGCACCGGCGAGGGCGTCTACGATATGGACGATCTGGCGCGGGCGACGGACAAGGTGGCGGGCTTCGTCAAGGCCCATGTCGAAGCAGCGAAGCCGTCATCCCTGCTGGGTCTCGGCTATTCCAACGGCGC
This sequence comes from Mesorhizobium sp. M7A.F.Ca.US.011.01.1.1, assembly GCF_003998295.1. NCBI lineage: Bacteria > Pseudomonadati > Pseudomonadota > Alphaproteobacteria > Hyphomicrobiales > Phyllobacteriaceae > Mesorhizobium > Mesorhizobium sp. M7A.F.Ca.US.011.01.1.1. The sequence goes on from NZ_RZRT01000021.1 coordinate 58,019, forward strand.
CAATGTCCTGGCCTCGGTGGTGTTCGCGGTTCCAGCGCTGTTCGACGCGTCGGTGCTGATGCATCCGCTGATCCCGTTCGAGCCGCAGGTCAAGGGCAGCCTCGCCGGCCGCCATATCCTGATGACCGCCGGCAAGCGCGACCCGATCTGTCCGCCGAACCTGACCACGCGGCTCGAGGCCTATTTGCGTGCCGACGGCGCCGATGTCACAGTGGAATGGCACGATGGCGGGCACGAGGTGCGGCCAAACGAGATCGAGGCGGCACGGCGGTTCTTTGCCGATGCTGCCCAAGGAGCATAGCGATGCCTGACCAACTGCCTGAGATCGAACTTGAGGATCGCGGTTCCAAGGGCCGCTATGTCCTGCGTGGACCCGATGGCGCCGAGGCCGAGATGACCTTCACCAAGATCGGTGAGCACCAGATCATCATCGACCACACCGAAGTGCCGGACGTCTTTCGCGGCCAGGGTGCCGGGCTTCGGCTCGTCACCCGCGCCGTCGAGGATGCGCGTGCGGCAGGCAAGAAGATCATCCCGCTCTGCCCGTTCGCCAACGCCCAGTTCCGCCGCCATCAGGAATGGGCCGACGTGCTGAAGCGGTAGGGATTTCGTTGCTTGGAAACGGCGCGGCAAGCGGCTGCCATCCTGCCGGGGCGGCTTTGGCATTTGCGCGGGTGGCGCATCCTGCCTAAGTAGATAGGATATATCCTAGCCGCCGCGCCGACAAACGAACCGAATGATCCCCAATGACCGAAACCGATCTCGTTCCCGTCTTCGACGGCCACAACGATACGTTGCTCAGACTCTATCAGTCGAAAGACACGGACGTCGAAAAACTGTTCATCGAGGGGAAATCGGGCGGCCATATCGACCTGCCACGCGCGAAAGCCGGCGGCTTCGCCGGGGGCATGTTCGCCATCTTTCCGCCGCCTGTCGAGAAATCCAGGCGCGGCGCCGTGCCCCTGGCGCCGAGCGTCGCCGAACCGCTGCCGCCCGAGGTTCCACGCAACGAGGCGCTGACCTCGACCATCGCCATGGCCTCGATCCTGTTCAGGCTGGAACGGGCCGGAGCGCTCACCGTCTGCCGTAGCGCCGGCGATGTGCGCAATGCCATGGCGCAAGGTTCGATCGCCGCGGTGTTCCACATCGAAGGGGTCGAGGCGATCGATCCCGAGCTCACCATGCTCGACGTGCTGCATGAAGCCGGCCTGCGCTCGCTCGGCATCGTCTGGAGCCGTCCGAACGCCTTTGGCCACGGCGTGCCGTTCCGCTTCCCGTCCTCACCCGACACCGGCCCCGGGCTGACCGATGCCGGCAAGGCGCTGGTCAAGGCCTGCAACCAGTTGAAGATCATGATCGATCTCTCGCATCTCAACGAGAAGGGCTTTCGCGATGTCGCGGCGCTCAGCGATGCGCCGCTGGTCGCGACCCATTCCAACGTGCACGCGATCTGCGGCCATTCGCGCAACTTGACCGACTGGCAGCTCGGCGCGATCCGCGAAACCGGCGGCATGGTCGGGCTGAACTTCGCAACCGGCTTCCTGCGCGAGGATGGTCGCATGAATGCCGACACAAGCCTCGACATCATGGTGCGGCATATCGATTCGCTGCTGCAGGCGCTGGGTGAGGACGGCGTTGGTCTTGGCTCCGATTTCGACGGCGCCATGATCCCGGCCGTCATCGGGGATGTCGCCGGCCTGCCGAAGCTGATCGATGCATTGGCGGCACGCGGTTTCGGCCGCGCACTGATCGAAAAAATCGCCTATCGCAACTGGCTCAATATGCTCGAGAAAACGATAGGTTAGAGACAAGCCTGCGGCATGGCGTGTGCGGCCCGCCGGCATATGTCGACAAGGACATACTTCGTCTGTGGAAGCCGGATGCGATTGGGTGGATGCTGAAGACCTTCACGGATGAGGGCGGCGAATTCGAGCGAACCGATGTCGTCATCGTCGGTGCGGGTTTCACGGGCCTGTCGGCGGCGCTCGAGATGAAGAAGGCCGACATCGATTTCATCCTGCTCGAAGCACGCGACCGCGTCGGCGGACGCGTCGAGTCCCGACTGAACGGACTTGGCGAACGGATCGATAGTGGCGGCCAGTTCCTGTGCGAGGACATGCCGGAATTGATGGCGCTGATCGAGGCGGGCGGCAAGACGCTGGTTGAGACCTATGTCGATGGCGATTTCATCACCCAGCCGACGATGTCCGTACAAAGAGCAGAGCGGATCTATGACGCGGCAATGGCAATCCGCGAGCGCATGAACGGGATCGATCCGGACGACGTCTCGATTGCCGGACTGACCGTTGCCGACTGGCTTGCCCGCCAGCGCGATTCAGCCGATGCCAGGGCCGTCTTCCGATCGATGATCGAAGGTCTCTGGTGCATGGCGCTGGATCGGATTCCTCTCTGGTATCTGATCGACAATGACCGACGGGTCACCAACGAGGTGCCGGAGCTGCAATATTTCGTGCGCGAAACCATGCATTCACTGGCCGACGATCTGGCCCGCGACCTTGGCGATCGGTTGCGGCTCAGCGAGCCCGTCACGCGCATCGAGCACAGTTCGCAAGGTGTTCTTGTCGTTTCGGCCGGGGGTGCCATCGAGGCGCGCGCGGTTCTGGTTGCCGTCCCCCCGGCGACGGTGACGGAGCTCGCCTTTGTCCCTGCCTTGCCGGCTGGACTGGGGCGGGCGCTCGGCGCCTGGAAAAGCGGCGCGGCTATCAAGATCCTGGTGCGCTATGCCAAACCGTTTTGGCGCGGGCGGGATTTGAACGGCATGGTGATGTGGCTCGATCCGCCGGGACTGTTTGCCTGCGACGCCGGCAAGGATGTGGAGCATGCCGCGCTCGTCGTGTTCGTCGGCGGGCCGCTCGCGCTGCGCTGGCGCGACCTCGGCGAGGCGGAACTGCGTGCGGAGGTGACCGGCCGGTTGGAGGCAGCCCTTGGCCCTGATGCCGGTGATGTCATCGATTTCAGTTTGCGTGACTGGACAGGAGATCGCTGGAGCGGCGGCGCGTACAGCGATCTTGTTGTCGATGTTACAGCGACAGACGCCGAGCGAACGATCCTTGCCGGCGCACCGCCGGTGTATCTCGCCTGTTCAGAACTCTCGCCGTCGTTTCCAGGGTATGTCGAGGGCGCCATCATTGCCGGGCGTATCGCCGCGCACAAGATCATTGCCGAGATTCAGGCTCCGGGCTGAGTCTGATCTTTTCCGAAAAACTGTTCGGCAAGATCGGGTCAGGTTGCGCCTCGAGCCCGCGTGCCGTCGAGGCTATGCCCGATTTTGCCCGACTTCGCCCGAAATGCTGTTTCGAACTCGTTACAGTCCCAGTCCTTCGCCACCCCATCGTCGTTACAAAGTGCGGATAAGTTCATTTCACCGCCAAAAGAAACTCAGCGAAGGGGAAGGCAATGCATGCGAAAATCCAGACGATCCGCGGCGAGAGCCGCCTTCAGGCTCCAGAGCGCAATGACCGCCGTCCGAAACTGGCGCTGCGCCAGCGGGCCAGCGACCACCCCATGGCGATGTTCATGGTGCTGGCTGCTTGCGCCTTCGTCGGCATGGCGTTCACGCCGACAATCGGGCCGGCCTTCGCTTCGTTGAATCCGCCGTCCAATCTCATCGACGGCGCGCAGACGACGACCAGGACCGCGCGTCTGCCGGTGCCGGTGACCGACTTCGCCTGCAAGGGCCAGGCATGGGGTGCCGAGAGTATCGATTGCCTGCGCGCCATCGCCGAACAGTCCGGAACACACAAGAGCCGCGCCGTCCGCATGATCGCCAATGCCGCACCCTTGGCCGATACGCCGAATATTTTCTGATTTTGTCGAAGCATGATCCGAAACCGTTCCCGCTTTGGGATCATGCTCTGGACTCCCCGAGCGCTCCCTCCAGTGCGCTCTTCTTCGGCCCCCGCCCCCGGGGCCTCTTCTTTATCCTTTCAAGACCGCCTGTTCGGCAATGGCGGACAGCACACTGCGCACATCCAGCGTGCTGAACGGCTTTTCCAGGATTTGCGGCCGCTGCTGTGCCGGCAGCGCCTCGATTTCGGCTTTCGCACCGATCAGGTCGCCTGTGACCAGCACGAAACGCCGCGCCAGATCAGGCTTTTCGGCGAGCAACTCGCGATAGATCGATATGCCGCTGACGCCGGGCATGCGCAGGTCCGAAAAGACGATGTCCGGCGGCATGTGGCCGCTCAAAGTGGCGGCGGCCGATTCCCAGACCGGCACGATCCGCGACTTGATGCCCATCAGTTCGAGAATGTCGGAGAGCGAGCCGGCGACATCCGGCTCGTCGTCGATGATCAAGGCATGGCGCAGGCCGCTCGATCGCGGCTGGTTGTCGCCGGCGGTGGCGAGGCCGGCCACGATGGCCGGCAGCTGGACGACGAAACGCGCGCCTCTCGGGAGCACTTCCTCGAACCAGACATTGCCATTGTGCCGCTCGATGATCGATTTCGAGATCGACAGGCCGATGCCGGTGCCGACGCCGACCGGCTTGGTGGTGAAATAGGATTCGAAGATGCGGCCGCGGATCGTTTCCGGCACGCCGGGCCCGTTGTCCTCGACCGAGAAGCAGGGATGACCGCGGTCGCTGCGGAACGTCCGCACCTTGATCAGCCGGTCGCCGGCAATGCCGGCCAAAGCGTGCTGGCTGTTGATGAGGAAATTGGCCGCCACCTGCGTCACATGGTCGGCGTCGGCCATGGCCAGCAGCGGGCCGGCGGCGAAATCGGTGTCGATGGTGATGCCGCTCGAGCGCGCGCCATAGGCGGTCACTTCGAGTGCCGACCGGATCACCTGGTTGAGGTCGGTCTCGGCTTGTGCCGCGGGATGGAGGCGGACCATCGACAGGAAGCTCTTGACGATGCGGCCGCAGCGCTCGGCGGCCGCACGGACTTTCTCGGCGCGCACCTTGGTCTGCGGGTCGGAGGCAAATTCGTGCAGCAGCGTCGATTGCGCCACCACCACGGCCAGCGGGTTGTTGAGCTCGTGCGAGACGCCGGCCAGCAACGAACCCATCGCCGCCATCTTCTCGTTCTGGTGCAGCTTCTCGCGCTGCCGGCCGATCTCCTCCTCGGCGCGCAATTTGTCGCGCAGGTCGCGGATGGAGCCGAAGATCAGGCGGCGGTCGGCAACCCGCATCTCGGTCGCCGTCAGCTCGATCGGGAACACTTCGCCGGCGGCATTCTGGGTCACCGTCTCGAGCCGCTGGCCGACCATCGGCGCACCGCGGCCGGACATGTATTCGGCCCCCGAAGCATAGCCCTTGCGGTAGTAGATCGGCACGATCGTATCGAGCAGGTCCTTTCCGAGGATGTCGCTGCGCTGGAAGCCGAACATCTTCTCGGCAGCCGGATTGAATTCGATGATCGAGCCGGTCTCGTCGATGACGACGATGGCGTCGAGCGAGGCCTGCAGCATGGTGCGGCGAATGACCTCGCTGGCGTGGGCGTCCGAGGGCGAGCGCTCGATGGCGTCGCCGATGGCCAGCGCGATGATATGCAGCGCCGCCTCTTCCTCGTCCGTCCATGCACGCTCGTTGACGCAGTCATTGACCGCCAGCGTGCCCCAGAGATGGCCATGCGCGAAGACCGAGACCGAGAGGAACGATTTGATGTTCTGCTTCTCGAAATCGGTCCTCAGGAAGCCTTGGAGATCGCGCGTATGGCCGGCGAAGATCTTGCCTTGCCGTTCGTCCTCGGCAAGCCGCTCCAGCAGGGGGTCGGAATTGACGATCGATTGCATGATGACGGTTGGCGACGCCAGTTCGCCGCCGAAAAGAGGGTCGATCCAATAGGCGGCGACGGATTGGGCGAAGCCCTGGCCGGGCAGTTCGCGCAAGCGAAACAGGATGCCGCGCTGGCAATCCATGGCCCGGCAGAGCGTTTCCAGTATGCCGTCCATCTCGCGCTGCCAGTCGCCGGCCTCGCGAAGCCGGCGAACCACGCGCACGGCCGCCATCGCCGCGCCCTGCCTGAACCCTTGCATATCGGTGCTTGCTGCTTCAGCGATCATCTTGTGCCGTCATTCCGGAGTCGCGCCAATTCGGAGTCGTGCCTATTCCGGCTGGCGAGCAGCCGAATCCTTCTGGCCCGGTCCTCAGTTGCCGTCGCCGGTCGGCAGCGAGAAGATATAGCCCTCGCCGCGCACCGTGCGCAGGAATTTCGGATTGGCGGGATCGGCCTCGATCTTCTTGCGTAGCCGCATGATGCGAATGTCGACCGCGCGTGACGATTCCGGATCTTCGGTGAAACCGATCGCCTCGGAGATAGCGGCGCGGGTCAGCAGCCGATTGGCGCGGGTGAGGAAAATCTCCAGCACGTCGAACTCACTCTTGGCCATGTCGACCACCGCGCCATTGGCGCCGGTGACCAGCCTGCCGTCGAGATCGGCCTGGAAGGGGCCGAAGGTAACGGAACGGCGATCCGTCCCGGCCTTGTTGTCCTGGAGCTCCTTCGGCTGGGGAACCCGGCGCAACACGCTGCGCACCCTGGCCAGCACTTCGCGCAATTCGTAGGGCTTGACGATGTAGTCGTCGGCACCGAGTTCCAGCCCGACGATGCGGTCGAGCGCGGTGCCGGCCGCGGTCGCATAGATGATGCCGATCGGCAGTTTCGAACGCAGCCAGCGGCCGAGCGAGAGGCCGTCCTCGCCGGGCATGGCGATGTCGAGAATGGCGAGATGAAACGATTGCGTTTCAACGAGGCTGCGCGCCGCGGCAGCACTTTCAGCGGTGGCCACGTCATAGCCGGATGCGCCAAGATATTCGGCGACCGCGTCCCTGAGGTCGGGCTCATCCTCGACGATGACAATTCTTGCCCGCACGATGCTTTCGCTCCCACTTTCAGTGGAAAGTAGATTGGGTATAAACATCATGTCCAGCACTCATATCCGGGTTGCCAGGGAACGGTTGGAAAAGATGGCCGCACGATCCGTTATTGCGCTCGTTTCGGTAGCCGAAGTGGTGGCGACCGAACTCGCCGACCATCTCGAGCGGCGCGGCCACGATGTGCATCAGGCACGCCAGCCCTGGGAGGCCGAATCGCTGCTGTCGGGAAAGGGCATCGACGTCGTCGTCGTCGGCGACAGCCTCAGCCAGGCGGAGGGGCGGGACCTGCTCAGACGGTATGGCGGCCAAGCAGGAGGCGGCGAGGGCGGACCGGATTTTATCCTCATCTGCCGGCCGGCCGATCTTGTCGACAAGGTGCTGGCGCTGGAGCTTGGTGCGGCCGACGTCGTCGAGAGCCCGCTCAATGTCCGTGAACTGGCCGCCCGTGTCGGCGGCCTGCTTTCGCGCCGCGGCAGGGGTACCCAGGAACTCATCGTGCTGGAGAACGCGACCGTCGATCTGAGATCGGCCATGGTCATGCATCGCTCCGGCTCCGAGGAACAGCTTTCGCCCGGCCAGGTGGCGCTGCTCAGGTTGTTCCTGGCCAGTCCGCGCAAGGTGCTGACGCGTGACGACATCATCGCCGCGGCACCGGCCGAAAACGCCGACGCCTTCGATCGTTCGATCGATTCGCGCATCGTGCGGCTGCGCCGCAAGCTCGACACCGACACCATCACCACAATACGTGGAGCCGGCTATCGGTTCGATCCGCCGCGGCAATTCGCCGACTGACTGCCGGGTACTGGCGCAATCCGTTTTTTCGGGCATCGGATTTTCCATCTCTGGGCCCGATGCTCCTGATACTCAGCGTACCAGCAGAAGCGATGGCCCCACCGGCATGTCACTGCCCATGGTGAGTTCGCTTGCATGGGCGCGGTCCCTGAGAAGCATGGTGGCAAGACCGGCAAAGCCGAGCAGGCCTTGGGCGTAAAGCAGTGCGGACAGCACCGAAGCAGCGAATTTCGTTTTCATCGTCACAGTTCCCCAAAAATGCCAATTCTCTAGAAATGACCTGTTGCGGGTCGCTTCAGGATACCCCCGAAGTGCCCGCGCCGCCCACGGAGCCCCCCGTCGCGGCGCGGGCCTTCGGTCCTCTCGGCAGCAAGTTGCCGGAGGCGCCGCGCAAACCCGTCAGCCTAAGGCCGACCCGCCAGAGGGCCTTGTGCCGGGCGATGCGCAGGCTGGAAACAATCCAGACCGTGGCGAAAAACAGTGCGGCATGCAGCGTCGAAATCTCGCCTGATGTCATCGCGCCGAGGCTTGTCAGCGGGGTGCCGGCAACCGTGCCGACGCCGCCGATGACCGTTGCCGCGATGCTGATCCTGAGAAGCCAGGACAGCGCGTTCGATTTCGTTCCCATGTTCGTTACCGGCTGTTTTCGTTGCGTCAACTTTGCTCGCACCCCGTATCCGGATCATGCCGCTAGGAGCCGCACTTTGTTGCAGGTTGGTTTCGATGCCGAGGGTTGTTCTTTCACATGACGCCAATTCGCACTTTCGTTTGGGGGCGGATACTCATGTTCCCGACTCTTGGTCTTGGCTGGGCGGGCCTGCCGAGCCTGTTCCACCCCCATTTATAAGGAGGCGTTTGTTAACCAGTGGAAACAGATTCGAAACAGAAGCGAGCATTTTGCGAAATCCTCTCGAAACATGACGTTGGGATAAGCGGCCATCGAATTGGAGCCGGCCTAACCGGCAGAGAGAGGGGACTTCATCATGCATACCGCCATTTCCGCGAAGCTCATCAACATCACCGCCGCTGCCTTGACTGGTGCAGCACTGCTGCTCGGCGCCGGCTCGGGTGCGGCGCACGCCGCCAACAAGATCGTGGCGCGCGTTTCGCTTTCGCAGCAGATCATGGAAGTCTCCGTCGACGGCCGGCCGACCTTCGCCTGGAAAGTCTCCACCGGCGACCGGGCCCATGTGACGCCGACCGGCTCGTTCAAGCCGACCCGCATGCATGAAATGTGGTACTCGAAGAAATACGACAACGCCCCGATGCCGCACTCGGTCTTCTTCAGCGGCGGCTATGCGGTGCACGCGACCTATGCGATCAAGCGCCTCGGCCAGCCGGCGTCGCATGGCTGCGTGCGGCTGCACCCCGACAACGCCGCTGATTTCTACCAGCTCGTCGAAACCTTCGGGGCGACCAACACCAGCATCGTCATCGTCAAGTAGCAGGCTGGAAACGGTGGCGTGTCAGCATGCTGTCGCGCCTTGTTCAAGGCTCCCGCCGGAAAACGCTGCGGTATCGAGCACAGCGCAAACCGGCGGTATCGAGCAAAGCTCGAACCGGGGTATCGAGTCCAGCCAAAAAGAAAGAGGCCGGGAAATTCCCGGCCTCTTTCTTTTGCTTCCATCGATTTGTCCTGCACATTTCCGGGCGGGACTCCCTCGACCGCCCTAGCTCGGCAGTGCCGGCATCAGCTTGGGGTCCGGCTTCTCCGCCAAATGAGGCAGATCCTTGCTGGCGATGAAGGTGTAGAACATGGGCACGACGAAGAGCGTGAACAGGGTGCCGACCAGGATGCCGGTGAAGATGACCAGGCCCATCGAATAGCGGGCTGCGGCACCAGCGCCGCTGGACGTGATCAGCGGCACAACGCCGAGCGCCATCGCCGCTGTCGTCATCAGGATCGGCCGCAGGCGCACCTTGGCCGAGGCGATGATGGCGTCGCGCCGCCGCATGCCATGTTTTTCACGCTGCTGGTTGGCGAACTCGACCAGCAGGATGCCGTGCTTGGTTATCAGACCGATCAGTGTGATCAGGCCGACCTGCGTGTAGATGTTGAGCGTCCCGAGGCCCAGATTGAGCGGCACGATCGCGCCGAAGATCGACAGCGGCACCGCCATCATGATGATCAGAGGGTCGCGGAAGCTTTCAAACTGCGCCGCCAGCACCAGATAGATGACGACCACGGCGGCCGCGAAAGCGATCAGGATGGTGTTGCCCTGTTCCTTTTCCTGCCGCGATTGACCGGAATAGTCGAGGAAGAAGGTGTCGGGCAGGCTCTCCTTTGCGATGTCCTCCAGCGCCTTCAGCCCGTCGCCAGTGGTGACACCGGGTAACGGAAGCGCCGAAATCGTCGACGAATTCAACTGGTTGAACTGCTCGATTGCCGCCGGCGCCGCATTGGTCGAAATCTTGACCACCGCCGATAGCGGCACCATCTCGCCCGTCACGCTGCGCACGAAGTATTCGCCGAGCTTGTCGGGGTTATCGCGAAACTCCTGCGGCACCTGCGGGATGATGTCGTAGCTGTTGGAGTCGCGGTCGAACTGCGCCACTTCGGCGCCGCCGACCAGCAGGGTCAGCGTGCGGCCGATATCGGCGATCGGCAGGTTCAGCGCCGCGGCGCGGTCGCGGTCTATGGTCACCGTCACCTCCGGTGCGTCATAGGCCATCGAATTCTGCACGACGATGAAGCGGCCGGAGGCTTGCGCCTTGTTCTTGATCTGCTCGGCCACCTCGTACACTTCCGAGGAAGCGCCGGTCGATCTCACCACCATGGAAATGGGCAGGCCGCCACCGGAGCCCGGCAACGTCGGCGGTGCAAAGACGAAAGCCTCGACACCGGCCACTTTGGCGATACGGGCCGTAATGTCGGCCTGCAGTTCCTTCGAATTGCGCTTGCGTTCCGCCCAGTCCTTGAAGGCATAGCCGACGAAGGCGCTGTTTGTCGTGCCGCCGAAGGCGACGGCCGAGAACTGCGCCCGTGTTTCGGGAATATCCTTCACCAGGCCGAGGATCTGGTTGACGTATGTCTCGGTGTAATCGGAGGTCGCATAACGCGGCGCCGTCACAATCGAGAGCAGAAAGCCCTGGTCCTCTTCCGGCGCCAGTTCGCTCGAGGTCTTGGTGAACATGAAGCCAGTGACACCGACAAGCGCAAGCACGATGATCAGCGTCAATGGGCGATAATTGAGCGACCCGGTGACGGCCCGTTCATAGACATGCTCGACGCGCGCGAAGGTGCCGTCGACAATGCGCTGGAAACGGCCCGGCGTGCCGGACTTCAAGAGGCGTGCCGACATCATCGGGGTGATGGTGATGGCGATGACGCCCGACAGCACCACCGAGCCGGCGAGCGTGACTGCGAATTCGCGGAACAGCGCGCCGGTGAGGCCGCCGGTGAAGGCCAGCGGCGCGAACACGGCGGCCAGCGTCATGGTCATGGCAACGATGGCTGACGCGATTTCGCGCATACCGCTGAACGCAGCCTGCATCGGCGACATGTGGTCTTCTTCCATGTGACGATGGATGTTCTCCACCACCACGATGGCGTCGTCGACGACCAGGCCGATCGCCAGCACCATGGCCAGCAGCGACAGCAGGTTGATGGAGTAGCCGACAGCAAACAAAAGGAAGCAGACGCCGATCAGCGACAACGGGATGGTGATGATCGGCATCATCACCGACCGGAAGGAGCCAAGGAACAGAAGGATGACGACGATGACGATGGCAACCGCCTCGGCGATGGTCTTGAACACCTCTTCGATGGAAGCGCTGATCTGCCCGGTCGCGTCGTAGACGACCTCGATCGTCATGCCTTTCGGCAGCGTCTCCTGAATCTGCGGCACCAGCTTGGTGAGCGCAGCCGCCGTGGTCAGCGGATTGGCCGCCGGCGTCGGGAAGATGGCGAGGAAGGTGCCTGGCTTGCCGTTGAACGAGACCCTGGTGTCGGTGTTCTCTGCGGCGAGTTCGACGCGAGCCACGTCGCGCAACCGCACCACATTGCCGTCGGTAGAGCGCAGCGGCAGCTCGGCGAATGCCTCCGGCGTCTGCAATGTCGAGCGCACCGTGATCGAGGAAACGACATACTCGTTCTGGGTGTTGCCGGGCGCCGACAGGAAGTTGGAATTGTTGATCGCCGTCAGCAGTTCGGAGGCCGTCACGCCGCGCGCGGCAAGCTTGACCGGATCGATCCAGACGCGCATCGAGTATTCCTGGGCGCCGAAGATCTGCACGTCGGCGACGCCTTCGACCGTCGACATGCGCGGTCTGATGACGCGCTCGATATACTCCGTAAGCTGCTCCTTCGTCATGTTCGGATTCTGCATCGAGATGTACATCATCGCGAACTGCTGGCCGGTGCCCTTGACGATGACAGGGTCCTTCGATGCGTCCGGCAAGGTGCCGCGCACGCCCTGGACCTTGGACAGAACTTCGGTCAGCGCGACGTCGGGGTTCGAGCCGAGCTTCATCTGCACCGTCACGGTGCTGGAGGACGGGCGGCTGGACGAGGTGACGTAGTCGATGTTTTCGGTCGAGGCGACGGCGCGCGCGATCGGGGCGGAAATGAAGCCCTGGATCAGATCGGCGCTGGCGCCCGGATAGGCCGTGGTGATGGTGATCGCCGTTTCATCGACCTTCGGATACTGCCGGATCGACAGGTTGAAGATGCCCTGGAAACCCAGGAGCAGGATCATGCAGGCAAGGACCGTCGAAAGAACAGGCCGGCGAATGAAGAGATCTGAAAAGCTCATTGCTGTTCGGCCTGCTTGTTCGCCGATTTGGTCGGGTCGATGGTGTTGTCCACAACGACGGACATGCCGTTGAAGAGGCGGTTCTGACCGGCGGTGACGACCTGGTCACCGGCCTTCAGCCCCTCGACGATCTCGACCACACCTTGATTGCGGCGGCCGGGCTTGACGAACACCTGCGACAGCACGAGCGCGGGCTTGTCACCTTCCGCCGCCGGCTTGACCGCATCGGGAGCCTGGTCAGTCGGCTTTGCCGCATCGGCGGCGGGCTTGGCAGCATCAGCCGCCGGCTTCATCGCATCGGCCGGCTTGGTGTCCGCAGGCTTGGCATCAGCCGATTTGTCGGCTGCCGGCGCGGCGGGTTTTTCCTCCGGCTTGGCAGCTGGCGCCGCCTCGGCGGGCTTGGCTGGCTGCACCACGAAGATGTAGTCGCCATAGAGACTTGTCGTCAGCGCCGTCTGCGGCAGGGTCAGCACGTTCTGCTCTTCGGGCAGCTCGACACGCACCTGCACGAACTGGCCGGGGGTCAGCTTGCCATCGGGATTGGCGACTTCCGCCCGGATGTTCACCAGCCGGCTGGACGAGTCGATCTTCGGGTCGATGCCGCGAATGGCGCCTGCGAATGGCCTGTCCTCACCGCCAAAGCCCAATCGAATCGTCTGGCCTATCTTGAGCAGAGCGAGTTGCTGTTCGGGAACCGAGAAATCGACCCGCATCGTGTCGAGATCCTGCAATGTCACCACGGCGGTGCCGGGCGCCAGATACTGGCCGATATCGATCCTCGGAATGCCCACCGTGCCGCCGAAAGGCGCCGTCAACTGCTTCTGCTCGAGCACGGCCTGCAGCTTGGTGACCTGAGACGCCGAGGCCGAGGCCGCCGCACGCGCCGTGTCCAGCGTCGAGTCGGAGCCAACGCCACGCCTGGTCAGTTCGATGGCGCGGGCAAGCGATGTCTGATCGAGCGCGGCCTGCGCCTTCTGTGCGTCGAGATCGGCGCGCTCGACGGCGTCATCGAGCTGCAGCAGAACCGCATTGTCCGCCACCTTCTGGTTGGCATGGAAAAGGATGTCCTTGACGATACCGGTGGTCTCGACCGTCAGGTCGACACCGCGCACGGCCTTGACCGTACCGATCGCCTCGACGCCCGGCGTCCAGGCCGAAGGCTTGGCGATGGTTGTCGAAACGGTTGCTGCCGGCGGCTTCATCGATGCGAAGTACTGCTTGATGCCGTTGTCACGCAGGAAGTTGAAGCCGACGATGCCGCCGACCACGACGACGAGCAGGGCCAAAACCAGAACAATGATAAATATACGGAGTATGCGCTTGAACAAGGAAGTCCCCTCAGTCGAAAATCCGGCGCGCAGCGCGGATATCGGGACACATATCGACTGCGGGTCCCGATTTCAAATAATGGCGGTCTTACTGTACCGTCTGGACGGTCTTGTCAATTGGGCCTAAGCTTGCGATGGGAGGCACCATGAGAGCCCAACGACCGAATTCGCGCGAGAAGATTCTCGCCGCGGCGGCTGATGTTGCCCGGGAATCCGGACCAGGCAGCCTGTCGCTGGATGCCGTCGCCAGCCGTGCCGGCGTGTCGAAAGGAGGGCTCCTCTACAACTTCCCGACCAAGGCCAAATTGATGCAAGGTTTGGTCGAAGGCTATCTGCGTGAGTTCGAGCACGCGCTGGAAGCCGCCCGCACAAATGACAAGGACGAAAATCCCCTAGCCGTCTACATCAGGCTGTCGGCCAATGATTGCGAGGAAAAGCAGCCGTCGGCGTCCTGGATCTTCTCGGCCATCGCCGAGGATCCCGATTTCATGATGCCGATAAAGACCTTCAAGCGGCAGCTTTTCGAGCGGCTGAAGGGCGAAACGCCGGATCTCAAATCGCTGTTGATCTGCTATCTCGCCATCGAGGGATTGCGCAGCATGAACCTCTTCGATTCGGATGTCCTGTCGAAAGACGAGCGAGAGTTGTTGGTATCGTCCCTGCTCGAGATTGCCAAATAGGCGTGGCCCACCCGCTTTTCGGCAGGTCTGTTCGTGAACGCGGCGTTCGCCGGCGTCACACAGGGTTCATCGTGCGGTCATAGCGTCTTCCCAGTTCTTTGCTGCAATGCATCTGGAGTGGGACATGGTGGATATAGTTTCCAGCGAGGCGGGCATTCCGAGACCGGATCATCCGCTGGAACAATCGGGCAGCGCGAAGTGGTTCCTGCCCGCCTTCGGCGTGCGCAGCGTCGCCCCATTGCAGCCGGAACCGTTCGCCGCCGTCGTTCCGGCAACGCCCGACGCAATTTGCTGCTTGCCTGGGTGCTGACGCTGCCGTGCTCGATCACGCTCGGCCCTGAAGGCTTTAGTCTAGCATTTGCTTCCGGCGGCCAGTAGCGGGGTGTCTCCTGGTTGGATTCCGCTGCTCGTTCGACGCGAGAGTTTCGGGATAGCGGCAATCAATTCTTGGGTATAGGCCTGCTGCGGACGATCCAGAACGTCTTCCGTATTGCCGTATTCAACCAGCTTGCCGTGCTGCATGACCGCAACGTGCTCGCAGAGATAACGCACCACGCCCAGATCGTGGGAAATCAGGATCAGCGTCAGCGACAATTCGCGGCGCAGCCGCGCAAAGAGGCCGAGCACCTGGGCCTGGATGGTGACGTCCAGAGCGGAGGTGACTTCATCGGCGATTAAGATCTCAGGCTCCAGCGCCAGGGCTCTGGCGATACCGACGCGCTGCCGCTGGCCGCCGGAAAGCTGCGTGGTGCGTCGGTCCAGCAACTGGCGTGGCAATTCCACTTTTTCCATCAGCTCGCGGATCCGCTCCGGAATGTCTCTTTCCGGGCAGATGTTCTGTTGCCGCAGCGGTTCGGCCAGAGTTCGCGCAACCGTAAACGCCGGGTTGAGGGACATGAACGGGTCCTGGAACACCATCTGCAGTTTGCGAACCTGCTCCGGTCGGCGCTGCCTCAGTGCGCGATCGAGCGATTGGCCGTCCACCTCGATCTCTCCTTGTTCCGGCTGCACAAGGCCTGCAATAGCCCGGGCTATGGTGCTCTTGCCGGAACCGGACTCGCCGACGATCCCCAATGCCCCACCGCGCCGCAATGCCAGCGAAACATTGTCGACGGCGCGCACGATTTGCGGCGGCTTGCGCGTCGCCCAGGCCGCAAGGCTCTGCCCAGGGTAGAAGTTCACGCACAGGTTCTTCACCAGGAGATGCGGTTCCGTCGCCACAGGGCAAGCATGCGTGGTCGGCTTCATCAGCGAGGGTTGGGAAGCGATCAGGCGCTTCGTGTATTCATGGGCGGGGTCACGCAGGATCTGATCGACCGAGCCGATTTCCAGCACCGCACCGTCCTTCATGACGACGACGCGGTCGCACATTTCCGCGATCACGCCAAGGTCGTGAGAGACCAGAATGACCGACAGCTTGCGTTCACGCCGGATGCCGCGGAGCAGGTCGAGTATCTGAGCTTGCACCGTGACATCAAGTGCCGTCGTGGGCTCGTCGGCAATCAGCAGTTTCGGTTCGCAGGCAAGGGCCGCCGCAATCATCACCCGCTGACGCATGCCTCCGGACAGCTCGTGAGGATAGGCGCCCGCGCGCCTTGACGCGTCCTTGATATGCATGTCTTCGAGCAGTCCGACCGCCCGCGCATTGGCCTGCCGCCAGGATATGCCCTGATGGACCACCATCGCTTCGCCCACCTGACGCCCGACCGTCATGATCGGATCAAGATGCGTTGACGGGTTCTGGAAGATCATCGCCGCTTGCCCGCCGCGCAGCCGGCCCAGCTCGGCATCCTTCATGGCGAGGACATCGCTGCCCTCGAACATAATCCGGCCCGACTTCACCAGTGCGTTGCCGGCAATCAGCTTGAGGATGGCCCTGCAGGCCACCGTCTTGCCCGATCCGGATTCACCGACGATCCCAAGGACCTCTCCCGCTTTTAGTGAAAAGCTGACGCCGCGCAGGGCATGGACGTCGCCAAAATTGGTGGCGAAGTCGATGGTGAGGTTCTCGACGCTGACGAGGTCGCTCATCTCAGGATTCCGTGTTCAGGAGGCGGGCGAGACCATCAGCGGTCAACGAGAGGCCCAGCGCCAGAAGGCAGATGGCGATGCCTGGGAAGATCGCAATCCACCATGCGGTCGTCAGGTAGGTCTGCCCATCCGCGATCATGGCGCCCCATTCGGGCGTCGGCGGTTGTACGCCGAGGCCGAGAAAACCCAATGATGATCCGAGCACGATGGCCAGCACGGCATCGGTCATGACGAAGACGATCGATGGGACGATGGCATTCGGCAGGATGTGGAACAGCATGATGCGCAAATGCCCAAAACCCATGCCACGTGCCGCCAGCACGAAATCGACGCCACGCAGCACCAGCGCCTGGCTCCGCACAAGTCGCGCATAGCTGACCCAGTTCACCAAGGTGAGCGAGATGAAGTAGCTCTTGAGGCCGGGCCCCAGCACGGCCACGATGGCGATCACGAGGACGAAATAGGGAAATGATACGGTGACCTCGAGGATGCGCATCAGCACCGCATCGATCCTGCCGCCCAGATAGCCGGCGATGAGGCCGATGGTCGTCCCCAGGATGATCGGACCGACCACGCCGAAGAAGGCCATGGCGAGATCGTAGCGTGCGGCAAACAGTGTCCGCGCCAGGACATCGCGGCCGATGGCGTCGGTGCCAAACCAATGCTCGGCGCCAGGTGGTTTCAGCGCCTGCATCACATCGACCTTGATCGGGTCGAAACTGGTCAGCACCGGCGCCAAAATGGCCACGACGATCCAGGCCAAAGTGATGGCGCCGCCAATGATCAAGGTTGCCGGCATCGTCCGGATACGCGCCATGGCCAAGGAGCCGCTGCCCTGCATCACATCGCTCATAATTCCACCCTTGGGTCGAGAATGGCGGTCAAGACATCGACGGCAAAATTCGAAATGACGACACCTACGGCAAGCAGCAGGGCCACCGCCTGGACGACGAACTGGTCGTGCGTGAGAACGCCGCGGATGAGCAGGTTGCCGAGCCCTGGAATGTTGAAGACATTTTCGACAACGACCGTTCCGCCGATCAGGAAGGCGACCACGACGCCCAGCAGATTGACCGTCGGCAACAGGGAATTCCAGAATACATGCCGGGAAAAGATATAGCTTTCCGGCAGGCCCCTGGAGCGGCAGGCGATCGCGTAATCCTTGTCCAGCTGCTGAATGAAGGTCGCGCGCAGATTACGCGCGAGGATCGGCGTCACCCCGATGCCGATCGTCAGGGCCGGCAGGAACAGATGCCACAGATTGTTGATAAAGGTCGGTCCGTATCCAGAGACGGGGAAGATCTTCAGCCGCAGGCAGAAGCCCATGATCAGCAGCAGGCCGACAAAGTAGGACGGCACGCCGACGCCCGCGACGCAGACGAGACGGATGAGGTGATCGATCCACCGTCCGCGCTGCCGGGCAGCGGTGACCGCGAGCGCGAATGTCAACAGCAGCGAGATCACGAGGCCATAGATGATCAAGAAAACCGTTGGCGCGATCCGTGCCGCGATGACGCCGCTGACGGGACCCCGGAAGGCGATCGACTGACCGAAATCGCCGCGCAGGCAATTCAGCACGTAATAGAAATACTGCACGGGGATGGGCTGATCGAGACCGTATCGCGCCCGCACGAATTCGATCGCCTCCTGACTGGCCTTGGGGCCAAGCATGAGGCGAACCGGATCGCCGGGTGTCATTTGCAGCAGCAGGAAGGTGATCACACTGATACCCAGCAGCACGGGGATCAACTGTATCGGCCGTCTAAGCACGAAGGAGAATCGATTCATGGTCGGGATCCTGGTGTCAAATCGATGCGAGACGGGGATGAAGTGTCTCGTCCCCGTCTCGCATCCTGTGCCGATCAATCCAGGCTGGTCCCGCCGATGGACGAGAATTGCAGGCCAACGTTCAGGACCAACCCTTTCACGCTCGGAGCGTAGGCGTTGAGCCACGTCGGGTGATAGAGCGCCACCTGCGCCACCTCGTCCACCACGGTCTTCTGGATCTGGGCATAGAGCTCGGCCCGTTTGGCATTGTCCGCCTCGCCCGAGGCTTCATCGATCAGTTTGTCGACCGTTTCGTTGTTGTAGCGGGTGTAGTAGGACTTGTTGTCGCCCGCGCCCCAGACGCACCAGCGCAATGCGTTGTCGGGATCTCGCGTCTCGTTGTACCACCAGTTCATTTCCGCCTGGTACTCGCCATCGGCGAGGCGGGTCCATGCCTGGGTTGAATCGATCTTGGCAATGTTGACGGTGATGCCGACTTCCGCCAACTGCGCCTGGATCAGCACCGCCGCCTTTTCCTCGTCGGCACTTCCGGCGTTCTGGATGAGTTCGAAACTGGCTCCGGTCTTGCCGGATTCGGCCAGCAGGGCCTTGGCCTTTTCGACGTCTCGGGCAATGATCGGGAGCGATTTGTCGAAGAAATCGAGCGTCGGGCTCATGATGGAACTGGCCGGCGTGCCGAGACCCAGCGTCACCGCGGCATTGATGGCCGTGCGGTCGATGCCATAGCTGACGGCCTGGCGGAATTTGAGATCGTTGAAGGGTTCTGCCGAATGGTTGATCAGCATGTCATAGGTGGTGCTCGAAGGTTCAGGGTCGGCGCGGAAGCCGGCGGCCTTCAACTCGGCCATGCGCGGGGCTGGAACTGCGAGGCAGACGTCGAGTTCGCCCGCCTGCAACATCGAGACCCTGGTGTTGTCGTCCGGGACATAGCGGAATTCGACGCCGTCGATCTTGGGCTCGCCTTGGCGGTAATAATGCTCGTTGCGGCCAAGGACCACGCGGTCTCCCGGCTTCAATTCGACGAATTTGAACGGCCCTGATGTGACCGGCGCCTTGGCGAAAGCGTCGTCGCCCATTTTCTCGACCGCTGCCTTCGGCACGATGCCGGTATTCCAGATTTCGGTCAGCGTCAGGAAGGGCGTGAATTTGCGGTCGAGCGTCATCACCACTGTCCTGGCGTCCTTTGCCTCGACCTTGGTCAGGGGCTGAAACGGCGCCGCATAGGCGGAATCCTTCTGGAAGCGCATGCGGTTCCAGCTGAACGCCACGTCCTCGGCCGTGATCGGCGACCCATCGGAAAATTTGGCCTCGCGCAGATGGAAGGTATAGGTCTTGCCGTCATCCGCGATGTCCCAGCTCTCGGCAAGGCCCGGGCCGACTTCGGTGCGATCGGCATTGGCATGCAGCAGGCGTGCATACATCATGCCCTGGATAAGGATATCGGCTCCGTAAGTGGTTTTGATCGGGTCCAGGGTGAGAACCTCGGCCCCATAGGCCATACGCAGTATCTTGCTGCCGTCAGCATTGGCTCGAAGCAATGTGGCCGGCAATGTCGCGATGCTGAAGCCGGCAAACGCCGCACGTTTGAGGAATACTCTGCGGTCCATGACAATCTCCCATTTTCGTTGATGATGTTCCCGGGGCGGTTCCATGCTTGTTGGTTCAAGCAGTCCTTGTTGGTTCAAGCAGTCTTGGTGATGTGGGTAGGTGGTTTGCGCTGGTGCCAGGCGTAGTCGGCCTCAAGCACCGCACCCAGCCGCAGCAGCAGATCGTCGCGCCCGAACGCAGCGACAAACTGCACGCCGATCGGCAGGCCGTTTTGCGTCCAGCCGAGCGGCAGGGATATCGCCGGCGATCCGGTGCCGTTGAAGAGCGCGCTGAACGTCTCCTTCGGCGCCAGATCGGCGAACACCGTGTCGATGTCGCGGCCAGGACGATCCGGGTTGTGCGTGCCGAGCAACTCCGGCGAGATCGCGCAAGTCGGCGTCACCAGCACGTCATGGACGGCCAGGAATTCGCCAACCGTCCGCGTGATCTGGTCATAAACAGCGAGGGCCGCGATCAGGCTTGCCGCGTCCAGCGTTCGGCCATGGCGATAGACAGCAAGTGTCGTCTGCTGCAGGCAGGCCTCTTCGACCGACCGTCGCAGCAAGCCCGCCAACTCGTCGAGCGACTGCGCCGTAGAAGCTGCCCAGATCACTTTCTGTGCCGCCAGATAGCGCTCATAATCGAACACAGGCCCGGCTTCGACGACCTTGTGGCCCAGTTGCTCCAGCCTCTTGCCCACTTCGAGAACTGCCGTCCTCACCTCGGCGTCGAGCGGATAGCCGGACCAGGACGTTGTGCACAGGGCAATGCGCAAAGCCTTGGGTGGCGTCTTGATCGCCTGGGCATAGCTGGTGGTTGGAGGGACGATCTCATAGCTGTCGCCGGGAAGCGCACCGGACCCCAGATCAAGCAAAGCCGCCGTGTCTCGGATCGAGCGTGTCAGCATGAAGGAAATGGCGAGACCCAGCATTGGCGCATTCGATTCCGGCGCGCCGCTGATCCGTCCACGAGACGGCTTCAGGCCGACGACACCACAAAAGGCGGCGGGGGTGCGAATGGAGCCGCCACCGTCGGCGCCTTGCGCGAAGGGAACGATGCCGGCGGCAACGGCCGCGGCTGCGCCGCCGCTCGATCCCGAAACACCCCTGCTGGTATCCCAGGGGTTGCGTGTCGCACCATAGAGTGAGGATTCGGTTGCCGCCGCGATGCCGAATTCCGACGTGGTGGTACGCCCGATATTGGCAAGGCCGCCGGATCGCATTTTCACCCAGAAGGCGTGATCGTCGCCGCAGATGAAACCCTTGGCGAGAACGCTGCCGAACTCTCCCGGCCGGCCGGCTTCGATGGGGAAATCCTTGGTCAATGTCGGCATGCCGTGGAAAGGTGCGGGTCCGGGGACCTCGCCGAGCGCTTCGATCGCATCGGCATAGGTTTCGATCACGGCATTGAGTTGCGGATTGACCGCGGCGATCCCTGAAAGGATGCAGTTTCCCAGTTCGCGCGGCGTAACTTCCCGCTTGCGCAGGAGATCGGCCAGACCAACGCCGTCATAGGCGGCGTATTCCGTCAACTTCATGCGCTTGCCCTGACTGTCCACGGTTTCAGCAACGGGTGATGCATCGTCATTCTTCGCCTTCTTCTTTGATGTGCCGTGCGACGCGCCGTGGCGGCTTGTGGAAGGTTCGCAGGATCCCGGCGATATCCTCCAGCTCATTCATCCGCGTCTCGGCCGATTTGCCGAGTTTCTCGGCAACGGAATGCGTGAGGAGGTTCAGAACCGAACTTATTGCGGCCGTCGAATCCCAGTACAGGTCGACGCGCGTCGATACTTCGAGCGCCAGTTTTGTGTATTCAGATGCCCAATGACTGTATTTGTCGGTAACGATGATCAGAGGAATCTTCCGGCGCTTGATCTGGGCGCAAAGCCGAAAGCTCATCGCGGCGTATTCCGCTGTGTCGATCAGCAGCACGCAAGAATTTTCGCCGCTATCGGTGAGGATTTCCGAGAACGTGCCGCCCAAACCTTCGGCAAAGCGGACATCGTTCCGCACCCAGCGCAGACGCGTCGCGAAATCGAGCCCCAATCCCTTCACTGCCTGGAAGCTGACGCAGTTCACGCGATCGCAGGTGCTCAGCAGATGAACGATTTCGGACCACATCTCGCCCTGGGCAAGGCCATAGGCCGCGGTCAAGGCCTGCTGCTCCATCTCCAGGCTGCGAGCCAACCGCTCCTGCTTTTCGCCGCCGATGCGGAAACGCAACTCGGCACTGTCCAGGCCCGGGCCAGCGGCTTTCGGTGCGGAGCGCAGGCCACGCTTCATTTCCTTGAGATCGGTGTAGCCGAGACGCCGTACGAAGCGGGTGACGCTTGCCTCGCTGACACCGGCGCCGGCGGCAATGGTGGCGCCAGTTTCAAAGGGAATGTCGTGGATGTTGGCGAGCAGGTATCGCGCGATTGCCTGCTCGGTCCGGGCGAAATCCAGCCAGCCCTCACGCAACCTGGCTTCCAGCGCACTGGCCACCTCAGTCTCACCGGACACAGTCTTCTCGCCAGGCGTTTTCATCTTCATCGACCGCAACGTCCCTTGGCAGACCTATTTGGAACAGACCGGAAAAGGCTACCCCAGGAAGCGCACTCCATTTCCAGTCGTGACGCGACGCTAGCACGCGAGAACACGCCATGAAAGATAAATTTTATAGTTTTATATTCCGGTACTTTTATTTCATAGCTGGCCGTAATCCCAAAATGCCTGCAGGCTGGCGCTGTTCCGGCGCGCCTGCGAGAGAACCTGTCTTTGCGCGCCGTGCGGTTCCCGGCTTCGTTTTCATCCACGGTTCGGGCTGCTGGGAAAGTGGTTTTAAGCACGAGAATCTGGACATTAGTCTTGACAGAAATACAGATGTTCAATACCCGTCAGGCAATCGAACAAGCCTGCATTATGGGAGGAACGACCGGTATGGCTTCCAATGTTTCGTTGACGGGCCTTGCCCGCGATCTTGAGGAACGCGCCAAGTCGGGCAAGCCTATCCGCATCGGCCTGATCGGCTCGGGCGAGATGGGAACCGACATCGTCACCCGTGTCGCCCATATGTCGGGCATCGAGATCGGCGCCATTTCCGAACTGAACCTGCCTGCCGCCAGCAAGGCCGTCGATATCGCCTTTCAGGAAACCGGGCACGCGCGCGAAGTCTCGAGCGCGTCCGCGATGACGGCGGCGATGGAGGCCGGCAAGGTGGCGGTCACCAACGATGCCAGCCTTGTCATCAACAACGATCTGATCGACGTCGTCATCGACGCCACCGGGGTTCCCGCCGTCGGCGCCGAGATCGGGCTGCGCGCCATGGAACATGGCAAGCATCTGGTGATGATGAATGTCGAGGCCGACGTCACCATCGGCGCCTATCTGAAGAGCGAGGCCGACCGGCTCGGCGTCACCTATTCGCTGGGCGCCGGCGACGAGCCGTCCTCCTGCATGGAACTGATCGAATTCGTTTCGGCCATGGGGCATCCGATCGTTGCCGCCGGCAAGGGCAAGAACAATCCGCTCAACATCGACGCCATTCCCCCAGACTATGAGGAGGAAGCCAAGCGCCGGCACATGAATGTGCGGATGCTGGTTGAATTCGTCGACGGCTCCAAGACCATGGTCGAGATGGCGGCGATCGCCAATGCCACCGGCCTGGTTCCAGACAAGGCCGGCATGCATGGCCCGGCGGCGACGCTTGGCGAACTGTCCAAGGTGCTGGTGCCGCAGAAGGATGGCGGCGTGCTGTCGAGGGTCGGCGTCGTCGACTATTCGATCGGCAAGGGTGTCGCGCCCGGCGTCTTCGTCGTTGCCGACATGTCGCATCCGCGCATCTCCGAGCGCATGGAAGATTTGAAGATGGGCAAAGGCCCGTATTTCACTTTCCATCGTCCCTATCACCTGACCTCGCTCGAAGTGCCGCTGACCTGCGCCCGCGTCGTGCTTTATGGCAAGGCCGACATGGTGCCGCTGGCAAAGCCGGTGGCGGAAGTCGCCGCCGTGGCCAAGAAGGACATGCAGCCCGGCGAGAAGCTCGATGCGATCGGCGAATATTGCTATCGTGCCTGGATCATGACGACGCCTGAGGCGCGCGCCGCCAAGGCCATTCCCTGCGGCCTGCTGCAGGGCGGCTCGGTCACCGCGCCGATCAAGAAGGGCGAGCTCATAACCTACGCGAATGCAGCGCCCGCGGCGGGCTCCAAGATCGCCGAACTGCGCGCCCGCCAGGACAAGCTCGTCTATGGGTCCGTGGGAGCGTGATCATGGCCACAGCCAGCAAAGCCGTCACTGACAGTCGCGCCAATCTACCCTTCGTCTACCGCCACTACAGCGCCGAGCACCTCAGGGAGGTGCTCCATAAGATGTACCTGATCCGCCGCTTCGAAGAGGGCGCGGAGGAGTGCTACACGCGCGGTCTCATCCACGGCACCATGCATTTGTCGATCGGCCAGGAAGCCAGCGCCATGGGCATCTGCATGCCGCTTGCCGAGGATGACCAGATCACCTCGACGCATCGCGGTCATGGCCACTGCATAGCCAAGGGTGCCGAGGTCAAGCGCATGTTCGCCGAGTTCTTCGGTAAGACCACAGGCTATTGCAAGGGCCGTGGCGGCTCGATGCACATCGCCGATGTCGGCAAGGGCAATCTCGGCGCCAATGGCATCGTCGGTGGCGGCATCCCGATCGCCGTCGGGGCGGCATTGTCCTCCAAGATGATGAAGACCGGCAAGGTCGTGGTCTCCTTCTTCGGCGATGGCGCCAACAATGAAGGCGCTTTCCACGAGGCGCTCAACATGGCGGCGGTCTGGAAGCTGCCTGTCATTTTCGTCTGCGAGAACAATGGCTATGGCATGTCGACATCGACGGCCCGCTCGACCGCGGTCAAGAACATCGCCGAGCGCGCCGCCGCCTATTCGATGCCGGGCGTCATCGTCAACGGCAACATCTTCTCCGAGGTCGCTGAGGCGTCTCATCAGGCTATCGCCCGAGCCCGCGCCGGCGAGGGGCCGACGCTGATCGAGTCCAAGACCTACCGCCATCGCGGCCATTCCAAGAGCGACCGCAACCGCTATCGCACCAAGGAAGAGATCGAGGACTGGATGTCGAACCGCGATCCGATCACCCTGTTCGAAAGCGAGCTCAGGGAATTCGGCTTCATCGACGACAAGGGCATCGAGGCCATTCGCGATGCCGTGGCGCAAGAGATCGCCGAGGGCATCGAGTTCGCCAAGGCGAGCCCATCGCCCGATATCAGCGAGACCGGAAATTACGTGTATACGGAGCAGGCGTGATGGACGCGATGGTGCGTGAACTGAGCTACGCCCAGGCGATCCAGGAAGCCATGGCGATCGCCATGGACATGGACGAACGCGTTTTCCTGATGGGCGAGGATATCGGTGTCTATGGCGGCGCCTTCCAGGTCACTGGCGACCTGGTCGAACGTTATGGCGCTGACCGCGTCATCGACACACCGATTTCGGAACTGGGCGGCGCGGGCGTTGCAGTGGGCGCTGCCCTCACCGGCATGCGGCCGATCTTCGAGTTCCAGTTTTCCGATTTCGCCACGCTTGCCATGGAGCAGATCGTCAACCAGGCGGCCAAGATGCGCTTCATGCTGGGCGGCGAGGTTTCGGTTCCCGTGGTGATGCGCTTTCCCGCCGGTTCCGGCACCGGTGCGGCGGCTCAGCACAGCCAGAGCCTCGAGGCCTGGCTCGGCCATGTGCCGGGTCTGAAAGTCATCCAGCCGGCGACCCCCTATGATGCCAAGGGTATGCTTTTGGCGGCGGTCGCCGATCCCGATCCAGTCATGATCTTCGAGCATAAGCTGCTCTACAAGATGAAGGGACCGGTGCCCGAAGGCTATTACACCGTGCCGATCGGCAAGGCCGATATCCGCCGGGAGGGCCGGGATCTCACCATCGTCGCCACCTCGATCATGGTGCAGAAGGCGCTCGACGCGGCTGCCGCGCTGGAGAGCGAAGGCATCGACGTCGAAGTCGTCGATCTCCGGACCATCCGGCCGATGGACAAGCAGACCGTCATCGACAGCGTCAAGAAAACGTCGCGGCTGCTATGCGTCTACGAAGCGGTCAAGACGCTGGGGATCGGCGCCGAGGTCAGCGCCATGATCGCCGAGAGCGAAGCGTTCGACTATCTCGACGCGCCAATCGTGCGGCTGGGCGGCGCCGAAACGCCGATCCCCTACAATCCGGAACTCGAGAAGGCGACGGTGCCGCAAATTCCCGACATTATCACCGCCGCGCGCGACCTCGTGAAAGGGGTTCGCTGAGAAATGCCGACCGAAGTCATTCTTCCCAAGGTCGACATGGACATGGCGACCGGACAGATCTCGCGCTGGTTCGCCGAGGAGGGCGCGCACGTCAAGAAGGGCGATGTGCTGTTCGAGATCGAGACCGACAAGGCGGCGATGGAGATCGACGCGCCGGCCAGCGGCGTCCTGCGCGATGTCACCGGCAAGGAAGGTGTCGATATCGCGGTCGGCGCTGCTGTCGCCTGGATTTATGCCGACGGTGAAAGCTATGCGCCAATCTCCCCCCTCGAGGGGGAGATGTCGACGAAGTCGACAGAGGGGGTTGTCTCAGGAGGCACCGCCCTTGAGCCGCGTCCGGTCGAACCGACCCCATCCGACCGGCCTGCGGCCGGCCACCCTCCTCTCGAGGGGGAGGGGAGGACCCGCGCGACACCTTTGGCACGGCGCTTGGCTCGAAAGGCAGGCCTGAACCTCTCCGGCATATCCGGCACAGGCCCATACGGCCGCGTTGTAAAAGCCGATATCGACGCTGCACTTTCCTTCCCCCTCGAGGGGGAAGTGTCCGCGAAGCGGACGGAGGGGGCCCTCTCAGAAGGCACCGCCCAATCCAGCACCTCCCTTGCGCCGAGTCCAGTCGAGCCGACCCCACCCGACCGGCCGTTGGCCGGCCACCCTCCCCTCAAGGGGGAGGGGGACGTGCTTCGTTTGTTCGAAACGGGCTCCTACGAGCTCGTCCCGCATGACAATATGCGCAAGACCATTGCGCGCCGCCTGGCCGAGGCCAAGACCACCATCCCGCATTTCTACCTGACGCTCGACTGCGAGCTCGATGCGCTCTTGGCGCTGCGCACGCAAATCAATGCGGTTGCCCCGGTGAAGAAGACCGATAAGGGCGACGCTCCGGCCTACAAGCTGTCGGTCAACGACATGGTCATCAAGGCCATGGCGATGGCGCTGAAGGCGGTGCCCGATGCCAATGCCTCATGGACGGAAAGCGCCATGGTCAAGCACAAGCATGCCGATGTCGGCGTTGCCGTGTCGATCCCGGGCGGGCTGATCACGCCGATCATTCGGCATGCCGACGAAAAGACGCTGTCCACCATCTCCAACGAGATGAAGGATCTGGCCAGCCGTGCGCGCAGCCGCAAGCTGAAGCCGGAAGAGTATCAGGGCGGCACCACGGCGGTGTCCAACCTCGGCATGTTCGGCATCAAGGATTTTGCCGCCGTCATCAACCCGCCGCATGCGACCATCCTGGCCGTCGGCGCCGGCGAGGAGCGGGCGGTGGTCAAGAACGGCGAGATCAAAATCGCCACCGTGATGTCGGTGACGCTGTCGACCGACCATCGCGCCGTCGACGGTGCGCTGGGTGCCGAACTGCTGGTCGCCTTCAAGCGCCTGATCGAGAACCCGATGGGCATGCTGGTTTAGGTCCTGTCGGGAGCCGGTACCAAATCATGCGCCGGCTCACAAACAGAAACGACTTGTCAGGCGCCAACCCTTGACCCATGTTCTATCTGGACTGCGACCCAGGGAGGCCAAATATGCCTGCATTCGACCCGTCTGACGTCAAAACCCTGTTCGGCAAGGTCATGGGCGCGTCGCCATCCGACATCAAGCTTGTGGCGCAGCGCCTGCACGATCATGCCTTCGAGCCGCGCATGTCGGCGCAGGAGACCAGGCAGCTTGTCGCCAGCCTCGGCTATGACAGCCTGGATGCGTTCTGCGCCGATATCGGCCTGCCCACGCACATCGCCGAGCGCTGGAGCCGTTTTGGCGTTTCCGGCGAGATGAAGCAGGTGTTCACGCTGCTGGCGGCGCAGCGCAAGCGGGTGGCCGAGGCGATCGCCGAATTCGAATCCATGACCCATGTCGGCGTCGAGGACTTTTTGCGCGAGCGCGGACTCATCTAGCGGGAAACACCGGGGCCAGTCGAACCGGCTCAGCCGCCCTTGGCAAGCAGCGCCGTGGCGGTATCGCTGTCGGTGATCAGCACGTTGGTGTCGACGGCTTTCAGCGCGGCGAGGATCGCCGCGACCTTTCGCTTGCCGCCCGCGGCGAGAACCACGTTCGGCACGTTGCTGACCACATCGAGATCGATGGCCATGACGCGGCTGTTGACCTCGTGGTCGACCAGCCCGCCGGCGGCATCGACGAAATAGCACAGCATGTTGGCAACCGCGCCCTTTGCTTTCAGCGGAGCGATCAGCGATGACGGCACGATGCCGTGCCGGAAGATGGTGGCGTCGGGCGACATGTCGCCGACGGTGAGCAGCGCGATGTCGGCGGCGGCCGCGCGTTGGCGTACATCCTGCAGGGTCGGCTGCGCCCAGAGGAGATCGCGCAGCGAGGAAT
Organism: Mesorhizobium sp. M7A.F.Ca.US.011.01.1.1; assembly: GCF_003998295.1. Taxonomy (NCBI): domain Bacteria; kingdom Pseudomonadati; phylum Pseudomonadota; class Alphaproteobacteria; order Hyphomicrobiales; family Phyllobacteriaceae; genus Mesorhizobium; species Mesorhizobium sp. M7A.F.Ca.US.011.01.1.1. Next base: position 86,433 of record NZ_RZRT01000021.1, read on the forward strand.
TGTCGACCGTCACCGGCGCGGTGATCTGATAGCTGTCGACCTCGAAGACATCGGCGACCTTGGCAGCAACGATGGATGGATTGATCCATTGCGAGTGCGGCAGGCTGCCGACGAGCGCCACCACGCAGGCACGCTTCAATTGCCGGCGAGCAAGGAAGCCGAAGCTGGCATGCAGGGTCGCGCCGCCACCGATCGCCAGCGTCATGCCGTCCTGCATCTGCTCGCCGAGATAGGCCGCGACGGCATGGCCGATAGCCTTCTCCAGATGGTCATGCGCCGAAGGCGTCGGGATGACGACGGCGGCATTCAGACCCCAGCGCTTTTCCAGTTCCCGCTCGAGCGCCACCTGCCCGGCGGTCGGTGCGTTGATCATGGTGACGACAATGCCCTCGGCGGTGCAGGAGGCCAGCGTACGCATGACCTTCACCCTGGAAACATCGAGCTTTTCGGCGATCTGTTCCTGGGTAAAACCTTCGACATAGTAGAGCCATGCCGTCTTGACGTTAAGGTCCGACGAGACCATCGGCAGGCGAGCCTGTCTGGGTTTTTCTGTGGTCATCGGTTTCTGTCCCTCATGAGCCGTGGCCTGATCGGTGCTCATCAAGGAAACACCGGCCAGATGTCAATCGATGCCGATCGCAGGCGCGTCGATTGTCGCACAGTTTTGTTCATTTGTAATTGACATCGTACATATGAACATATTTTGTGGGTTTCACGCGCTGTGTCATCCACCAGTCATATGCGCCGTGCAGGGAGGAAGAGACGGGGAGCCGGCCAGAGCCGGACCGGTCATGCACAGAAAGACAGGAGGTCTCATTGAAGACGAACTTCATCAAGCTGCTGGCCAGCCAGCTGGCGCTCGCGGCAACTTTGTTTGCTGGCGTGGCAAACGCCGAAACACTGACTCTCTACACATCCCAGCCGGAAGCCGACGCGGCCAAGACCGTGGATGCCTTCAAGAAGGCGCAGCCGGGTATCGATGTGAATATCTATCGCTCCGGAACGAGCGATATCCTGACCAAGATGGCGGCCGAGTTTGCCGCCGGCAGCCCGCAGCCCGATGTGCTTTTGATCGCTGACGCGGTCTCAATGGAGCTGTTGAAGAAGGACGACCGGCTGCTGCCCTATCCCGAGGCAAAGCTCGACGGCATCGAAGCGGATGCCTATGATGCCGACAAGACCTATTTCGGCAGCAAGCTGATCACCACCGGCATCGTCTACAACACCGCGGCGACCGAGAAGCCGCAGCATTGGGCCGATCTTGCCAAGCCCGCCTATGCAGATGGCCTGGTCATGCCGAGCCCGCTCTATTCGGGTGCCGCCGCCTACCTGCTTTCAGGCTTCGTCGGCGATACCAATTATGGCTGGGATTTCTTCCAGAAGCTGAAGACCAACAACACCGTCAGCGTGCGCGGCAATGGTGCGGTGCTGAAGTCGGTGGCATCGGGCGAGAAGCCCTATGGCATCCTTGTCGACTTCATGGCGATGAACGCCAAGAAGAAGGGTTCCCCGGTCGAGTTCGTGTTCCCCTCGGAAGGTGTGCCGGCAGTGACCGAACCGGTCGCCATCATGAAGACCGCCAGGAACGTCGACGGCGCCAAGAAGTTCGTCGACTTCATTCTTTCCGATGACGGCCAGAAGCTTGCGCTTTCGATGGGCTATCTGCCGGCGCGCGCCTCGGTCGGCCGCCCCGAATGGCTGCCGGAAGGCATCAAGGTCAAGGTGATGTCGTTCGACACCAAGGCAATCGTCGCCAAGACCGACGCCGACAAGGCGAAGTTCTCGGAACTGTTCGGCGGCTGAGCCGGCAATCCAGTCGGCATGCCCCCCTAGCGGCATGCCGACTGCGAAACCAGAGCGCATCGGCTGATCGATCCCAGGAAAAGCAATCATGTCAACACGGATCAGGGAAAGCCGGGGCCAGGAAATGGTCCTGACGGCGGCGGTGGCCATCGTCATCGTCCTGCTTTCGCTGTTGCCGATGCTGCGCCTGATCAAGGAAATCGTGGCACCCGGCGGCACGCTGTCGACCGTCGCGATAAAGGCGGGGCTCGTCAGTCCGGCGACCTGGATCGCCACCTGGCACACACTGGTCGTCGGTATCGGCGGCACCCTGCTTGCGGTGCTGTCGGGAACGCTGGTGGCCGTCCTCGTCACTCTGACCGATATCCGCGCTCGCAGCGCCATGGTGCTCTGTTACGTCATGCCCCTGATGATCGCGCCGCAGGTGACGGCGCTTGCCTGGCTGCAGCTGTTCGGCCCGGCAAGCCCGTTCCTCAAGCTGTTCGGAGCGGCACCGCCGCTCGGGACCAGGAACCCGCTCTATTCCACCTCGGGCATCATCCTGCTGCTCGGCGTGCAGTATGGCCCGCTGGTCTTCCTGCTGGTGCGCGCCGGCCTGCGCAAGCTGCCGCGCGAACTGATCGAAGCAGCGCGGGCGGGCGGTGCCGGCTGGTTCACCGTGCTGGTCACCATCGTGCTGCCGTTGATGACGCCCTCGATCATGGCCGCCGCCGCACTTGCCTTCGTCTCCTGCGTCGGCAATTTCGGCATTCCGGCCTTTCTAGGCATTCCCGCCAACTATCTCGTGCTGCCGACGCTGATCTATCAGAAGCTGGCCGGCGGCGGCCCCGCCGTGCTCGGCGAAACCGCATTCCTGTCGGTGCTGATCGGTATCATCGCCATGGCGGGCATCCTCGCCCAGGAGATCATGAGCCGCCGCCGCGACTATCGCATCAGCTCCACGTCGCTTGCCGCCGAACCATACGAACTCGGCCGCTGGCGGCCCGCCGTGCAGGCCGGCATGTGGCTGCTGATCATCGTGGTGCTGTTCCTGCCGCTGTTCGGGCTGGTTCTGACATCGCTGGTGCCGGGCTACGGCATCGCGCTCACCGCCAAGACGGCAACCTTCGACAATTATCGCTTCGTGCTGTTCGAGCATGATGCCGCCAGTCGCGCCTTCTTCAACAGCTTCTGGCTGTCGATCGCGGCTGCCTTCTTCGCGGTCCTGGTCGCCGTGCCGATCGGCTATCTGATCGCCTGGGGCAAGCAGCGCTGGGTGCGGCTGCTCAATCTGTCGGTGGAACTGCCCTATGCTCTGCCCGGTGTGGTGCTGGCGATCGCCTCGCTGCTCATGTTCCTGCGGCCGATCCCGCTGACCGGCATCCAGCTCTACAACACGGTCTGGATCATCCTCTACGCCTACATCGCCCGCTTCCTGGTGCTGGCGCTGCGGCCAACCATTAGCGGCTATCACCAGATCGACCGGGCGCTGGAGGAGGCTGCGCAAGTGGCCGGCGCCGGGCTGTTCACCCGCATGCGCACGATCATCTTTCCCCTGGTGGCACCGGCGGCGATCGCCGGTGGCCTGCTGATCTTCATGACGGCCTTAAGCGAACTTACCGTTTCGGCACTGCTGTGGTCGTCGGGCTCGGAAACGATCGGCGTGGTGATGTTCTCCTTCGAGCAGGGCGGCGATTCCAACTATGCGGCGGCGATGTCCGTCATCACCGTGGCGGTCACTTTCGTGCTGATGCTGGTGACCAATCTGCTTGCCCCCTACCTTCCGACCGGAGTGCTGCCATGGCGCGATTGAGCCTGGACAATGTGACCAAGAGCTTCGCCAATTTCGATGCCGTCAAGGACGTGTCGATCGACGTCGCCGACGGCGAGTTCCTGGCAGTGCTCGGCCCTTCCGGCTGCGGCAAGACGACGTTGCTGAGGCTCGTCGCCGGATTCGAGAAAGTGACGTCGGGCGAAATCCGCATCGGCAGCGAGGTCGTGTCGGGCAAGGGCGGCAGCGTCGCGCCGGAAAAGCGGCGCGTCGGCATCGTCTTCCAGAACTATGCGCTGTGGCCGCATATGACGGTGGCCGAGAACATCGGCTATTCGCTGAAGGTGGCAAAGCTCGACAAGGCCGTCGGCCGCCGGAAGGTTGAAGACGCACTGGCCCTTGTCAATCTGCAAGGGCTGGGCGAGCGTCGGCCGGCCAATCTTTCCGGCGGCCAGCGCCAGCGCGTCGCGCTGGCGCGCTGCCTTGTCGCCGCGCCCTCGCTGGTGCTGTTCGATGAGCCGCTCGCCAATCTCGACGTGCATCTGAGGGCATCGATGGAGGACGAGTTCGCATCCTTTCACAAGCGCACAGGCACCACTATCGTCTACATCACCCATGATCAGGCCGAGGCGATGGCATTGGCCGACCGCATCGCGGTGATGGATGGCGGGCGCCTTGCCCAGCTGGCGACGCCGCGCGAGCTCTATCATGAGCCGGCAAATAAAATGGTCGCATCCTTCATTTCGCAAGGCATTTTGCTGCCCGTCGACGTGCTGAGCGCGGAGCAGGCGGGCCACTGCAAGGTCCGGGTTCTCGGGACTGAACTGATTGTCCGCTGCCGGCCAGGCGAGCGGCCGCGCGCTGGCGCCAAGATCTGCTGCCGGTCAGCCGATCTCGACGTTTCGCCGGATGGCCCCGGCTTCGATGGCCTGGTCAAGCGGGTGATCTATCAGGGTGGCTCGGCGCGTATCGAATTCACGCCTTCGACCAGTCCCGACATCACCTTGCACTTCGAACAGCCCGACCCAGTCATGCTGGAAAGCGGGTCCCGGGCGCGTCTGCGCATAAGGTCCGGCTGGCTGATCCCGGCGGTGGGGGCGGCATCGTGATGATGCTCGACCTGCTCGGCGGCTTTGGCGAAAAGGGCCGCACCAGTCTTGCTGTGAGCAGCGGCAAGGATCGCATCCTGCTCGATGTCGGCATCAAGGTCGGCGCCTCGGGGGCGGACTACTATCCGGCGCTGAACGGGTCGGCCGCCGACATCGATGCGCTGTTCGTCTCGCACGCGCATGAGGATCATGTCGGCGCGCTGAGCTGGCTGCTGTCGCGCGGCTATGCCGGCCCGATTTTCATGACGGCGGGGACCCGCAATGAGGCGCCTGCCACGCTCGCCGGCTATGCTGAGCCCGAGGATTTCAGGCGGTTCCCTTTTCCCGAAGATCGCATCGAATTGTTCGAACCCGGCGATACGTTGAACAGCGGCAACCTCACGATCCGGACGGGACGCTCCGGGCATGTGGTGGGCGGCGTCTGGTTTGCCGTGAACGATGGCGAGAGCCGCGTTGCCTATTCGGCCGACGTGGTGCCGGACAGCAATGTCTTCGTCATGGACACGATCCCGCACTGCGACCTGCTTGTCCTCGATGCTTCCTATGGCGCCGATCCGGTGCCGGGGGCGGCGCGGGCGCTCGAAATATCGCAGTGGGTTGCGAGGCATTCGGGCGGGTGTCTTTTGCCGACGCCGCTCTCGGGTCGGTCGCTGGAGCTGATCGCGGCCTTGCCTGGGCCGTTCGCGATCCATGCCGGCATGCGTTCGTCGCTGGAAGCGCAGATCGGCGCCACCGCATCCCTGTTGCCAGGTGTCTCAGAACTCTTGCTTCGCCGCCTGCAAGACGCAGCCGACTGGACCGATGCCGATCCCCTGCCGCCAATGCCGTTGCTGGCGGATGACGGTATGGGTGAGGCCGGCCCGTCGTCGCGCCTCTTGCCGCGTGCCGACCATTCCGGTTTTCCGGTGCTGCTTACCGGCCATCTGCCGTCAGGCTCGCAGGGCGATCTGTTGCACAAGGCCGGCCGGGCGGACTGGGTGCGCATGCCGACCCATCCGACGCTGTCGGGCAATGTCGACATCTGGGAAAGGGCCGGCCGTCCCGCCGCACTCGGTCATTCCTGCACGCCGGACCTTCTCGGCGATCTGCAAACCCACATCCCGTCGCTGCGCACGCAGTGCCGCACCGGCCAGCGCATAGTGGTGTCGGAGGCAAGAAAACGATGAGAATTCTGATCTGCAACGACGACGGCAGCGAAGCGCCGGGGCTTGCCCGTCTGGTCAATGCGGCCAGCGCGTTGAGCGACGATGTCTGGGTGGTCGCGCCCGACGGCAAGCGCACCGCTGCCAGCTCGTCATTAACGATTGCCAGGCCGTTGACCATGCGGCGCGTCAAGCCGAACTGGTACTCCTGTTCCGGCACCCCGGCCGATTGCGTGGTAAGCGCTATGACCTGGCTGTTTGCCGATTCCGAGAAACCGGGCCTTGTGCTGTCGGGCGTCAACGATGGCCGCAACGTTGCCGAGGACCTTGCCTATTCCGGAACGCTCGGCATTGCGCGGGAGGCGACTTTCTGGGGCGTTCCAGCCATCGGCTTCTCCCGCGTGAAGAATCCTGATTTCACCGATGGCGACGACCAATGGCTTGGCGCGCTGATCGCTTCATTGTGGCAATCGCGCGCCGACTGGGCCGCTGAGGGTCATTGGCTGAGCATCAACCTGCCGACCTTGCTGCCGGCCGAAATCCGACAGCCGCGCATCGGTCGCGACAAGATCGCCCGCAGAGCCGAAATCGTTGAAAGCGACGGCGATCGCACTGTCATCACGGTGCCGCGCGGTCGGGCTCATGACAGCCAGCCGGGCGACGAGAACGAGGCGATCGATGCCGGCTTCATCAGCATCAACCGGCTGAACTGGTTTGGCGAGACACGGCTGGACGAACGGTTTCTGGACGGGATCGCGCGCCAGCGGCAAACTGGCTGACCTGGGGTCTGCGCGTCGTCATCCGATCACCAACCTGTCAGCGGTTAAATCAAGCCAATCCACTACCTATGCTTGAAGCCGCCGCTATTTCATTCCACATCGGTGCGGATGAAGGGCGAAACAGGAGAACGGCGGCGGCATCTGCTGTGGGCTTTGCCCGCATCGCTGATCCTGCATGCGCTCATCGCGGCGTTTCTGGTCTATGGCCTGCCGAGACAAGAGCAGCAGCCGGCTCAGCAGGAACAGCCCGTCAATGTCGCGATCGTGCCGCCACCCGAGAAGCCCAAGCCGAAACCTGCTCCAAAGCCACCGGAGCCGACACCTGAAAAGAAGGCTGAAAAGCCGCCTGAACAAAAGCCGCCTCCGGAACCGCCGAAACCGCCAGACGACCAGGTTCTGAAGCGCGTTTTCCAGTACGGCCAGAAAGATACCGGGCCGGAGAAATCGCTCGACGGAAGCAGCGCTAAACCCAACACGCCGTCGCCGGCCAAGGATGAGGCGGCGAAGCCGCCTGTAGCACCGACACCCGCGCCGACCC
>NZ_RZRT01000220.1:0-589 GCF_003998295.1 Mesorhizobium sp. M7A.F.Ca.US.011.01.1.1
AGCCAATATCGCATTGCGAATAAAGATCGGGGAGATTCGGCACCGCCACAGTCCCAGCATTCAGGTGATGGAAGGGAATTTCATATCCGCCGACATCCCACCCCGCGAAAATAACGGCCGTATCTGGCATCTGGTCGCAAACTCTCTTCAACGCCAAAAGCCCTAGTTCAAAGCATCGCCGAGGCGTCACCGGTCTAGCGTAGAAAAAAATGTGCTTTGTTTTCGACGGGCGCCTTTCATGAGGCCGATATAGATCCAGATCGCAAGCAAAATTAAAATATATCGTGTGCATACCGTATTCATGGCGTAGCTTATCAGCCAACCATTTACCCGCTGTAATACCTATCAAGCCAAGTCTGTAAGTATTTTCAGCGAGTATATATTCAGTCCCGTGCGCATAGAATGCAGGCTCAAAATCCTGAACAAAATACAGCCTTTTCGCAGTGTCCCTATACTTTGCAACCCAATAAGCAGTCTGCCAGCCGGTAGCAACAAGATATTGGCATGGCTCAATGGAGCGCGCGCCCAATGAAACCATAATGCCATTGTCACCGAAGGCTGCGTTCAACGCCGCCTGCGCCTCTGCCGC
>NZ_RZRT01000221.1:0-580 GCF_003998295.1 Mesorhizobium sp. M7A.F.Ca.US.011.01.1.1
CCTGAAGCGAGGTCTTGGCCAGAACACGGTGATTGCGCCTTATGCGACCGTGCTGGCGGCGCAGTTCACCCCGCGTGAATCGGTGCAGAACCTGGCCAGGCTGAGGCAGCTCGGCGCCCTTGGCCGGCACGGCTTCTACGATGCGGTCGATTTCACGCCGCAGCGCGTGCCGGAGGGCACCGATCATGTCGTCGTGCTGAACTACATGGCCCACCATTCCGGCATGTCGATCGCCGCCGTTGCCGACGCTATCTTCGAAGGACGCCTGCGCGATCGCTTCCACAGCGATCCGGTGATCGAGTCGGCCGAGTTGCTGCTGCAGGAAAGGGCGCCGCGCGACATCCCGACCGCCACCGTCAGGACCGAGGCCGACGAACGGTCGAAGGACGAAACGGAAGTCGAGAGCCCCGATACGCGCATCGTGCTCAACCCGCTCAAGGCGCTGCGTTCGACCAGCGTCATGTCCAATGGCCGCTACTCGGTCATGGTCACCGCGACCGGCTCTGGATATAGCCGCTGGGGCGAGCTTGCGATCACGCGCTGGCAGCCGGATCCGACCGAGGATCGGCTTGGCTCCTAT
>NZ_RZRT01000222.1:0-581 GCF_003998295.1 Mesorhizobium sp. M7A.F.Ca.US.011.01.1.1
CACGGACGCGTTCGTCATCAGGCCTGATTTCGGGCGCGGTCATTGCCGCCTGAGACTGAACCGGGACTGATGTGAAGGCGATGTCGCATCCCCATCCACCCGAGCCGCCGCGAACGACCCTCGCGGCGGTTCTGGCTTCCTTCCGGCGAGCGTTGGCGGGAATTGCCTTGATGAGCGGCGTCGTCAATGTCCTGGCGCTGACCGGCTCGTTCTTCATGCTGCAGGTCTATGATCGCGTCATACCCGGCCGCAGCGTGCCGACGCTCGTCGGGCTTGCCGTGTTTGCCGGCACACTTTTCGTCTTTCAGGGCGTTCTCGAACTCATCCGGTCGCGTTTGCTGGTGCGCATCGGAATGGCGCTGGATGCGCGCTTGAGCGGACAGGTCTATGCCGCTCTCATGCGTTTGCCGTTGCGCACCAAGCTCGCAGGCGACGGCCTCCAATCGTTGCGCGATCTTGACCAAGTGCGATCGTTTATGTCGAGCGCCGGTCCGACCGCGCTTTTCGACCTGCCCTGGATGCCGCTCTACCTCGCAATTTGCTTCCTGTTCCATTTCTGGATCGGCATGACGGCGCTGGCC
>NZ_RZRT01000223.1:0-632 GCF_003998295.1 Mesorhizobium sp. M7A.F.Ca.US.011.01.1.1
AGCCGCGCCACCTCCCGGTCGTTCAATCGCTGGGGGCCGACAGCCTTGCCCTGCCCGGTGACGCGTCGAAATAGGGGGCCATGGCCAATCCTGGCCAGTTTGAGCCAGGTCTGCAGGGCGACCATAGGGCAGGTCGCGTCGGAGGAGCCACGACCGATCTCGACCTCGCGCCAGCCCGTCTTGCCGCGCAATGTCACCAAAATACCTTTGTCGAAAATCTCGACCCAGCCGCGGCCGTCCTCCGTCTGATCCCTGGCAACATCGAGCCCGACGATCTCGGAGCGGCGCAGGCCGCCGGCAAACCCAAGCAAGAGCATGGCGCGATCGCGCAAGCCGCGCAGCGTGCCACGGTCGAGCGTCTCCAGCATGGCGATCAGGTCTTCCGGGAGAATGGCTTCTTTCTGAAGGGGCGGGGAAGCGTGGGTGTTGCGGATGCCGGCGAGCACAGTGGCGATATGGCGGTCCTTGCGGTCGAGCGGCTGGCCACGCTGCGTATAATTCCACGTCAGGGAGGAAAGACGGCGCTCGATTGTGGGGACGGCGTTCGGCTTCTTGTCCCGGTCGCCGTTCCGGACGCGCAGGCGGTGATGTAGAGGCCTACGGCCTGTGGATTGGGCGGAAATGTCTCGACG
>NZ_RZRT01000224.1:0-630 GCF_003998295.1 Mesorhizobium sp. M7A.F.Ca.US.011.01.1.1
TCGCACCGAGGGCGCGCGCGGGAGCGCAACAAGGCTCCGGCCGGGAGGGGGCGGGTTTGAACGGGCGATGTGCCTGGCACTGGCGCAGGGTGCCGCCGAGGCCTGCCAGCTGGGAGCTGAGCTCGGCCGGCGCGCCGATCGGCTGGTGGCGGTGACGCCAAAACTCCGCGCCAAGGGCGCGGGCGAGGCGATCCAGAAGCTGCTCGACGAAGATGCGGTTTCCGGGTTGATCGGCTGGAAATAGGCGATGCACATCAGCACCAGCCCCTCCGACTGCGACAGGGGCCTTTTTCCCCCACCGTCGGCACCCTGGCCGGTCGCGGCCCGAATGGCATCGGCGAAGATTTTCCGGGTGCGGTGCTGCCAGCCGCCAGCGACAGCGACCAGTTCGTAGGGACGTCCACGCAATTCGTCGCGGATGTCATCGATGATCAGGTCGATATTGCAACTCTTGCCGACGACGCGCGCAAGGACCTCGCGTGTCACCGGCTCGGCGGCGGCAAAAGTCACGGCTTCGACGCAGCCCATCCATTCACGCCAACGCAGTTCCGCCGGCAAATGCTCGAGTTCGGTGTCCACAGCATTCGCTGGACCTCCCTTTCGTCATTCTTTCCTTCGGACGTTTTCGCC
>NZ_RZRT01000225.1:0-563 GCF_003998295.1 Mesorhizobium sp. M7A.F.Ca.US.011.01.1.1
CCTGTCCCATTCGGCCTGCAGCACGCGGCTCGAATTGGGGAGTGCCCGGCACCAATGCGACATCCAGTGATCTGGCCCGGAATTACCGCGCCCCGGCAGGGCGAGAAAATCGAATTCTCCAGCCGCCGAAATCATCACGCTTCTCCGAACACCCGCTTGAAGATCGTGTCGACATGCTTGGTATGATAGCCAAGGTCGAATTTTTCACGAATGTCGGCTTCGGGCAAGACTGCGGTGACCTCCTTGTCGGCGAGAAGTTCTTCAAGGAAATCAGCGCCTTGCTCCCATACTTTCATGGCGTTGCGCTGCACCAGCCGGTAGGCATCCTCACGGCTGACGCCCGCCTGGGTCAGCGCCAGCAGCACGCGCTGCGAATGCACGAGGCCGCGGAACTTGTTCATGTTCTTCAGCATGTTGTCGGGATAGACGAGCAATCTGTCGATGACACTGGTCAGCCGCGACAGCGCGAAATCGAGCGTCACCGTCGCATCCGGGCCGATCATGCGCTCGACCGACGAATGCGAAATGTCGCGCTCGTGCCAGAGCGCCACGTTCTCCATCGC
>NZ_RZRT01000226.1:0-610 GCF_003998295.1 Mesorhizobium sp. M7A.F.Ca.US.011.01.1.1
GGTCATGCTCTATGAACGCCGCAAGCGGGCAGGTGCCTGAGCCTGTTTGGAATTCTACTCTCTGAGCGGTGTGCGCGTCACGAAGCCCTGGATTCTGCGCGGCCTGTGGCGCGGGCCGAGAGCAGTGCGAGGAACAGCGCAGCCAGCGCCAGCACCGTCGCCGTCTGAAAGGTGACCTGCATTCCCCGGGCGGCGGCCTCGGAACTCAGAAGACCAATGCCTTCGTGCCCTTCGGCCGATGCGACGGCGAATATGGCGCCCATCAACGAGGCGCCGGTGATGAGCCCGAGATTGCGCGAAAGGTTGAGCAGACCGGAGACGACGCCGCGCTGACCCGCGTCAACGCCGGTCATGACGGCTGCATTGTTCGACGTCTGGAACAGCGCGTAGCCGATGCAGGTGACGGTGATCGCAACGACATAGCCGGCAATGCCGAATCTGGTCACGGCGAGCGACAGCAGGAACGTGCCTGTCGTGAGGCTGAGCAGGCCTGCGACCATCATCCTATGAGCGCCGAAGCGGTCGGTCAGGCGTCCGGCCACCAGCGCCGACAAGGTCGAGACGAGCGGGCCGGTCGACAGCACCACACCCACCATTGCAGCATCCAGCC
>NZ_RZRT01000227.1:0-527 GCF_003998295.1 Mesorhizobium sp. M7A.F.Ca.US.011.01.1.1
CGAACATGCGCGGGTCGAGTTCCCAAGGCTCCCGGTTGACGTCGAGATAGGCGCGCGGGAAGTTTGCCGCCAGCATCGGCGCGCCGAGCGCAACGGCGCCACCGAACAATTCGTCGACGTAGCAATCCTCGGACCGGCGGATGGCGTTTCGGTCCAGCCTTGCCATGGCCAGGAACCGGTCCGGATAGTGGCGGCCGCTATGCGGCGAGTTGAAGAGGAAGGGAACGCGCTGTTCGGCGCCCGACCGGATTTCGAAGGCTGGAACGACCGAAAAATCTTCGGCTGCCGTTTTCAATTTGAACGAACCCAAAAAAACCAATGCATCATGATTGGAAAGTGCCACCTCGCCGGCCGCATGTCCAGCACTTCGGCGGCTGAACCGCTTTGTTAAATGCGGATTGGGCTCTTCATCGTTCACTTGATGTTTACCGTCACCTCCTCATATACAGGATGGTTAACGGGCTGCCCCACGGCAGTCTCGGGTGGGTGATTCGGACGGGATAAGATGGCACGCATTCTACTGGCGG
>NZ_RZRT01000228.1:0-573 GCF_003998295.1 Mesorhizobium sp. M7A.F.Ca.US.011.01.1.1
TGGGGTTGGAGGGGATCGTATCCAAGCGCGTCGATGCGACCTACGGCTCGGGGGTTCAGACCAGTTGGTTGAAGGTAAAGTGCATCAAGAGCGACACCTTCCCTATCGTGGCTTTCGTAGAGAAACTTGGTGCTCACCCGCACCGCATTGCATCGCTTTATATCGGGCGCCGCGAGGGCAACCGACTGCTCTATGCCGGGAAGGCTCGCAGTGGGTACACCTTGAGCGCTGCGAAACTCGTTCGGGAGCGGCTTGATCCGCTGATCATCAGCAAGTCGCCATTATCAGAGCCCATTGTGAAACCCAAGGCAACTTGGGTGAGACCGGACGTTCTGGCCGAGGTGCAATTCAGCGGCGTCACTGATCGCGGCGTGCTGCGCGAGGCAGTGTTCAAGGGTTTGCGCGAAGATCTCGTGCCGATCCCGGCCAAGCCTCCAGCCCCATCGAAGCGACGCGGGCCAACCCGGAAACATGGCGTTCCCAGTGAAAACATCCTGCAACTGCTGCCAGACGCTGTCTCGCCCTCCAAGGACGAGCTTGCGCGTTACTGGGAGAGGGTTGCGGATCATGCCC
>NZ_RZRT01000229.1:0-566 GCF_003998295.1 Mesorhizobium sp. M7A.F.Ca.US.011.01.1.1
CGCGGCACATTGGGTGTGATGTCGAGGTCGCAAGCGGGATCTGGCTCGCGATAGTTGGCGGTCGGCGGCACGACGTCCTCTTGGATTGCCATCACGCAGGCGATCATTTCAAGCGCGCTCGCTGCGCCGAGGCAATGCGCGTGCGTGGACTTGGTGGAAGAGATGGACATCGAATAAGCGTGGTTTCCAAACACACGCTTGATCGCCGCCGTTTCAGTCTGATCATTGCTCTTGGTACCGGTGCCGTGCGCGTTGAGATAGTCGACGTCCTCGGCATTCAGCCCGGCATCGGCAAGGCAGGCGCGCATCGCCGACGCTGGCCCCTCGACAGATGGCGCGGCAATGTGGAAGGCATCGGCGGAAAGGCCGACGCCGGCGATCTCGGCAAGAATTGTGGCACCACGCCTCGTGGCATGCTCGTAGCTTTCCAGCACGGCCATGCCCGCACCCTCGCCCAGCACCAGGCCCTTCCTATCGGCGGAGAAGGGCCGGCAGGTATCGGGTGAAAGCACGCGCATTGCTTCCCATGCTTTCAGCACGCCCCATGCGAAGGGTGCGTCGCTGCC
>NZ_RZRT01000022.1:0-89035 GCF_003998295.1 Mesorhizobium sp. M7A.F.Ca.US.011.01.1.1
CACTGTGCCCGCCGGCGCGCCACATCCGGGCGATCCTGCTCAGCCGCGATCAGCGTCTTTTTTTGTGACTGAGCTTCTCGGCGTGGACGAACTCCCACACCGAGCGGTAATCGACCGCAAGGCCGCGTAGCGTAAAATCGGCGGCCCGGCAGCGCAGCAGCAGCCACTCCCGATGCTCTCCGGCAATCTTCTTCGGCCTGTGCCCACCCATCTTGCCGGGCGCAAGACTGTTCGTTTCGCGCAACCGGCTCACCCATCTGATGACGGTGCTGATCCCAACCTCAAAGCGCACTGCCGCCTGCCGCCGCGACAGGCCACCCTGCTCAACTGACGCAACAACCCGTTCGCGAAGATCCATCGAATAAGGCTTGCCCATCCATGCTGACCTCCTTGCCCAGCATGAAGGTTGAATCAGATTTGCACGCCTAAGGGAATCCCAAGCCGATTCAGTCTCATTTCATCCCGCTCTAGCTGGTTCTGTTCAACAGTCGCTGCAAGGGATCGTCACGCTTCTGCGGGGGCGCAGATAATAGGTTTCGCCCATGGTTATGTTGCTGAAAGCCGAGGTCAGTCCAAGCTTCTGTTGACTGCTCGCGCTCCACGCGATGACCGGCGTATAGCCGAGGTTGCTTTCGACGCGAATGAGAAACGTGTTGGCGACTCTGAGCGACGTCGGGATCGTTGTCTCGGTGGTGGCGCCGGCGCCACGGCTGGCGACGCCGGCGACCAATTTGCGTGACCACACCACCAGTGCCCTCGTCGCATCGGGCGTAACCTGGATCGCCGTGATGGTGATGCTAGGGGGCGAGCGGTTGTAGGGCTGAAGGGTGACGCTGCCGATCTGCATGATGGCGTCGACATCCGCTTTGAGGACGCTTGTCTGCTGGGTGACGAGATCGGCCACCATGCTGCCGATACGACTGACCTTCTTGCTGGTCTCGATGGCTTGCGACGCTTCCATTGTCAGGAAATACATGATCAGCAGAATTGGCATGATCAACGCGAATTCAACCGCCGCGATGCCGCGGCGATCGGACCAGAATCGGCTTGCTTTCCGCCAAACTCCCGTAATCATAAGATGTGCCCCCGCACGCATCATGCCCTTGCCCTTTTCTTATACTGCTCGTGCATTCCGCTCAGTTGTCGAACGGCTCGTTCTGCCAGGTCACCGATGCGAAATGCAGGGTCTTGTTGCCGCCCATCGACTGCGCCAGCAGATCGGTCATGATCGGCCACTTGTAGAAGACCCGAAGCATGTTCCTCGACTCCGCCGCACCCGCTGTCACTGAGAACGATTGGGTTGCGGTGCCTTTCGTCAGTACGACATCGCCGTTCTGGATCTTGAAGCCAGCCGTGGCCGCATCGGCGAACGACGTATATTGGCGAAGATCCACCAGCAGTTGATTGGGACAATCCTGGGAGACGATGATCTGCAGTTTCGTGCAGATCATGTCCCGCAAATTGGTTCCGGCAACGTCAGCCGCCCTCAACTGGCCGGTGCGCAGCTTGCGCGCGACATCGTCGGTGACGTTGGCCATCACCTCCTGGCCGGCAAACGAGATGCAGCTTTCCAGAATGGCAAAGACAAGCAGCGCGAAGGGGACTGAAAGGATCGCGAATTCGATTGCCGTGGCGCCGCGCCGGTCACGAAGGAAGCGGGCGAAAAACCTTGGGCGTCTCACTTTGTGGTCGCCTGCGCGACCGAATTCCTTGCTCATGTCCGATCCTGCCGATCTCTATGCGGTCTCGGAAGGAGCATTAGCGCAAACCGATTGAGGTCCGGTTTGGATGATCGTTAAAGTCGGCGCAGGCCTCTTAACCAGACAATAACCGGAACGGCAGTCGGCAACGCCACCTATCGGCTGACGCTCATCTCCGCTTCCGAAGACTTCTCCGCTTCGCTCTTGTACGAGCTTTCGCAATAGGGTGTGCACGACATCGTCTGGATTTCGGCGCGCCGATAGATGCGCACGGACGAGGCGGCTTGCCGCACCACGGTAACCTGCTCGTCGACAATGGGGCTGCCGTCCGTATCGAGCACGACCAGATTGGTGACCCCGAAGCCTTTGCCGGTGAGCACGATCGTTGAAGCGTCCTGCACCGAAGCGTCGGCGATTGCCGGGTTGCCGACCACGATGGTGTCGGCGGGACGCGACAGTTTGACGATCTTGGCCTGGTTCATCGTCACCTCGATGCCGGCGCCGGCCATGGCGGGCGCGACGAAGCTCAAGACGGCAAAAAGCGCGGCAATCAGGATTGACGATCTCGGCTGGGCCATTGAGGCGCTCCACGCAGGCGGACTGATCAACGGAACATGAACGAGATTGGTGAACCAACGGTTAAGCATGCGATGTTGCCAATCGTGCAATGGCCGACAAGGGCGCCCGCGAGGCGCGGTCCGGTCGGGTCAAGCCTGGGACTGGAAGGCGCGGCGGTACTTTAGCCCGAAGTTAACCACGCAATATGTTCGAACCGGGAAAGGAATCGGTAAGGCTGTTTCTTAAGCCGATCGAAAGAGCTTCTCCCTAGATTGGCAGCATCCGATCAACCATCACAGAAGTTGACGGAAGTGCTGTAACACGTGGAGTAGGAGCTCTCGAATGTCTAATCTCATCGCACGTTTTGTGAAGGACGAATCCGGCGCGACCGCTATCGAATATGGTCTGATCGCCGCTCTCATCGCGCTCGCCATCATCACCGGCGCCGGCGCGCTCGGCAACTCGATCAACGCCAAGTTCACCGCTATCGGAACCGCCCTGAACGACGTCAATTTGCCAGCCACTAACTAATACTGAGCGCTCAGATTGCGTTCTGGACAAGGGCCGCCGTGTGCGGCCCTTGTTCTATGCCGCTGCCAACACCGTCCTCTTTACCGTTCCGGGCCTCATCAATCGTTAATCGAACATGAGTAGAGTGAGCTCCGTTGGACAATAGGCATAGCGCCGATGCTTGAAGCCTTGATCTTCGTCGTTTTTCCGTTCTGCATGCTGTTTGCCGCGATCTCCGACATGCTGTCGATGACGATCGCCAACCGCGTGCCGGCGCTGCTCGTCGTCGTTTTCGCGCTGGTCGCGCCGCTGACAGGCATGGATTGGGCGGCCTATGGCGGACATTTCGCCGCCGGCGCCCTGGTCCTGGCCGTGACGTTCGGCCTGTTTGCAATGGGCGGCATGGGCGGCGGCGACGCCAAGCTTCTGGCCGCCACCGCGATGTGGATGGGCCTCAATATCAATCTCGTCGAATATCTTGTCGCCTCGACAATCATCGGTGGCCTGCTGACGCTGGCGATCATCCTCTACCGGAAGTCGCTGCTTGCGGCCGTTACCGGCCAAAATCCGTTTCTGCGCCATTTCGCCGACGAAGCAAAAGGTGTTCCCTACGGCGTCGCGCTCGGCCTTGGCGGGTTGCTGACCTATCCAGATTCGCCTTTGATGGTATGGGCGCTTGCCAGGCTGGCGGCTTGAGCACGATCTTATTTTTATTGTCTGTCAGCATTGCCGAAACCCCTTCTCAGCAGGGCCGGCCCGGTTGTTTTGGCCGATCAGGCCACATTCCCGCCAATTTGTGTAAACCTTAAATTAATCACGATCGTAAGTATTACATTAACCTTGTTTTGACGATTGCCGCTGCAAAGTCCGGCTTGGCTACGTGGTTTGCCAGGGCAAGGGTTCGGACAGATGCCAGCATCGCGATTGATAATTCTGAGCGTGGCGGTGGCCGCGGCGGGTGGCGCTGGCTATGTTGCGAAGAACATGGTGGCACCGCCGCCCCAGATCGTCGTCGATTCCGGCCCCCAGGCCCCGGCGGTGGCACTCCAGGATGTGCTTGTGCTTTCAGGCGACGTTCCGATGGGCAGCCCGATCCAAAACAACATCGCCTGGCAATCCTGGCCCGCCGACGGCGTCAACGCGAATTTCATCACCCGCACCGCCGAGCCCGAGGCGCTGGACAAGCTGAAGAGTTCCGTCGCCCGTGTGGCGATGTATGCCGGAGAACCCCTGCGGCGCTCCAAGCTGATCGGCGAGGGGCAGAGCTTCATGTCGTCGATCCTGCCTTCCGGCATGCGGGCGGTCGCCACGGCCATCTCGGCCGATACCTCGGCCGGCGGCTTCATTCTTCCCAACGATTTCGTCGACGTCATCATGACCCGCAGGGCCGATGCCGCCAGCGGCGCCGCCGGCTTCAACACCGAGACCATCCTCAAGAACATCCGCGTCCTGGCCATCGACCAGACCATTCAAGAGGACGAGGAAGGCAAGAAGACCAGGGTAGGCCAGACTGCAACGCTGGAACTGACGCCCAAGCAGGCGGAGATCATCACCGTCGCCCAACAGATGGCGGATCGCCTGACCCTGGCGCTGCGGGCAGTCGCGGACACGCAGGAAAAGAATCTGGGTGAGGCCGACTATCTCGTTTCCGGCAATGGCCGCAGGGGAACGGTGAGGCTGATCAAGTCGGGCGAAGTTTCCGAAGTGGGAGCAAGGAAATGAGGCTAAGCGGTAAACTGCCGGCAATAGTAGCCGCGGCGTTCGGCCTGCTGCTCGTCGGATCGAATTTGCAAGGCAGCGTCGTCGAGGCAAAGAACGCGCAGGTCACGGCATCGACGGCCACCCAGCGCGTCAAGCTCGGCCTCAACAAGTCTGTGGTCATCGACCTGCCGAGCGATGCCTACGACATTCTCGTCGCCAACCCGGCGGTTGCCGATGCGGTGACCCGCACCGCGCGGCGCATCTATCTGTTCGGCAAGGCGGTCGGCGAGACGAACATTTTTGTCTTCGGCCCGAATGGCGAGCAGATCGTCAGCCTGGACCTGGCTGTCGAACGCGATGTTGCCGGCCTTGAGGATTATATCAGGCGCTTCCTGCCGACGTCGACCATCAAGGTGGAACTGCTCAACGACAACGTCGTCCTGACCGGAACGGTCGACACGCCGCTGGACGCAAAACGCGCGGTCGACCTGGCGACGATCTTCGTTTCGGGTGGTGAAGCGACGACGGGACAATATTCGCAGACGGCGGCCGGCGGTTCGGCCCAGAGCGGTGTCGACATCAACAACCCGGACCAGGAGCGCCGCACCAGCAAGATCGTCAACCTGCTGCAGATCATTGGCGACGACCAGGTCACGCTGAAGGTCACGGTCGCCGAAGTCAGCCGCTCCGTGATGAAGCAGCTCGGCGTCAACATGGTCGGCAGCGGCAGCTCCAACGGCATTTCCTACAGCGCGGCAAGTTCGCCTGCTTTCGGGTTAGGCAAGCCGATTTCGGCCAGTTCCGGTTTGTTGCTGGGAGACGGGATCGGAAACGGCCTCCAGGCCTACATCAATGCCATGGAGCAAAGCGGCGTGATGAAGACGCTGGCCGAGCCGACCCTCACCGCCGTGTCGGGCGAGAAGGCAACGTTCAAGGTCGGCGGCGAGTACAATCTGGCCACCGGTCGCTCGAGCAATGTCTCGACCGACAATCAGACCGGCCTGACGACATATTCGTTTGAAAAGATCGAATACGGCATTGGCCTCGAGTTCCAGCCGGTCGTGTTGTCGGCGGGGCGCATAAGCCTCAAGGTCAGGACGGCTGTTTCGGAGCCGACGACGGATGGTGCGCCGACCCTCGAAGGATCGGGCACTCAACCCGGTATGACGATATTGTCGATCCGCAAAAGGCTTGCCGATACCACTGTCGAATTGCCTTCGGGCGGGTCGATGATGATCGCCGGTCTCGTTCGCGACGACGTTCGCCAGGCTATCTCAGGCCTGCCTGGCCTGGCCAAGATCCCGGTGCTCGGCTCGCTCTTCCGCAGCAGGGACTTCGTCCGCAACGAGACCGAGCTCGTCATCATCATAACGCCCTATCTGGTGAAGCCGGTGGCCCGCAACGATCTTGCCAAGCCGGATGACAATTTCAACGCCGCCAGCGATGGCGCCGGCATGTTCCTT
The DNA here is from genome assembly GCF_003998295.1 of Mesorhizobium sp. M7A.F.Ca.US.011.01.1.1. Taxonomy (NCBI): domain Bacteria; kingdom Pseudomonadati; phylum Pseudomonadota; class Alphaproteobacteria; order Hyphomicrobiales; family Phyllobacteriaceae; genus Mesorhizobium; species Mesorhizobium sp. M7A.F.Ca.US.011.01.1.1. The sequence goes on from NZ_RZRT01000022.1 coordinate 5,933, forward strand.
GGCCGCGTCAATCGCGTCTACGGCACCATGCAGACAGACAAGCCCAACGGCCGCTACCACGGCGTTGTCGGCTTCATCTACAAGTGAGCGGGGAAGCGGACATGTCTCAGTCAGCATTGAAGGCAAGCACCATCGCGGCAGCGATGCGCTTTGACCGCTCGCGGGTCTGCCGGCGAGCCGTTCCTGTCCTGGCGGTTGCGGTGGCGGCTCTGCTGGCCGGCTGCGCCCAGCGCGACAGCATCACGGTCGGCGCCATCCCGGACGACTACCGCACCAACCATCCGATCGTGATCGCCGAGAAGAATCAAAAGATCGACCTCCCGGTGGGCGCCGGTGACCGCGGCATGACTGGCTCCCAGCGCGACACACTTCTTGGCTTCCTGGATGGCTATGACAGAAGTGCCGCCCCGACGCTTACGATCCAGGTCCCGAGCGGATCGGCCAACGAGGTCGCCGCGACCGCGGCGGCCCGCGATTTCGCCCGGCTCGCAATCGCCAGCGGCGTCAAGCGCAACCGGCTTGTCGTCACCTCCTATCAGGCCGCCTCCAGCGAGATATCCTCGCCGGTCCGCGTCGCTTATGTTGCGGTGAGGGCGCAGACCGACAAATGCGGACGCTGGCCAGCCGACCTCGTCGATACGTCGGAGAATAAGCACTATGCCGACTTCGGCTGCTCTTATCAGAACAATCTTGCCGCCCAGATGGCCAACCCGGCCGATCTGCTCGGCCCGCGCAAGCCGTCCACAATCGATGCTGAAAATCGCGGCGCGGTGATCGATGTCTACCGTGCAAGAGGCATTTCCGATGAGTTCCTGGGCAATTCGGAAGTGACGTACTGAGCCGCCAGTCTCGGATAGAACAGGCCACGGGAAAGAGCATGACGATGAGCAACCTTGCCTATGACGCCCCGGTGGACGGCAGCGATACCTCGCAGCAGGACATCGCCGCGATGCAGGCGTTGCGGCCGATCCCGCGCATCTCGATCCAGGCATTCTGCGAGACCGAGGGTGTCGCCAACCCGGTCGAGCGCGCCGGCGAGGACCGCCGTATGACAAAGGCGCATCTCAAGGTCCATATGGGCGGCGTCCCCACTGCCATCGAATTCTACCAATCGGCGCCGACGCCCAACCTGATCCTGCTGGAATCGCGCAGCGAGCCCAAACAATTGCTGGAACAACTCGCCCAGCTTTCGGAATATTGCGATCCGACGTCGAAGGTGGTGGTGATCGGTCACTACAATGATGTCGGTCTCTACCGCGAGCTCATCCGCAACGGCATTTCCGAATATGTGATCGCGCCGGTCTCGATGGCCGACATCGTCAGCGTGGTGTCGTCGATTTTTATCGATCCGGAAGCCGAGCCGCTCGGCCGCTCGATCGCCTTCGTCGGGGCCAAGGGCGGTGTCGGCTCCTCGACGATCGCCCACAATGTGGCTTGGGCGATGTCCTCCCTGTTCAAGTCCGAAGTGGTCGTCGCCGATCTCGATCTGGCTTTCGGCACCGCCAACATGAATTTCGACCAGGATCCGGCGCAAGGCATCGCCGAGGCGGTGTTTTCACCGGAACGCATCGATGAAGTCTATCTCGACCGGCTGCTGACCCAGTGCGCCGAGCATCTGTCGCTGCTGGCCGCGCCTTCGACGCTCGAACGGGTCTATGATTTCGATGCCGAGGCCTTCGTTCAGCTCATCGACACCGCCCAGCGCAGCGTGCCGCTTCTGGTGCTAGACGTCCCCCATGCCTGGACGGGCTGGACCAAGAACACCCTGGTCAAGGCCGACGAGATCGTCATCACCGCGACACCGGAACTTGCCAATCTGCGCAACACCAAGAACCTCGTCGATATGCTCAAGCGGCTTCGTCCCAATGATCCGCCGCCCAAGCTGATCATCAACCAGGCCGGCGTGCCGAAGCGCCCGGAGATTTCGCCGTCGGACTTCGCCGAGCCGCTCGGCTTGTCGCCGATGTCGGTCATTGCTTTTGATCCGTTGCTGTTCGGCAATGCCGCCAACAACGGACGCATGCTTGGCGAAATGGATGCCAAGAACCCGGTTGTCGCGATGATCAACGAAATGGCGCATGTGCTGACCGGGCGCAGCGAAATCAAGATCAAGAAGAAGGCCGGGCTCGGCAGCCTGCTCGGCAAGCTCTCGCGCAACAAGAAGTGACGCTTCAGCAGTGGAATCGGTAGTCGATCATGTTTGGTAAAAGAGGCAGCGACGACGGCAACCGGTTCACGCCGGAATTTCGCCAGCCAGCACCGGCGCCTGTTGCGCCGCCGGCTGCAAGTTCCATGGACACGGCGGTTCTGACCCGGCCCGCGGCGGCGCCAAGCGCGCCTGTCGCGCCGCAGGCGCGCCGTGCGGTCGAAGCACCGCCATTGGCGCCTGAGCCGAAGCGGGCACAGCGCGAAAAGAGCGAAACTTATTACGATACCAAGAGCCAGGTCTTCTCCGCGCTCATCGACACCATCGACCTGTCGCAGCTTTCCAAGCTTGATCCTGAAAGTGCGCGCGAGGAAATCCGCGACATCGTCAACGACATCATCGCGATCAAGAACTTCGCAATGACGATCGCCGAGCAGGAAGAGCTGCTCGAGGATATCTGCAACGACGTGCTCGGTTATGGGCCGCTCGAGCCGCTGCTCGCCCGCGACGACATCGCCGACATCATGGTCAACGGCTCCAGGAACGTCTACATCGAAGTCAACGGCAAGGTCGAACAGACCGGCATCCGCTTTCGTGACAACCAGCAGCTCCTCAACATCTGCCAGCGCATCGTCAGCCAGGTTGGCCGCCGCGTCGATGAATCCAGCCCGATCTGCGATGCGCGCCTTCCCGACGGCTCCCGCGTCAACGTCATCGCGCCGCCGCTCTCCATCGACGGCGCCACGCTCACCATCCGTAAATTCAAGAAGGACAAGCTGACGCTCGATCAACTGGTCAAGTTCGGCGCCATCTCGCCGCAGGGCGCCGAAGTTCTCAAGATCATCAGCCGTGTTCGCTGCAACATCGTGATCTCGGGCGGTACCGGTTCGGGCAAGACCACGCTGCTCAATTGCCTGACCAACTATATCGACCGCGAGGAGCGCGTCATCACCTGCGAAGACTCGGCCGAGCTGCAATTGCAGCAGCCGCATGTGGTGCGCCTCGAAACCCGCCCGCCCAATCTGGAGGGCGAGGGTGAGGTGACGATGCGCGACCTGGTCAAGAACTGCCTGCGCATGCGTCCCGAGCGCATCATCGTCGGCGAAGTGCGCGGACCCGAAGTGTTCGATCTTCTGCAGGCGATGAACACCGGCCATGACGGCTCGATGGGCACGATCCACTCGAACAGCCCGCGCGAATGCCTGAACCGCATAGAATCCATGATTGCCATGGGCGGTTATTCGCTGCCGCAGAAGACAGTGCGCGAAATCGTCGTCGGTTCCATCGACGTGATCATCCAGGCGGCGCGCCTGCGCGACGGATCGCGCCGCATCACCCACATCACCGAGGTGATCGGGATGGAAGGCGACGTCATCATCACGCAGGATATCGTCCTCTACAACATCAAGGGTGAGGACGCCAACGGCCGGCTGTTGGGTGAGCACGTATCGACCGGCATAGGCCGTCCGCATTTCTGGGAGCGCGCACGTTATTACGGCGAGGAGCAGCGTCTCGCCATTGCGCTCGAGGCGATGGAGAAACGCGCTGACTGACGTGTGCTGGGGTGTAAGGGTTCGGGCCAATGTTTGGAATTGACGGCACAGTACTGGCGTTTGTCGTGCTCGCCGGCTTCAGCGCCGGCGCCGTCGCCTATGCATTTCTGTTCACCCGGATCAGCAACGAGAAACAGGTCGGCAAGCGGCTCGAAACGATCAGGACCGCCGAGACGGATCGCTCCGTCGTCAAGGCCTCGCGCGATCGCGTGGCGGAAGCCACCAAGCGGCGCAAATCGGTTCAGGATTCTCTCAACGAACTCGACGCCAAGCAGAAAACCAAGGACAGCCGCGTCAAGAAACCGCCGCTGAAAGCCCAGCTTCGTCAGGCCGGCCTCAAGACCACCGTCGAGCGTTTCTATATATATTCCGCAATATGCGGCATCGTTTTGACCATGGTCGCCTTTGTGGCCGGAGCCCCGCTGATCGCCTTGCCGGGCGTTCTGTTGGCCGGGGGGCTGGGCCTGCCGCGCTGGTTCGTCACGTTTCGTCGCGCCCGCCGGGTCAAGGCATTCCTCAACGAATTTCCAAACGCGCTCGACATCATCGTGCGCGCGGTCAAATCCGGCCTGCCGCTGAACGATGCCGTGCGCCTGATCGCCAACGAATCGCCCGAACCCGTGAAGAGCGAGTTTCGCCGCATCGTCGATTCACAGCAGATGGGCCTCTCTATCCCCGACGCGACCTTGCGCATGCCCGAAACCATGCCTTGCACCGAGGCAAGCTTCTTCGGCATCGTTATCCAGATTCAATCGCAGGCCGGCGGCAATCTCTCCGAGGCGCTGGGCAATCTTTCGCGCGTGCTTCGCGATCGCAAGAAGATGAAAGCCAAGGTCGCGGCGCTGTCGATGGAAGCGAAGGCGTCTGCCGCGATCATCGGTGCGCTGCCCTTCATCGTCGCCTTTCTCGTCTACCTGTCGAGCCCGGCCTACCTGGTGCCGCTCTTCAACACCAGCGTCGGAAACCTGATCCTTGGTTGCTCTGCGGTCTGGATGTCGATCGGCATCCTGGTGATGCGCAAGATGATGAACTTCGAAGTCTAGGATGCTGGCATGACCGAGCAAGTCATCAAGACCCTGACGGATCCGAGCTTCCTGATCGCGATGCTGGTCGCGATAGCGGTGTTTGCGACCGTCCTCACCTTGCTGCCGGCGTTTGGCGGAAACCAGCTCAAGTCACGCATGAAATCCGTTGCGTTGGAACGCGACGAACTGCGTGCGCAACAGCGCGCCCGGCTTGCGGTCGAGGCCGACCGCCGTCGCAAGGGCTTGCGCGAGGAACAGTCGATCGGCATGCGCAACATTGTCGACCGGCTGGATCTGAGACGCGCGCTCGCCGATGAGAGCACATTGCAGAAACTCAAGGTGGCCGGTTTTCGTGGACAGAATCCGCTGACGCGGTTCCTTTTCTTCCGTCTCGTGCTTCCTTTTGTCGGTTTCGCGCTGGCCGCAATCTACATCTTCGTGCTCGGAGGGCTGCCCGACAAGCCACTGGTCATCAGGCTGTTCGTCTGCGTCCTCGTTGCTTACAGCGGCTTCTACGCACCGGTCATCTACGTCAACAACCGCGCCACCAAGCGCAAGCAGTCGATCCAGATGGCATGGCCGGATGGGCTCGATCTGATGCTGATCTGCGTCGAATCGGGCATGTCGGTGGAAGCGGCACTGCGCAAGGTCGCCGACGAGATCGGTGCGCAATCGGTGCCGCTGGCGGAAGAATTCATCCTCACCAACGCCGAGCTTTCCTATCTGCCGGAGCGCAAGCAGGCCTACGAGAACCTGGCAAGCCGCACCGGCCTGGATTCGGTCAAGTCGGTGTCGCAGGCGCTCGTCCAGGCCGAGCGTTACGGCACGCCGGTGGCGCATGCACTGCGCGTGCTTGCCGCCGAAAGCCGCGACATGCGCATGAATGCGGCCGAGAAGAAGGCGGCCGCCCTGCCGCCAAAACTTACCGTGCCGATGATCCTGTTTTTCCTGCCGGTGCTCTTCGCCATCATTTTGGGTCCTGCCGGCATTCAGGTCAGCCAACGCGGTATCTTCGGCGATCATGCGACGCCGGCAACAAACGCCCAGTAGCGGCGAGGTAAATTCCTGCATTCCCTCAAACGAAGAAGCCGCGCATGCAGCGCGGCTTCTTCGTTGGGCATCGGGATTGTGGTCTCAGTTGGTCGCGGATTTCGGCTTGTCCTGGTCCTTGAGCTGGCTCCAGGCATTCTGCTGGGCCAACATCTGCCTGAGATAGGCGACGTTTGCCTGCGCCTGTTCGGGCGAGAGCTCCTGCGAGGCGATCTTCTCGGCCTCGTCGAACCGGCCTTGCAGGCCGACGACCAGTGCCAGGTTCTGGCGGACGCGGCTGTCCGCATTCGGCTGTTGCGCGGCCGAGCGCATATAGGTTTCGGCGGTGCGCAGGTCACCTTCCAGCACATACGACATGCCAAGATTGGAGAGCACGGAAGGCTCGTTCGGCTTGAGGTCGAGCGCCTTGCGGTAAAGCTGGCGTGCATCGTCCTTCTGGCCGGTCTGGTCGAGAATGGCCGCTTCGGCCGACACCAGCTTCCAGTCGGGATATTCCGGTGTTTGAGCGCGGCGCACGGCGTCGAGCGCCGCCTCGAACTGGCCATTGGCGGCCAGCGCCTTGCCATAGGAGGCAAGAACGTCACGATCCTTGGGGAAAGCGATGGCGAGCTTGCGCATCACGGCGAGCGACTGATCGGCGTCGCCATCCATCTGCAATGCCGCCGCATAATTCGTCGCGATCCGCTTGTCGTTGGGGTTCTTCGCGTAGGATTGGCCGAGTGCGCCGGTGGCATTGTGCAGTTCCCCGGCCGACATGCTTTCCAGCGGCTTGCCGCCGGTGCGTGCGATAGAGCCGGTGGAGAGCTTGTCGGTTCCGCAACCGGCGACGCCCGCCGCCAGCGCCAGCACAAGGGCCGTGATGATGAGCCGTTTTCCCCTGGCATCGATCCTGCGGTTGGTCGGCATGGCCACCTAAGCCTCCATTCATGCGCGGCCATAGCGTGGCCGTCTTCCCTCCCGCAGAAATATTCTGTTAACCCTAACGGACGGTTAAGAACGGCGACTCACACGGAGAACATCGCATGCCTGTCGAACTCGTTGGGAAGACATTGCCGGGCGCGCTGCCGGTCCATCTGATCGCCAGGGACGGTCTGGACGCGGCCGGCCTTGCGCCGGCCGCTGTCGCCTGGGCCAGGGCCAACGGCTTTTCCGGCGAGGCAGGCAAGACGCTGGTCGTGCCCGGCGAAAACGGGGCGCTCGGCGGCGCCTTGTTCGGCGTCGGCGATGGCGAAGGCGCGCTCGCCCTCGGCGCACTGTCGAAAGCCTTGCCGGAAGGCGACTGGCATTTCGCCTCGACGCCGGCCGAGCCGGATCTCGCGGCGATCGCGCTGGTGCTCGGCGGCTATATCTTCACCCGTTACGGCAAGAAGTCAGGCAGGGCGCTGCGCTTCGGCCTGCCGGCAGGCGTCGATGCCGGGCGCGTTCGCCGCATTGCCGATGGCGTCTTCCTGACACGCGATCTGGTCAACACGCCGACCAGCGATATGGGCCCGGAAGATTTGGAGCAGGCGGTGCGGACCCTGGCCGCCAGGCACAAGGCCGAAGTCTCGGTGGTCAAGGGTGACGATCTCCTCGACCGGAATTTCCCGATGATCCATGCTGTCGGCCGTGCGTCGGCCGGCGCGCCGCGCCTGATCGATATGCAGTGGGGGCAGCAAGGGGCGCCGAAGGTGACGCTGGTCGGCAAGGGCGTCTGCTTCGATACGGGCGGTCTCGACATCAAGCCATCGTCCGGCATGCTGCTGATGAAAAAGGACATGGGCGGTGCCGCCAATGTGCTTGGCCTCGCCTCGATGATCATGGCTGCCGGGCTGAATGTGCGACTGCGCGTGCTCATTCCCGCAGTTGAGAATTCGATTGCCGGCAACGCCTTCCGGCCTGGCGACGTGCTGGTGAGCCGCAAGGGCATCACTGTCGAGATCGGCAACACGGATGCCGAGGGACGGCTGGTGCTGGCCGATGCGCTGGCGCTGGCCGACGAGGAGGAGCCTCAGCTTCTGGTCGACATGGCGACACTGACCGGGGCTGCCCGTGTCGCGCTCGGCCCCGATCTGCCGCCGTTTTACACAAGTGACGAAGCGCTGGCATCCGATCTTGCGGCGGCTTCCGTCGCGGTCGAGGATCCGCTGTGGCGCATGCCGCTGTGGCGGCCCTACGATGCAAAACTGTCGTCGAAGATCGCCGACATCAACAATGTCACCCCGGATGGTTTCGCCGGCTCGATCACGGCGGCGCTGTTCCTCAAGCGCTTCGTCGAAAAAACTGCGGGCTGGGCGCATTTCGACATCTTCGCCTGGAACCCGGCCGACCGTCCGCATGGCCCCGCCGGCGGCGAGGCGCAAGGCATCCGCGCGCTGGAGCGGATCATCGCGAAACGCTACGGCTGACAGTCGCAGGCGAGAGACGGCAATCGCTTTGACTGAAACGGAACCGAAACAATTTGCCGTCATGCTGGCGCGATGTCGATTGCGATGCGCCCGAGCCAGGCCTTGCGACTGTGGCAGCAGGTGATGCTGTCGCAGGTGCGCGACGACGCGCCCGATCTGACCATGCGCCAGACGGCAATCCTGTTCACCATCTATCTCGACCCGCCGCCGCACACCGTGCGCGGGCTCGCCGCGCGCCTCAATGTCACCAAGCCCGTGATCACCCGCGCGCTCGACACGATGGGCGCTTTGAAACTCGTCTCGCGCCATCGCGACGAACTCGACAAGCGCAATGTTCTGATCAGGCGCACGGTCGAGGGCGCGCTCTTTGTCGAGCGCTTCGGCGATGGTATCATCGCCAAGGCGCTCGAACTGCCGATGTGAGCGGATTACCTTTTCAGCATAGGTGCTCGATTTGACTGCCAGGGATGCCCGCCTTCACGCTTTTCGTTCCGACCTCGCCGATGCAAGGCTGAAGGGCGAGGTCGTCGCCGACCGCTTCGTCGCCGGCCGGCCGGCGCGGGTCATCGCGTCAGTGGCCGATATGCGCAAGGCGCCGCGGCCGGATGCCGGCATCAACACGCAGGCGCTGTTCGGCGACGATGTTCTGGTCTTCGATGTCGCTGAAGGCTGGGCTTGGGTCCAGGCCGAACGCGACGGCTATGTCGGCTATGTCGCCGACACGATGCTCGGGGGCCGGGATCATGCGGCCACTCACATCGTCTGCGTGCCGCGCACCTTCCTCTACCCCGGGCCGGATCTGCGCTTTCCAATCGCCGGACAATTGTCGATGGGATCGACGGTGACAGTGACGGAGGCTGCCGAGACGCGCGGTACGCACTATGCGGTCCTGCCTTCCGGCGAGGCGCTGATCGCAGGTCACCTGCGGCCGCTCAGGGAAGCTGCCTCCGACTATGTCGCGGTTGCCGAGGCGTTTCTCGGCACGCCCTATCTCTGGGGTGGCACTTCCGGTTTCGGCATCGACTGTTCGGGGCTGGTGCAACTGGCGATGCGCATGGCCGGCAGCGACGTGCTGCGCGATACCGACATGCAGGCGGCGACACTCGGCGAGCCGCTGGAACCGGGACCTGATTTCTCCGGGTTGCGACGCGGCGATCTGGTGTTCTGGAAGGGCCATGTCGCCGTCATGACCGATGCCGACACGATGATCCACGCCAACGGCCACACCATGCTGGTGTCGCGCGAAGGGCTGAAGGACGCCGTCGCCCGCATCGGATACCTCTACGGCGGTCCGACAGGGTTTCGGCGGCCTTAGGGAAGAACGATCCCCTTTTGTTCCGATTCTTCTTGGCGATTGACTGCCGTCGCGCTACCTCTGGCAGGTGACAGAGCAGCCGCGCCTTGCCGAACAGAATGCCGCCGTGGCCCTGCCCGAACCATTCATCAGATGGTTTGGCGAGAAAGGCTGGTCGCCGCGCGCCCATCAGATCGAACTTCTGGCGAAAGCCCAGGCCGGGCAATCAGTCCTGCTGATTGCGCCGACCGGTGCCGGCAAGACGCTGGCCGGGTTCCTGCCTTCGCTGACCGAACTGGCCAACCGGCCCAAGAGAAAGCCGGGCCAGGCGCGTCGCGGTATCCACACGCTCTACATCTCACCGCTGAAGGCGCTTGCCGTCGATATTGAGCGCAATCTCGGCAAGCCGGTGGAAGAGATCGGCCTGCCCGTCATCATCGAAACGCGCACCGGCGACACGCCGGCGCACAAGCGCCAGCGCCAGAAGCTGGTGCCGCCCGACATCCTGCTGACCACGCCCGAGCAACTGGCGCTGCTGATAGCGGCAGGCGATGCAAAACGTTTCTTCGAAGATCTGCGCTACGTCGTGCTCGACGAACTGCACTCGCTGGTGACGTCGAAACGCGGACATCTGCTGGCGCTCGGTCTGGCGCGGTTGCGCAGCTTTGTCCCTGGTCTGCAAACCATCGGGCTGTCGGCGACGGTGGCCGAGCCGGACGAGTTGCGGCGCTGGCTGGTCAGCCAGAATCCGCCCAAGGGTTCGACAGGCCATGACATGGCGGAACTGATCGTCGTCACCGGGGGCGCGAAACCGGAGATTTCCATCCTCGATTCCGAAGAGCGGGTGCCATGGGCGGGACATTCGGCGCGCTACGCCACGCCGGAAATCTATCGCGAGATCAAGCGCCACAAGACGACCCTGTTGTTCGTCAACACGCGCAGCCAGGCGGAGCTGCTGTTCCAGGAATTGTGGCGGGTCAACGAGGATACGTTGCCGATCGCGCTGCATCACGGTTCGCTCGACGTCGCCCAGCGTCGGCGCGTCGAAAAGGCGATGGGGGAAAACGCACTGCGCGCCATCGTCGCCACCTCGACGCTCGACCTCGGCATCGACTGGGGCGATGTCGATCTGGTTGTGCATGTCGGTGCGCCGAAGGGGGCGAGCCGGCTGGCGCAACGCATCGGCCGCGCCAACCACCGCATGGACGAGCCGTCCAAGGCGATCCTCATCCCGGCCAATCGCTTTGAGGTGCTGGAATGCCGGGCCGCCCTCGACGCCAACTATCTCGGCGCGCAGGACACGCCTCCCTTGATCGATGGCGGGCTCGACGTGCTGGCCCAGCATGTGCTCGGCTGCGCCTGCGGCGCGCCATTCCGTGCCGATGATCTGTTCGAGGAAGTGCGAACGGCTGCGCCCTATGTCAGCCTCGACCGGCCGACTTTCGATCGCGTCATCGATTTCGTCGCCACCGGCGGCTACGCGCTCAAGAATTACGAGCGCTACGCCCGCATACGCCTGAACAAGGATGGGTTCTGGCGGGTGTCCAATCCGCGCGTCGCCCAGCAATACAGGCTGAATGTCGGCACCATCATCGAGGTGCCGGCGCTTAACGTGCGCTATGTGCAAGCAGGCAGCAAGGGCGCGGCTTCGCGCGGCGGCCGGGTTCTCGGCAAGATCGAGGAGGCCTTCCTCGAAACGTTGACGCATGGCGACACCTTCATGTTCGCCGGCAAGGTTCTGCGCTTCGAAGGCATCCGCGAGAATGAATGCTTCGTGTCGAACGCGCCCGGCAGCGATGCCAAGGTGCCTTACTATGGCGGCGGCAAGTTCCCGCTTTCGACCTATCTCGCCGAACAGGTCCGCATCATGCTGGACGACCCGCAGCGATGGAAGAAACTGCCCGAGCAGGTCGCCGATTGGCTGCGGTTTCAGGCCGACAAATCGGTGCTGCCCAAACGTGACGACCTGCTGATCGAGACCTTTCCGCGCGGCAACCGCCACTATCTGGTGGCTTACCCGTTCGAGGGCAGGCTGGCGCACCAGACGCTCGGCATGCTGCTAACCCGCCGCCTCGACAGAGCAGGAGCCAGGCCGCTCGGCTTCGTCGCCACCGATTATGCCTTGGCGATATGGTCGCTGGGCGACATGGGCGCGATGTTCAAAGCCAGGAAGCCTTCGCTTGGCGCGCTTTTCGACCAGGACATGCTGGGCGATGACCTCGAAGCCTGGCTGGCCGACAGCTGGCTTCTCAAGCGCACTTTCCGCAATTGTGCACTGATTTCGGGATTGATCGAGAAACGCCACCCCGGACAGGAAAAGAGCGGTCGCCAGGTCACGGTCTCGACCGACCTGATCTACGACGTGCTGCGCAGCCATGAACCGGACCACATCCTGCTTCAGGCGACACGTGCCGATGCGGCCACCGGCCTGCTCGATGTCAGCAGACTTGCCGACATGCTCTCGCGCATCCAGGGTCGAATCGTGCATAAGGCACTCGAACAGATATCGCCGCTCGCCGTGCCGATCATGCTCGAGATCGGCAAGATGCCGGTCCATGGCGAAGCCGATGAAACGCTTTTGATGGATGCGGCGACATTGGTCGAGGAGGCCATGGGGCCGGGAATGAGTGTGGAATGAATTTTTCGCTGGCGCGCACATCGCTGATCGCCGAGGCCGATCTCGTCGGCATCGCTGGCGAGCGCGCTGTCTGCGACCCGCGCGGCGTGCTCTATTTTCCTGAGCTTAAGCTTCTGGCCGTGTCCGATCTGCATCTGGAAAAGGGTTCGTCGCTGGCACGGCGCGGCACGTTGATCCCGCCCTACGACACCGGTGCGACCTTGCTGCGGCTTCAGGCCGTGATATCGGACTACCAGCCGTCGATCGTCATCAGCCTGGGCGACAGCTTTCACGATGGCGGCGGCGCCCAACGTATGCACGCAAGTTTCCGCGAGCGGCTGGAAGCGCTGATGGCAGGCCGAGACTGGTTCTGGGTCGCCGGCAATCACGACCCGGAAGCGCCGGCCGACCTGCCTGGCGAAACGGTGCGGGAACTTGCTATAGGCTCGCTGCTGTTCCGGCATGAGCCGTCGAAGCAGCGTGTCGAAGGCGAAATAGCGGGCCATCTGCATCCCTGCGCCCGCATAGTCCAGCAGGGCCGCTCGGTGAGGCGCCGCTGCTTTGCCGGCGACGGCGGTCGCATGATCATGCCAGCCTTTGGCGCCTATACCGGCTCGCTCAACGTGCTCGACCGCGCCTATGCCGGGCTGTTCCGGCTGGACACGCTGATGGCTTATATGCTGGGCGCCCAACGCATCTTTGCCATTTCCGGCTCGATGCTGCGGCCGGGCTAAACAACCTTACCTGCCATAGTAGAGCGTAACCGTGTGCTTCGCCTCGGCGAAGAACAGCCAACGTTCGACCAGCATGCCGGCGAACTGGATTGCAGCAGCAAGTACCGTCAGCAACGCTGCCAGCGGCCATGGCAGGGCGAACACAATGGCGAGCAGCCCCAAGGGCAACACGAAGGCCAGAAGCTGGGTGATCTGGCGCAGTCGCGTGCCGTGCTTGCGCGCGATGCGGAAACCCATTTCCTTGAGCAGATAATTTTCCTCGGTATGCGGCCATTCCAGCGACCGCACCGTGCCTCCGGCCAACCCGGTCGCGGTGTTGGCGGTGGTCGCGATCTCCAATCGGTCGTTGTAGTGCCAGGTCGCCACTTTCCAGCCCCAGCCGAGCAAAGTAAGCAGCAAGCAAGCCGCCAGAAGCATCTTCGAACCGAAGGCAAAGCCCTGCAGCAGCGCGTTCAGCAGCACGCTGCCGGTCATCGTCGAGAAGATGAGGTAGCCGGGCAGGGTGAAGTGGCTGTGCCATTGGGCGATCGGCTTCAGCGACGCATAGATCATGCCGGTGGTGCAGACGGTGATGATTGCGCCGATGGCGGCCAGAGATCCGGCGATGCCGACCCAGCCATCGGTCTTGCCGAAGAATATCCAACCGATGCCGAACAGTCCCGCCGGAATGAAGGTGATGACCGAGGCAACACCTTCGCGCGACAGCCAGGAACTGCGCCACTGCGAGAAGGCCCGCCAGGCGCGTTCGGGTCTGCCGAGGTGGCCGGTCGAGGACAACAGTCCGGCTACGATCAGGCCGAGCGCCAGCCCCATGCCGATGAAGCCCAGCCAGAAATCGGGCGGGATGATCTGGAAGCCTCCGAGCACGCCCAGCAGCGCGAGCAGGCCGTAGCCCGCACCGGTGGCGGTGGTGAAGAAGACGACGGAGAAGGCTGGATGCATGGGTCAGTTCGAAAGCATGCGGTCGACCCAGCCGAGGAAACCGCCTTCGGCCCGCACCGGTTCGAGTGCGGGTGCTGCCACCGATGCGGCGCGATTGGTGTGGGCGCGCGGCGGTAGATATTTGTTGGTCGGGCGATAGCCGAGCTCAGGCATCAGGTCGACGCCGCCACGCTCCGCCACCAGTTGCGAAACCGCCGACAGGGGATCGCCGAGATCGCCGAAATGCCGGGCGCTGGTCGGGCAGGCGGCGACGCAGGCCGGTACGCGGTCCTCTTCGGCCAGATTGTCATTGTAGATGCGGTCGACGCACAGCGTGCACTTCTTCATCACCCCGACGTCCGTATCGAATTCTCGCGCGCCATAGGGACAGGCCCAGCTGCACAATTTGCAGCCGATGCACTTGTCCTCGTCGATCAGCACGATGCCGTCCGAGGCCCGCTTGTAGGAGGCGCCGGTCGGGCAGACGGTGACGCAGGCCGGTGTCTCGCAATGCAGGCAGGAACGCGGAAAATTGACGGTGCGCCCGCCCATCTCGGTCGTGTGCTCGTAAGCGTGCACGCGGTTGAACCAGACGCCGTCGACGTGGCCGCCATAGGGGTCGATGTCGGTCAGCGGCGCCATGTGGCCGCCGGTGTTCCATTCCTTGCAGGCGGTGACACAGGCCTGGCAGCCGACGCACGTGTCGAGATCGATGACGAGGCCGAGCTTCTTGCCGCTTTGGCTTGGCAGACAGGTCATTCGGTCGCCTCTCTCGCCCTGCGGAATTCAGCGCCGAAAGTCAGTCTGTCGGGTGAAGGTTCGAAATGCGGTGGCTGCTGGAAACGCTGGAACTGCGGCTCAGTGAAGCCGGCTTCCTCAGCCGCGCATTTGACGATGCGCACGCGCAGGTCGAACCATGCCGCCTGGCCGGTGACCGGATCGGAATTCGAATAGCGCTTGCCCTGAGCGTCAGCCGAGGTCTGGTCGCCGATGATATGGTTGAGCAGGAAGCCACGGTTGCTCTCGGCCGCGTCGTCCTTCAGCCCCCAGCTGCCGCGCCGCTTGCCGATGGCGTTCCAGGTCCAGACCGTGCTTTCGTTGACCCCGTCGATCAGCTTGATCTGCCCCTTAACCTTGCCGTTGATGCTTTCGATCCACACCCAGTCGTCGTCGACAAGTCCGAGGCCGGCTGCCGTCCGGTGATGCACGAACAGCCGGTTCTGGCTGGTGATCTGCCGCAGCCACGCATTCTGCGATCCCCAGGAATGGTACATGTGCATGGGCCTCTGCGTCAGCGCATGCAGCGGATATTTTTCGAGGTCGACGACCGCTTCCTCGAAGGGCATGTACCAAAACGGCAGCGGGTCCATGTAGGTCTCGATGCGCTGGCGGTCACCCTTTGGTGGCAAGACAGGGCCATGCCCACGTGCGGCAAGGCGGAAGCGCTGCAGCGGCTCGGAGTAGAGCTGGAAGACGATCGGCTCCGCCTTCGGGATGAAGCCCATCTGCACCGCGAAGTCGAGATAGGAGCGGTTGGCCATCTTATAGTAGCGCTGGTCGTCGGCGAAATCATGGTGCCAGAAACCGCCATTGTCGATGTAGCGCTGCAGCTGGTCCGGGTTGGCCTCGCCCCTGCCGGTCGAGGTTCCGTCCTTGCCGCGCCAGCCGGCCAGGGGGCCGATGCCAGGCGTACGCTCATGGTTGACGATGTAGTCGGCATAGTCGGCATATCTGGCCGAGCCATCATCGTTGACGAAACCGGGCAGGCCGAGCCGGGCGCCGAGTTCGATCAGCACCGACTGGAAGGGCCGGACATCGCGGTCCGGCTCGACAACGGGATGGCGGATGGCGTCGCCCGGTCCGTCGGCATGGCTGATCGGCCGGTCGAGCAGGCTGATGCAGTCATGCCGCTCGAGATAGGTGGTGTCCGGCAGCACCAGGTCGGCGAATGGCACGGTCTCGGAATAATAGGCGTCGGAATAGATGATGAAGGGGATCCTGTAATTGCCCGCATCATCATGGTCGGTCAGCATGGCGATGGTCTCGACGGTGTTCATCGAGGAATTCCACGCCATGTTCGACATGTACATCATCAACGTGTCGATCGGGTAAGGATCGCCGGCCCAGGCGTTGCGGATGACCGTGTGCATCAGCCCATGCGCGGCCAGCGGCGCGTCCCATGAATAGGCCTTGTCGATGCGAAGAGGCGTGCCGGCCTCATTGACCAGCAAATCGTCCGGCCCGCAGACGAAACCGAGTGGCATGCCGTCGAGAGGCGTCATCGGCTTGATGGATTTGCCTGCCGGCTTCGGACCGGGCGGCGCGGAGCGGGGGTAGGGCGGCTTGAAACGGAAACCGCCGGGAACATCCACCGTGCCCAGCAACACCTGGAGGAGATGGATGGCGCGGCAGGTGTGAAAGCCGTTCGAATGGGCCGAGATGCCGCGCATGGCGTGCATCGAGACAGGCCGCCCCTTGATGGTCTCATGCCGGCGTCCGGCCCAATCGGTCCAGGCGATCGGCAGTTCGATCGTCTGTTCGAAGGCGACATGCGCAAGTTCGGCGGCGATCCTGCGGATCGTATCGGCGGCAATGCCGCAGCGCTCGGCGACCGCGTCCGGCGCATAACTCTCATCGAGGTAGCGGTCGGCGATGAGCTGGAACACCGGGACGCAGTGGCGCCCGCCGATCGTGAAGCTGCCCGTCAGTGCCGGCTTCGCACTGGCATCAGTGGCGCCGACAGGCGTCTTCGCAACCCTGTCCCACGCCAGGGGATTTCCGTCGGCGTCGCGCACGAACAGCCCGTCATCGGCGGCACCCGGCTCCTGCACGACGAGAACATGGGCATTGGTGTAGCGCAGCAGATAATCGAGATCGACGCGGCCCGCCTTGAGCAATTCGTGGATGAGGGCGAACACGAACAGCCCATCGGTGCCGGGCCGAATGCCGATCCAGTCGTCTGCGATGGCATTGTAGCCGGTGCGGCACGGATTGATCGAGACGACCTTGGCGCCGCGCGCCTTGAGTTTGCCGAGGCCGATCTTGATCGGGTTGGAATCGTGATCCTCGGCGACGCCGAACAGCATGAAATACCGGGTGTTGTCCCAGTCGGGCTCACCGAATTCCCAGAACGAACCGCCGATCGTGTAGAGACCGCCGGCCGCCATGTTGACTGAGCAGAAGCCGCCATGGGCGGCAAAGTTCGGCGTGCCGAACTGGCTCGCCCACCAGCCGGTCAGCGACTGCGACTGGTCGCGGCCGGTGAAGAAGGCCAGTTTCTTAGGGTCGGTCCGGCGGATGGCCGAGAGCCGTTCGGTGGCGATCGAAAACGCCTCTTCCCACTCGATCTCGCGGAATTCGCCGGAGCCGCGAGGGCCGGTGCGCAGCAATGGCTTCTTCAGCCTTGCCGGGCTGTAGTGCTGCATGATGCCGGAGCTGCCCTTGCCGCAGATCACGCCGCGATTGACCGGGTGGTCCTTGTTGCCGTTGATGTAGCGGACCTTGCCATTCTTGATGTGCACATCGATGCCGCAGCGGCAGGCGCACATGTAGCAGGTCGTCTTGGCGACGCTGTCGGAAACATCAGGCGAGGTGTCGACGCCGTCGCCTTCGTCAGGCGCGCGCGTGTCGGCAAGCGGGCGTTGCGATGGTGCCGAATTCGCGCCGCGCGGCGGTCCCTGCATCATGATCCGGTGGCGCCTGTACGACCCATGGATTTGGCCCGCGTCTTCGGTCCGGGGCCGCGCATGTAATGCTCTTCCGGGTGGTAGCGATCGCCGGCCAGCCGCCGTCTTATGCCGCGGGTCCAATGCGCAAGCAGGGATCTGAACCGCCCGATCATTCTGCTCTCTGCGATCTCTCGGCGAATTTTTTCTAACTTCGTTCAAAAACTTAGAATAAAGCTATCGATCTGTCTAATCAGTTGTTCTTGTAAATTCGATCGATATTGGTTCTTAATGCAGACATGACCCTGGACCAGCTGCGGATTTTCGTCGCCGTCGCAGAGCGCGGCCATATGACCAAGGCGGCGGAACTGCTGGGCATTTCGCAGTCGGCCGCATCGGCCGCCATCCGGGCGCTTGAAGAACAGCACGGCGTCCATCTGTTCAACCGCGTCGGCCGCAACATCGAGCTTGCCCAGACCGGCCACCGGTTCCTGCCGGAGGCCAAGGCCGTGCTCGAGCGGGCCGCCGCCGCGCGCAATGTGCTGGAGCATGTCTCACAGACCGTCACCGGCAGCCTCTCGATCGCCGCCAGCCAGACCATCGCCAGCTATTGGCTGCCGCGCCGGCTGGCTTCCTTCCACGAAGCCTATCCGGCCGTCAGGCTGAGCGTCTCCATCGGCAACACCAGGCAGGTCGAGGCCAATGTCCTCGATGGCGCTGCGGATCTCGGCCTGGTCGAAGGCCGCACCGAGTCCGACATACTGCGCCGCACCAAGGTCGACGTCGACAGGCTGATGCTGGTGGTTGCCAGCGCGCATCCGGAGATCCCCGAAGTCACGCCCGGCCGCCCTGACATCAAGGGTCTGCGCTGGATCATCCGTGAGGGTGGTTCGGGCACGCGCGAGGTGCTGGAGGATCTGGCGCGCCACGAAGGGATTTCGCTCGCCGACCTGCAGATATTTCTGGTGCTGCCGAGCAATGAAGCTATTCGCCAGGCCGTCGAGGCGGGGGCCGGCGCGACCATCATTTCCGAACTTGTCGTGGCGCGCGCCGTCGCCGAAGGCAGTCTCAAATCCGTGCCGCTGGAACTGCCGAAACGCGACTTCGCCATGATCACCCATCGCGATCGCCAGGCCAGCCTGGCCCAGATGGCGCTCAAGGCGCATTTGGGTACGGAGATGAACGGGTCCGCGCCAAGGTAGGGTCCGTTGAAATTCAGGTCAGGCCGAGTCGAAAATGGCTGATGCCGAGAACCGGAGCGGAGCGTACTTAAAGTACGTGAGCACCGGAAGCGCAGGTACCAGCCATTTGCAGGCCGGCATCACCTGAATATCAATGGACCCTGATCAGCCGAACTTCCGTTGGGCATCTAGCGCCAGGCCAAGTCCGACCGAGCCGAACATGTCGCCTTCGATGACGGACGCCTGCGGCACCAGCGACAGGATTTCTCGTCTGGCCAGCGGGATCGCGGTCGATCCGCCAGTCAGGAACACCGCGGTGATGTCGGATGGCTTCACCTCAGCGTCACGGATGGTCTGCGCCACCGTTGCTGTGACACGCTCGATATTCCTGGCGATCGTGGCATCCAGCCCGTTGCGCGTGATTTCGGCGGCGAACTCCGCACCCGCCAGCTTCACGGCTACATGGGCGGACGAGCCGTCGGTCAGCTCGATCTTGGCCTTTTCGACAAGAGCCGCCAGCGCATGTCCGTAGCGGTGCTCGACGATGTGGATGAAGCGGTCGACCAGGTCGGCGCGCTCGGCCTCGTAGCGGATCTGGCGCAGATGCGTCATCGCCTTGGCCGTGTAGACCAGATTGATGCGCTGCCATGTCGCGAGGTCGATGAAGTAGCTGGCCGGCAGATTGCGCTTGCCGTCCTTGGTCGGCGTCAAATAGCCGAGCTGCGGCATCACATGGGCGATGCTCAGCAGCCGATCGAAATCCGTGCCGCCGATATGGACGCCCCGGCTGGCCAGGATGTCGTCCTTGCGGTCGAGCGACCGGGAGCGCTGCGGCGAGACGCGCACGATCGAGAAGTCCGACGTGCCGCCGCCCATATCGATTATCAGCGCCAGTTCCTCGCGCGTCACCTTCTGCTCGTAGTCGAGCGCCGCCGCGATCGGCTCGAACTGGAAAGCGATGTGCTTGAAGCCCTGGGCACGGGCGGCGTTCTCGAGTTCGATTTGCGCCTTCGCGTCGGCTTCCGTGTCGTCGTCGACGAATTGCACCGGCCGGCCAAGAACGACTGTCTCGACCGTATCGCCGGCATCTGCTTCCAGCTGTTTCTTAAGATGCCCGAGGAACAGGCCGACGATCTCCATGAAGCCGATCGACCGCGATTTGATGCGGGTCTTTTCATGGGCCAGCGAACTGCCGAGCACGCTCTTCAGCGAACGCATCAGCCGGCCTTCGATGCTGTCGGTGTAGTTGGCGATGGCGTGACGGCCAAAGCAGGTGCGGTTGTCCTCGAAGTTGAAGAACACGGCACTGGGCAGCGTGACCTGGCCGTCCTCCAGCGCGACAAGGCGCGGCTGCCCGTTGCGGACCACGCCAACGGTGGAGTTCGAAGTCCCGAAGTCGATGCCGCCGAAGGCTGGTCGCATGACAAGTTCCTGTATTTGTCGTCGGCGAGCCGACAGGCGCCGAGAAATCGCGCGCTGCCCGGGGACAGGCTGCTCTGCCGAACCGAATTGTTTGTGTCTGCCATTTGGCTGGGGAGCGCGGTCTACCGCATGCCTCGGCAAAGGGAAACCACTTTTCGGGGAAAGTTCTGAAGTGCGTCGCGTTTGAGCGGATTCACGCGACGCACTTCAGGTCTTTGATTCGATGCATGTCGTTCTCCCAAAACCGGGGCCACTTTTGGGCGACATGCATTAATCTCGCCGGAAGATCAGCCTTCCGAGCCAGCCGGTCAGCATGGCCAGCGAGATCGCGAACACGCCATAGAGGAAGGAATAATTGTGGGCGACACGGAAGATCGACTGTTCGAAACCGGATTTGCGGATTTCGAGCTGGGCCGAGCTTTCCTTGATGAACAGGCCGCTCTTGAACAGGAACGCGCGGGCTTTATGGGTTCCAACTGGCACATTTGGCGCCAGCCTCACCGTGGCGCGGAAAAGGTTCTGCGACAGGAATTGCACGCCGCCGACATTCTCGCTGTAGAGGCCGGTCGCCGACTTGCGCTCCCGCAGTGCCGCCGTGAACTCCTCGATCGTCGCCGGGCTGTCGCCGGCATCGGCGGGCTGCATGTAGAGGTTGGAGGCGCCGAGCGACAGCTGCTTATAGCTGTTGGGTTCGGTGATGTCCTGCAGCGGCCGCGTCGTCGCCACCGAATAGGAGACCGGCACGTTTTCGAAGGTTTCGGAGTCCAGATTGACCCAGACGCCGAGCACCCTGTCCTTGCGACGCACCACCACCGGCTTGGGCGGGCCTTCGAGCACGACGATGACGTCGTAACGGCCTTGGCGCGCGACGAGTGGATCCGGGTTTTCCAGCGAACCGAAGATGGTCAGGTCGGCTCCGGAAAAGCCGGCGGTGATCGAGACGTTGTCGGTGGAGAGCCCGATCTGGATGCCTTCGGTCAGCGGGACCTGTGCCTTCGCCGGCAAGGCGGCCGCAAGCAGCGACAGGACAATAGCGGTTGCGAATGTGTTGCGAGCCCTCATCAGTTGAGGCCCGCGGCAGACAGCGAATAGAGGTTGGGTGGGGTGACGAACAGATCGATCGCCAATCGTATCGCCACCGCCA
Organism: Mesorhizobium sp. M7A.F.Ca.US.011.01.1.1; assembly: GCF_003998295.1. Taxonomy (NCBI): domain Bacteria; kingdom Pseudomonadati; phylum Pseudomonadota; class Alphaproteobacteria; order Hyphomicrobiales; family Phyllobacteriaceae; genus Mesorhizobium; species Mesorhizobium sp. M7A.F.Ca.US.011.01.1.1. Next base: position 27,072 of record NZ_RZRT01000022.1, read on the forward strand.
GTACGAGCAGCGCCAGCAACGCCCTGAGCTGCTCGCCGCGCAGCCTCTGGCCGGCCTTGGCGCCGTACTGCGCGCCGGCGACGCCGCCCGCCATCAGCAGGAAGGCCAGCACGACATCGACCGTCTGGTTGGTGGTGGCGTGGACCAGCGTCGTGTAGGCGGAGGTGAAGATGATCTGGAACAGCGAGGTGCCGATGACGACGTTGGTCGGCACTTTCAGCAGATAGATCAGTGCCGGCACCATGATGAAGCCGCCGCCGACGCCCATGATCGACGACAGGAAGCCGATGCCGGCGCCAAGGCCAAGTACGGGGATGACGCTGACGAACAGTTTTGACGCCCTGAAGCGCATCTTCAGCGGCAAGCGGTGGATCCAGTTGTGCTGGCCGGATTTCTTCAGCACCGGCGCCGCACCGCTGCGCGTGGCGCGCAGCGCATTGACGCTTTCGACCAGCATCAGCCCGCCGACAGTGCCGAGCAGCACGACGTAGAGCAGCGAGATGAACAGGTCGAGCTGGCCGAGCCTGCGCAGGAAGGCGAAGACGTAGATGCCGCCGGTGGAGCCGACAATGCCGCCGGCCAGCAATACCCCGCCGAGCTTGAAGTCGAGCGTACCGCGCTTCATGTGCGAAAGGACGCCGGAGACGGAGGAGGCGATGACCTGGTTGGCGCCGGTGGCGACCGCGATCGCCGGGGGTATGTTGTAGAAGATCAAGAGCGGCGTGATGAGGAAGCCGCCGCCGACACCGAACATGCCCGACAGGAAACCCACCGCCGCGCCCATGGCCAGCAGGACGAAGATATTGACGGAAATTTCCGCGATCGGGAGATAGATGCCCACCCGTCAGTCTCGATCAGTTCTGCCTGTCGGCGAATGCAACCGTTGCGGGCATCTTGGACCGACAAGCCAATTCGTTCTTGCGCCGGAGGTGCTGCGAAGTCAAACCGCGCTACGCCGCCGAAACAAAAAACATCTCAATCAGTTAACAGGCGAATGTGTGGCAAGGGCGTCGTGGAAACGACGCCTCCGCCGTTATTTGCGCGCCAGCAGCGCCTTGACCAGTTTTTCGTCGACTTCGCCGGTCGCCGGCATCTTGTTGTCGGTCTGGAAAGCCATGATCGCGGTCTTCGTCTTCTGGCCCATCTTGCCGTCGGCGCCGCCGGCGTCGTAGCCGTTCTTGTTGAGAATGCGCTGGATGTTCTGGACGGCCTTCTTCATGTCGATGCTGGCTGTCGTCTGCGGTGTGCCGTCCTGCCAGGATTCAGGAATATCGGCCGAATTGGCCGCCGCATCCAGCGGCTTGGCCTTCCACAGCTCAGTCGCGGCGCGGGCGCGCTCGAGCTGCTCGGGCCGCAGCGCATTGGCGATCTCGTCACGCTTGGCCGCCGCATCCTTGTCGCCGGTCTTGGCGACGAGCGCGAACCATTTGTAGGACTCCTCGAGGTTCTGCTTCATGCCGACGCCCTTGGCGGCGAGGATGCCGAGATTGAACTGGCTGTCCTTGACGCCGACATCGGCCGCCGCCTGGAACCAGTGCGCGGCCGATTCATTGTCGGTCACGCCGTCCGCCGCCATGGCGAACAGGACGGCCAGATTGTGCATGCCGCTGGCGTTGCCCTGTGCTGCGGCAAGCTGGTACCAGGTCTTCGCCTTCTTGATGTCGCGCGCGACGCCGATGCCTTTTTCGTAGAAATTTCCGATGCGGTATTCGGCCGGCGCGAAGCCGAGTTCCGCCGATTTCTCGTACCATTTGGCCGCTGCCGCCATGTCTTCCTTGACGCCGCGCGACTCGGCATAGCGCGAGCCGATCTCGAACAGCGCCTTGGCGTCGCCGCCGGCGGCGGCATCGCGCAAGGCGGCCGGGCCGGCGTCAGCGGGAATGTCGAACTTTGCCGTCGTCGCCGGCGAAGCGTCCACCGGCGGAACCGCGCCCGTGGTGTCCTTGGCGGTGGTCGGCTCTGCCGCCACAGGCTGGATGCCGGCGTCGGTATCGGCAGCTTCCGGGGCGACCGGAACGGTCAAGGGCGGCGCAGCCGGGGCTGTCGTCTCGGACACCGCTGGGTTCGCATCGGCCGATGTGGCCAAGGCGACGGGCGCGGGAACCGGCTCGGCGGTCGGCGCGGCACCCATCGACGGCTCGGCGCCCGACGGAGTGCTTTGCGCGGCCATGTCATCCTTGGTTGCCGGTGCGGACGGCTCGGCCTGTCTGACGGCATGGTCCGGCGCGCTTTCCACTGCCGCGGGCTGCGCGTCCGTCTTTGGCTGGCTCGCGGCATCGAGCGAGGCGGTCTGCACCGGCTGCGAGGCGACGATCGGCGCGACATCGTTGCTCGCCACCTGGGCCGGATCGGCGAAGAAGGCCTTGCCCAGTTGCAGAGCGCCCAGCGCCAGCAGGATCGCGGTTGTCCCCATCAGGATCGGCTTGCGCCGTGCCTTGAGCAGGTCGCCGATCCGCAGCGCCTTCACCGGTCCGGTCACCGTCGACTGGCGCTTCAGCGCATCGGCCTCGGCGGCCGCGGCCTGCGCCGCGCGCCGGGCCGCGGCGATAAAGTCCGATTTGGCGGCATCGGTGTCGCTGGGCTTGGCCGGCTGGCCGCGCTCGTCACGCACGCGCTTCATGATGGCATTGAGGTCAGGTGCGCCGGAGCCGGGCTCCAGCGGCCGGTTGGCCATTTTCGGATCGAGCGGCTCGTCGAGATCGACGCTCGGGATCGGGGCACTCGGCGCCGAGCCGGCCAGTGGCGGCATGTCCGCCTCCTTCTTGCCCTTGAAGGCGCGAGCCAGGCCACCGAACAACGACTTGCGGCCGCCTGCCTGTTCGCCTTTCTCGGCGATCGTGTCCGAACCGAGCGCGGCCATGGCCGCCGCTGCGGCAGCCTCGGCCGGCGTGCGCGTGCCGATGCCAATACCCAGGTCGCCACGCGTACCCAGGTCGCTACGCGTACCCAGGTCGCCACGCGCACCCGGCTCGTTGCGCAGGATGGCGGCGGCGCGGCCATCGAGATCGGCCATGTCCCCAGTCAGCGGCAGGGGCTGATCGATGTCCATCGACGGCGCGTCGACGGCCATTTTGGGCCGCCGTGCGCCGCGCCAGTTGCTCGGCTCGGCCGGTGCCGCATCCAGCAATTCGCTCATCGCCTCGACCGGCTCGCCGGGTTCGAGCGAACCCAGCCGGTCGACGATCTTGAGCAACGTGTCGTGGATGGCCTCGAACGTTCTCGAATTGCGCTCGTCGGAGCGCCGCGTCAGCGTTTCAAGCGTCTTCAAATCCTGGGCGAGGCCGGAAACCGCGCTCGTATTGGCGCTCGAACCGGCCAGCGATTGCACTGCGTTCTCGGCCGCTTCGCGCGCCGCGCCAAGGATGGAATCGCGGGTTCCTGCGAGCGATTTTTCAATTTCGTTGAGACGCGGGCTGATGTCCTCGAATTCCGGCAGCGGGGTGCTGGGCTTGGAAAGATGAGCGGACAGGCCGGCAACCTGTGCTTCCAGGCTGCGGATCAGCGCCGGATCGATGCCGGCGACCTGTGCGGCCGACGCGTCCAGCCGGCTTGAAATGTCTTCGAGCCGGCTCTCCAGACCGCGGATCGCGGCTTCGCCCGCGGGATCGGGTACACGCGTTTCCATACGCTTGGCGAGCGCCGTAAAGCGGGCATCGATGGCTTCCATGATGCCGGCGCTGTCGACCTGCGGCATGCGCTGGTCGAGCCTGTCGGCAACCTCGTCCAGTCTGCGCTCGAGATCGCGGAACAGCATGTTGCCCTGTTCGATGGCGTCACCCTGGCGGCGTTCCATCATGCTCGACAGCACGTCGAAGCGTTGCTCCAGCCCATGGAAGATGTAGTCGGCGTCAGGCATGGCGGGCGCCTGGTCGATCTTGTCGGCGATGAGTGCGATCTGCTTGGCCAGGCGCTCCATCGCCTGCTCGGGCAGATTGGCGCGACCGGCGAGCTCGTCGACCCGACCGGATAGCGTGCTCAGCCGGTCCATGACCGCGTTGCCCGGCCGATCCTGCGCCACTTCCTCGATCTGGCTGGCAAGCGAGTCGATCCGCCTCTCGATGCGCTCGAAAGCCTCGTGGTCGAATGAATTGGCTTGCGCGGCGACCGTGGATGCAACGATGGCGCGGGAAATCTCGTCCAGCCGCTCGTCGATCATGCCAAGCGTGTCGCTGCCGCGATTGTCCTGCTGGCTGGCGAAATGGTCGACAGCGCCGGCAAGCGTGCGCACCTTCTCCTCCAGCGAACGCAGCGACAACGATTCCGGCAAATTGTTGACGGCATTGCTGATTTGCTCCAGCCGGGCCGTCAGAGCAGACAGGCCCGGGTCGTCCGAGCGCTTGCGCTGGTCGGCGTCGACGCGGTCTTCGAACGCCGTCCAGCGGCGATCGAAATCGTCCCAGCGGCGGTCGACCTTCTGCACGCTCTCTTCGCGTGCCAGCGTGTCGAGCGCGGCTTTGACCTGTTCGAGTTCGAGCCGCAGCATGTTGACGCTTCTGTCGTCGCTCTTCTCGGCCAAGGTCTGGATGGCGCCCGAAAGCCGCTCGAACTCAAGGCCGAGTTCAGCGCTGCCCTTGGCCGAAGCACCGGGCCTTGCGCCAGACTGGAAAGCCCGTTCGATGTCCTTGCGCAGCGCTTCGAATTCCCGCTGCAGACCCGCGGTCATCTGGTGGCGCAATTCCTCGCGCATGCCGCGCAATTCGCCGGCGATCTTGCCGACCATGGCAACGCCGTCCTCCTGGCCGCGCACGCGATCGATATCGCGGGCAATGGCCTGGTAATTCTGCTCGAAAGCGGCGGCTCCCTGCATCGGGCTCTTCGGACGCGGCGCGGGCTGCGGGTCCTCATACCAGCGCTGCTGGCCAGAGGGCCGGGCGGCGGGATAGCGCGCATCGGCACCATATTGGCGGGGATCGGGTTGGCGCAGATCTGGTTGGCGGGGATCGGGACGTGCCATCGGATCCTCGCGCGTCCGCTCCAGCCGCTGCTCCAGCGTCTCCAGCGACTGGTTCAACTGCTCGAGCGTGGTCTGCGGCCTGCGCTGCCTGCCGGCATTGAGTGTATCGAGATAGGACCGCTTGCTGTTCATCGGTGCGTCCGTCTTTCAGAATGGCTGGCTCGCGGCCAGTTCCCCCAGGTCCCTATCGGAACGAAGGCGACCGGCGGCGATGCCGCGGCGGAAGACGAGCTTCCCAGGCTCTCGCCCGCGCTCCGAAAAACCGTGAAAAATTCGATACAGGATAAACACGGGTAGCCGACCCGCCCACATTTCCCCCAACGTGGTAAACAACGCGTTAACCAAACTTAAGAAATTGAAAGGATGTCGGCTGCCGGCCTGACGGTGCGGCATAAAGGGCGGCGCGCAGAACGCCCTTGCGTCATCATGCGGCAATCGGTATAGAATTGACGTAAACGTAAAAGGCGCATTGAGCGCATGTTTGCGATTTGTTTGTTGAAACCACGACTGGAAGCAGGCCCCCGCTTCCAGTCAGGCGACGCACGGTCCGGGACCGCGACGCCACCAGACGGGGAAGCCAGTGACCATGAAGCTTATCTCGGCCGGCGAGACCGCGGCCAATACCAATATGTCTGCCGAAGCCGGCGAGGACCTCGTCCGCATCGGCGAGATGGCGAAGAAATATGGAGTGACGCTGCGCACGCTGCGTTTCTACGAAGACAAAGGCCTGCTCAACCCGCAGCGTGACGGATCGACCCGTCTCTACACGCGCCGCGACAAGGCCCGCCTCAAGCTGATCCTGCTTGGCCGCAAGGTTGGATTCTCGCTGCGCGATGTCAAGCAGATGATGGATCTCTACGATCCGACCGGTTCAAACACCAAGCAGCTCAAGCTCGCGCTGGACAAGTCGGAAAAGCAGCTTGCCCGCCTGCAGAAGCAACGGGCGCTGATCGACGACGCCATCAACGAGTTGAGCGGCTCGATGTCGGCGGTGCGCCAGATGCTGAGCGAGCGTTCGGCGCCGCAGGCGAGCGCCGCCAGCTAAAGCAATTCCGTTCGGAATTGCGCCAGACACCAAGTCGTCTGCTGATTGTCTGAGTTCTGTCGAGCCGCGTGGCCTGCCACGCGGCTTTTCGTGTCCTGGCCACTCTTATGGCCTCTCGGCGCTGGCTTGCACAACGTCGCGCCGCTACGCTCATTGCTCTGGTGGGTGGGGAATCTTGTCGCATCGAAAAAATTGACGTTTACGCAAACGTCAATTTTTGCTATCCCGCTCCCAATGTGGGTCCGCATGCCGCCCCTGGCTTGTCTTCGGGGTATTCGGACCGGGTTTGCAGCGTGGAGAAAAAGCATGCCGACATACAGGGCTCCGGTCCAGGATACGCTGTTCGTGCTCAACGAGGTGTTGGGTTATCAGCGTTATTCGAACCTTCCCGGATTTGCCGACGCCACCCCCGATGTGCTCGAGGCGATCCTGGCCGAAGGCGCCAAGCTCGCCGAAAACGTCATGCATCCGCTGAACCGTGCCGGCGACATGGAAGGTTGTGTGCGTCACGATGATGGCTCAGTGACCACGCCGAAAGGCTTCAAGGAGGCCTTCGACCAGTACCGCGAGGGCGGCTGGATGGGATTGGCCGCACCCGTCGAGTTCGGCGGCCAGGGCCTGCCCTATGCCGTGCATACCGCCGTCGCCGAATATATGGTGTCGGCCAATATGTCCTTGATGATGTATCCGGGCCTGACGCAGGGGGCGATCGCCGCGATCATCACCCACGGCACCGACGAGCAGAAGGCAACATGGTTGCCGAGGATGATCGAAGGCGCCTGGACCGGCACCATGAACCTGACCGAGCCGCATTGCGGCACGGATCTCGGCCTGTTGCGCACCAAGGCGGTGCCGAACGGCGATGGCACCTATAAAATTTCAGGCCAGAAGATCTTCATCTCGGCCGGCGAACACGACATGTCGGACAACATCGTCCATCTGGTTCTGGCCCGCATCGAGGGCGCGCCGGAAGGCGTCAAGGGCATCTCGCTGTTCATCGTGCCGAAGCTCAAGCTCGACGCATCGGGCAATCCGGGCGAGAGGAACACCGTCTCCTGCGGCTCGATCGAAGAGAAGATGGGCATCCATGGCAATTCGACCTGCGTCATGAACTATGACGAGGCTGAGGGCACGCTGCTCGGCGAGGCCAATGGCGGCCTGAAGGCGATGTTCACGATGATGAACGAGGCGCGCCTTGGTGTGGGCCTGCAGGGGCTGTCGCTGTCGGAGATCGCCTATCAGAACGCAGTTGCCTACGCCAAGGACCGCCTGCAGGGCCGCTCGTTGTCGGGGCCGAAGGCGCCGGACAAGAAGGCCGACCCGATCATCGTCCATCCCGACATCCGCCGCAGCCTGATGACCATGAAAGCCTTCAACGAGGCCGGCCGCGCGCTGGCGCTGTGGACGGCGATTAAGTCCGATATTGCCCACCGCTCCGGCGACGACAAGGACCGCCAGGCCGCTGACGATTACACCGGCCTGATGACACCGGTGGTCAAGGGCGTGCTCACGGACAAAGGGTTCTACCACGCCGTCATGGCGCAGCAGGTGTTCGGCGGTCACGGCTACATAGAAGAGCATGGCATGAGCCAGTTCGTGCGCGATGCCCGCATCGCCATGATCTATGAAGGCGCCAACGGCATCCAGGCGCTCGACCTCGTCGGCCGCAAGCTCGGCCTGAATGGCGGCCGCGCCGTGCAGGCCTTTTTCAAGGAGGTCGGCGAATTCTGCGAGGAGAACCGCGCTAACGAGAAGATGGCGCCGTTCACCAAGGCGTTGAAGAAAGGTCTCAACGATTTGCAGGCGGCGACCATGTGGCTGGTGCAGAACGGTATGGCCAGGCCCGACAATGCCGGTGCGGCCTCGACCGACTACATGCATCTCTTCGGCCTCGTCGCTCTGGGCTATATGTGGGCGCAGATGGCCAAGGTGGCACTTGGCAAGACTGACGCCAATGGCGCGCAATCCTCTTATGAAAACAACGTGGCTTTCTACGACAACAAGGTCGTGACGGGGCGCTTCTTCATGGAGCGGATCATGCCGGAGACGTCGGCGCATCTCGCCCGCATTTCGAGCGGCGCCGACACATTGATGGCACTGCCGGCGGAAGCGTTCTAAAGATGATCGGCGTCCCCCTCCCCCTTGAGGGGAGGGTGGCCCGAAGGGCCGGGAGGGGTCGTTGCGGCAGTGCGCCGACTTCAGTTTCGATGATGCATCTCGGGAGGAGTATCATACCAGCATGACCAACCCAGCTGAAATCCTTGGCCTTCCGAAGCCCGCTTGGGCGGCGGACGAGGTCGGCATGCTCTACGACATGGCGCATCGCTTCATGTCGGAGGAGATCGCGCCGCGCTACGACGAGTTCGAGAAGAACGAGATGGTCGATCGCGAAAGCTGGCTGAAGGCAGGTTCCGCCGGCCTGCTCTGCGCCTCGATGCCGGAGGAATATGGCGGCTCCGGCGGCACATTCGCGCATGAGAGCGCTATCATCGAGGCCATCGGCCATGTCGGTGTCGACGGGTTCGGCATCGGCCTGCACAATTCGATCGTCGCCCCTTATATCCTCCACTACGGCTCCGAGGAGCAGAAAAAGAAATGGCTGCCGAAACTGGCGACCGGCGAGCTGATCGGCGCCATCGCCATGACCGAGCCCGGCGCCGGCTCCGACCTGCAGGGCGTCAAGACGCGGGCGCAGAAGGATGGCAATCAATACAAGATCAACGGTTCCAAGACCTTCATCACCAATGGGCAGCTTGCGAACTTCATCATCGTCGTCACCAAAACCGATCCGGAGAAGGGCGCCAAGGGCACCTCGCTGATCGTCGTCGAGACCGACGAGGTCGAAGGTTTTCAGCGCGGCCGTAACCTCGACAAGATCGGGCTCAAGGCCAACGACACGTCGGAGCTGTTCTTCAACGACATGCGCGTGCCGACCTCCAACCTGCTCGGCCACGAGGAAGGGCAGGGCTTCGTACAGTTGATGCAGCAACTGCCGCAGGAGCGACTGCAGATCGGCACCGGCGCCATTGCGATGATCGAGCGGGCGCTGGCGCTGACTATTCGTTACGTCAAGGAGCGCAAGGCGTTCGGCAAGGCGATCATCGATTTCCAGAACACCCAGTTCAAGCTGGCCGAACTCAAGACCGAGGCCACCATCGGCCGCGTCTTCTACAATGATTGCGTCACCCGCCACATCGCCGGCGGCCTCGATCCTGTGACCGCGTCGATGGCCAAGTACTGGCTCAGCGACCTGCAGGGAAAAGTCGTCGACGAATGCCTTCAACTGCATGGCGGCTATGGCTACATGAATGAATATCCGATCGCCCGCATGTTCCGCGACGCTCGCGTCCAGCGCATCTACGGCGGCACCAATGAGATCATGAAATTGCTGATCGGCCGCTCTCTCTGAGGGCAACGACCGGCAAACCCAAGGAGCAAGCAAATGGCTGAAGCTTATGTCTATGACGCTGTGCGCACACCGCGCGGCAAGGGCAAGAAGGACGGATCGCTGCACGAGGTGCCGGCGGTGCGGCTTGCCGCCAAGACGCTCGAGGCGCTGCGCGACCGCAATGGGCTCGACACCGGCAATGTCGATGACATCATCTTCGGCTGCGTCGATCCGGTCGGCGAAGCCGGCTCGGTCATTCCGCGCGCCGCCGCCTTCGAGGCCGGCTACGACACCAAGGCGCCCGGCATGCAGATCTCACGCTTCTGCGCTTCCGGGCTCGACGCCATCAATTTCGGCGCCGCCAAGATCGCGCAGGGCGCCGATGAGATCGTCATTGCCGGCGGCGTCGAATCGATGTCGCGTGTCGGCATGGGCGCCTCGGGCGGCGCCTGGTTCATGGATCCTTCGGTCGGCCTGCCCGGCTGGTTCGTGCCGCAAGGCATCTCGGCCGACCTGATCGCCACCAAATACGGCTTCAGCAGAGACGACGTCGACGCCTATGCGGTCGAGAGCCAGAAGCGCGCCGCCAAATCCTGGGCCGATGGCCGCTTCAAGAATTCCGTCGTCCCGATCAAGGACCAGAACGGCCTGACCATCCTCGACCATGACGAACATATGCGCCCGTCCACCGACATGCAGTCGCTGGCCTCGCTCAACCCGTCCTTCGTCATGCCAGGCGAAATGGGCGGCTTCGATGCCGTCGCCGTGCAGAAGCATCCCGAGGTGGAAGAGGTCAATCACGTCCATCATGCCGGCAATTCCTCCGGCATCGTCGATGGCGCCGCAGCCGTGCTGCTCGGTTCGAAGAAGGCGGGCAAGGCGATGGGGCTGAAGCCGCGCGCGCGCATTCGTACCTTCGCCAACATCGGCTCCGAGCCGGTGCTGATGCTGACCGGCCCGGTCGACGTCACCGAGAAGCTGTTGAAGCGAGCCAAGATGAAGCTCTCGGACATCGACCTGTTCGAGCTCAACGAAGCCTTCGCTTCGGTGGTGTTGCGCTACATGCAGGCGTTCGACATCGATCACGACAAGATCAACGTCAATGGCGGCGCTATCGCCATGGGTCATCCGCTCGGCGCCACCGGCGCGATGATCTTCGGCACGGTGCTGGACGAACTCGAGCGCCGCGATCTCAACACTGCTCTGGTGACGCTGTGCATCGGCGCTGGCATGGGAACCGCAACCATCATCGAACGCGTCTGACGGGGAGAGAAACGATGAGCTACACCAATTTCACCCTCGACATCGACGCCGACGGCATTGCGCTGGTCACCTGGGACATGCCTGGCCGCTCGATGAACGTTTTCACCGAAGAGGCGATGCGGGAATTGAACGCCATTGTCGACAAGGTGGCTGGTGATGCCGCCATCAAGGGCGCCGTGATCACTTCCGGCAAGGATACCTTCTCCGGCGGTGCAGACATCACCCTGCTGCAGAAGATGCTGACGACCTTCGCTGCGGAAAAGGGCAAGGACGCCGAAAAGGCGACCAAGGCGCTGTTCGACAATGCCGGCATGATGACCGGCCTGTTCCGCAAGCTGGAAACTTGCGGAAAGCCGTGGGTGTCGGCGATCAACGGCACCTGCATGGGCGGTGCCTTCGAATTGTCGCTCGCCTGCCACGGCCGTGTCGCCGCCGACAACGACAAGGTGAAGATGGCGCTTCCGGAGGTGAAGATCGGCATCTTCCCGGGCGCCGGCGGCACCCAGCGCGTGCCGCGGCTGACCGATCAGCAGCAGGCGCTGCAGATGCTGACCTCCGGCCAGACACTGTCGCCGCAGAAAGCCAAGTCTATGGGCCTGATCCATGAGATCGCCGAGCCGGTCAGACTGGTCGAGACCGCCAAGGCGATGATCAGGAATGGCCTGAAGCCGGTGGCGCCATGGGACGAGAAAGGTTTCAAGCTGCCCGGCGGCCCGATCTACTCGGTGGCGGGCGCCAATCTGTGGCCACCGGCCATCGCCATCCTGCGTCGCGAGACCTACGGCAATTATCCGGCCGCCGCCGCGATCCTCAAATGCGTCTATGAAGGCCTGCTGGTGCCGTTCGACACCGCCTTGCGCATCGAGCAGCGCTATTTCACAGAGATCATGCAGACCAAGGAAGCGGCGGCGATGATCCGCTCGTTGTTTGTGTCGCTGCAGGAACTGAACAAGGGCGCCCGCCGCCCGGCAGGCATGCCTGAAACCAAGTTCAAGAAGATCGGCATTCTCGGGGCTGGCTTCATGGGCGCGGGCATCGCCTATGTCACCGCCAAGGCCGGCATCCCGGTGGTGCTGCTCGACCGTGATCTGGAGTCGGCTACCAAGGGCAAGGCGCATTCCGACGGCCTCATCTCGGATCAGGTTAAGAAGGGCCGCGCCAAGCCGGAGGACAAGGACAAACTGCTGTCGCTGATCACGCCGACGGCGGACTATGCCGATCTTGCCGGCTGCGATCTGGTGGTCGAGGCCGTTTTCGAGGATTCGAGCGTGAAGAAGAGCGCCACCGAACAGGCGGAAGCCGTGTTGAAGCCATCGGCGATCTTCGCCTCGAACACCTCCACCATCCCGATCTCGGCGCTGGCCAAGAATTCGGCGCGGCCGAAGAATTTCATCGGCATCCATTTCTTCTCGCCGGTCGACAAGATGATGCTGGTCGAGATTATTTTGGGCAAGAAGACCGGCGACAAGGCGCTGGCCACCGCGATCGACTTCGTTCGCGCCATCAAGAAGACGCCGATCGTCGTCAACGACACGCGCGGCTTCTACGTCAATCGCTGCGTGCTGCGCTACATGTCGGAAGCCTACAAGATGCTGATCGAAGGCGTTCCCGCGCCGATGATCGAGAACGCGGCGAAGGCGGCCGGCATGCCGGTCGGCCCCCTGGCGCTAACCGACGAGACGGCCATCGACCTTGCCCAGAAGATCATGAAGCAGACCATCAGGGATTTGGGCGACAAGGCGGTCGATCCCAAGCAGATGGCGCTGATCAACACCATGGTCGACGATCACGGCCGCTTCGGCCGCAAGAACGGCAAGGGTTTTTACGATTATCCCGCCAAACCGGCCAAGAAGAAGCTGTGGCCGGGCCTTAGGGAACTCTATCCGCAGCTTGCACCCGAGAAGGTCGACTATGAGGAGCTGCAGCAGCGGCTGCTGGTCACCATCGCGCTGGAAGCGGCGCGGGTGATGGAAGAGGGTATCGTCACCGACCCGCGCGAAGCCGATGTCGGCTCGATCCTGGCCTTCGGTTTCGCGCCCTACACCGGCGGCGCGCTGTCCTACATCGACGGCATCGGCGCCAAGGCATTCGTCAAGATCGCCAAGGGTTTGCAGAAGAAATACGGCGCCGAGTTCAAGGCGCCCAAGCTGCTGCTCGACATGGCCGAGAAGGGTGAGACCTTCTACCAGCGCTTCGATCCCTATGCGAAAGACGAGGCCAGGAAAGCGGCGTGAGTCAGTTTTGCAGTGTGGACAAGATGGTGGTCCGGGGTTAGAACGGGGAAGGTATTTTTTCCTGTTCGAAGGAGAGCGAGCATGCTCTCGCACGACCGAGTCTGGGCTGCCATCGATGCTCTTGCCAAGCGCTATTCGCTTTCGGCCTCGGGTTTGGCCAAGCGTGCGGGGCTCGATTCCACTGCCTTCAACAAGTCGAAGCGTTTGTCGTCGGATGGCCGGCCGCGCTGGCCCTCGACCGAATCACTGGCCAAGATCATCGAGGCGACGGGCGCTTCACTCGACGAATTCACCGTTCTGATCGAAGGCCGGCCCGGGATAAGCAATGGTGCTTCGACCAGCCATGCCGCTTCGGTCGCCCGCAGAAGCTCCGTGCCGTTGCTCGGCTTTGCCCAAGCCGGCGCAGGCGGCTTCTTCGACGATGCCGGCTTTCCAGTCGGGCAGGGTTGGGATCTGGTCGAACTGCCGGCGCAATCGACCGAGAGCTCCTACGCGCTGCAGGTGCAGGGCGATTCCATGCTGCCGCTCTACCGCAATGGCGACGTCCTCATCGTCGAACCGGGCGCCGTCACCCGCAAGGGCGATCGCGTCGTCGTCAAGACCACATCAGGCGAGGTGATGGCCAAGGTGCTCGAGCGCCAGAGCGTCAAGTCGATTGCGCTGGTCTCGCTCAATCCCGATCATCCCGACCGCGACATTCCCATGCGCGATGTCGAGTGGGTGGCGCGGATTGTCTGGGCAAGCCAATAGGTCAAGCTGGTGCGGCTTCTCCATCATGCGCTGGCGGTTCTGATGGTCCCTGTGATGGCGGCCATGGTCGTCACCGGCGGTCGCACGTTGAAAGGAAGTGAAAGCGTCATTGCCGTGGACCAGCTTGATCCGGGCGCCGATACGATGGCGCAGCAGGCTGCCGGGACGGTGCCGCAGGAGCCGGCCACCTCAGCCATCGCAGCTCCACAGCCGCCGAAGCCGGGGCCGCATTCAAGGGCAATCGATCCCGAAATCGTCGCGCCGCCGGAACTGCCCGCCGACGGGCTTGAACGGGTCGAGCCGCGCGAACCGTTGAGCAAGCTCGCGCTGGCTGTGCCGCCCAAGCCGAAAATGCCTGACGATTGGAACGGCACAAAGCTGTTCCAGCCGGTTGCGCCGGCCGCCGGCCTGATCGAGGCAAAGGGTTACTCGGTCGCGGTTTCCGGCATCGATATCGTCAGGCAGGACGAGACCTGCAGCGAGGACGGCAAGCCCTGGCCGTGCGGCGTCCGGGCGCGGACGGCGTTCCGCGCCTTACTGCGCGGCCGCGCGGTGGTCTGCACGGTGCCGCCGGAAGGTGGCCGCGACCTGATCGCAGCCGAGTGCCGGATCGGCAAGCAGGATGTCGGTCAGTGGCTGGTCGAAAATGGCTGGGCGCGCGCCGCCAAGGGCGGCCCCTATATCGAGGCCGGCGACAAGGCGCGCACGGCGAAAAAGGGCATTTTCGGATCGGCGCCCGATTTGTCCGGGATGCCGGCGATGCCGGCCCCGCCCGGCCCGGCGCCTCAGGCGCCGGGTTCGATCCTCGAAGAGGTCGATGGCGTGCTCAAGCCAGCTGACCAGCCAGCGCCCGCTCAATGAGCGCACGTGTCTCGGCAACGCCATAGAGTGCTGCGAACGAGCCGAAGCGCGGGCCGCGCTCCTGGCCGATCAGCACCTGGTAGATCATCTGGAAGAAGGCGCCCGATACGCCGGGGCCGCCTTCCGGGCTCTGCTTGGAATGATCCTGATAGCGCTCGATCCTGCGTGCGACATTGAGAGAGGCGTTCTGGATCGCTTCGCCGCTGGCGTCCATCGGCAGCGCGCCAAGCGCTTCGTCGAGGGCTGCCAGCGCCTCGCGCTCGACCTCGTCGGCGGGCCGGAAGGTTTTCGTCGGCTTCACGAAATCGTCGAAATAGCGGATCGCATGGCCGACCAGCCGGTCGAGCTCGGGATGCGTCTTTGGCGTCACGCCTTGCGTATGACGTGAAATGAACCCCCACAGCACATCCTTGTTCTGCGCGTTGGAGGCGCTGACCAGATTGAGCAGCAGCGAGAACGGCACCGGCATGTCGATCGCGGGCGGGTTGCCGTCATGCATATGCCAGACCGGATTGCCCAGCCGTTCCTTCCAGTCCTGCCGGGGATAGGCGGCGAGGAACGTATAGTATTCGTCCACGGCCCGTGGGATGACGTCGAAATACAGCTTCTTGGCCTGCCGCGGCCGCTGGTACATGTAGAGCCCGAGGCTTTCGGTCGGCGCATAGGTCAGCCACTCGTCGATGGTCAGCCCGTTGCCTTTAGACTTCGAAATCTTTTGGCCATTCTCGTCGAGGAACAGTTCGTAGACGAAATGCTCCGGCGCCCGTCCGCCCAGAATGTTGCAGATGCGGTCGTAGACCACCGCATTGGTCTGGTGGTCCTTGCCGAACATCTCGAAATCGACGCCAAGCGCTGCCCAGCGCATGCCGAAATCCGGCTTCCACTGCAGCTTCACGCGACCGCCGGTGATCGAAAGCGTCGTCTCGGTGCCCTCGTCGTCGAAGGTGATGGTGCCGGCCTTGGCGTCGACATGCTTCATCGGCACGTAAAGCACGCGGCCGCTCTTCGGCGAGATCGGCAGGAACGGGCTGTAGGTCGCCTGCCGCTCGGGCCCGAGCGTCGGCAGCATCACCGCCATGATCTGCTCATAGCGTTCGGCGGCGCGCTTGAGCATCGCGTCGAAACGGCCGGCCTTGTAGTATTGCGTCGCGCTGGCAAACTCATAGTCGAAGCCGAACGTGTCGAGGAAGCGGCAAAGCATCGCGTTGTTGTGGTCGGCGAAGCTGGCATAGTCGCCGCCGAAGGGGTTGGGGACCGACGACAGCGGCTTGTGCAGATGCGGCTCGAGCGCGGCGCGGTCCGGCACGCTGTCGGGTATCTTGCGCATGCCGTCCATATCGTCGGAAAAGCACAGCAGCTTGGTCGCGACCTTGTCCTGCGTCAGGACGCGGAAGGCATGGCGCACCATCGAGGTGCGCGCCACCTCGCCGAACGTGCCGATATGGGGCAGGCCGGACGGTCCGTAGCCGGTCTCGAACAGGACTGTTTGCGGGAAGTCGGCGCCTTTGTAGCGCTCGATGATCTTTTTGGCCTCCTCGAACGGCCACGCCTTGCTTTCGGTCGCGGCCGCCAGTAGCTCGGGGTTGAGATCGATGATGTTTGATCCCGCCATGTCACAGTTTTCCAAATCATTTGCCGGCCCGAAGGCGGGCCGCAGCAAGGGTTTTTCAACCGGTCTCTAGGCGTGCAGCGCCGGAGCGTCAACGCGTGCGGCGCTTTTTCCTTGCGGTGCAGAATGGGCGTTCCTAACTTCGAGGCCCGGTTCAAGGAGAAAAAATTGCCGACACCTCATGAAGCCCTGATCTATCTGATGGTCATCACCTCGGCCTCCGACCGCGACATGACCGATGTCGAACTGGCGCGGATCGGCGAGGTCGTCCGCTCCTGGCCGGTGTTCGAGGATTTCAACCACGACAGGCTGGTCGGCGTCGCCCAGGACTGCCAGAAGCGCCTGCACGAAAAGGATGGGCTGGAGGGCGTGCTGGCTGAAGTCTCGGAGATCTTGCCTGAGCGGCTGCGCGACACCGCCTATGCCGCCGCCTTCGAGGTTGCCGCCGTCGACCTCGAAATGCGCATGGAAGAGGTGCGGGTGCTGCAGCTGATCCGGCGTCAGCTCGATCTCGACACGCTGACGGTTGCTGCCATCGGCCGCGCGGCCAAGGCGCGGCTGCGCACGCTGACCTGAAAGTCCCTGGCCGGCGTTGTTGAGATTCAGCTCAGGCCGGCAAAGCTGACCGAACCGGTTCAGAAAAAGCTGACCGGAAAATAGCGCAGATAAAATTCGGCGAACGTGCCTTTCATCGAAATTTCCTGCAGCGCGTAATCGATCGCGGCGGCCAGCGCCGGATTGTCCGCTTTGGTGGCGATGGCCATGCCAGTGCCCAGATATTCGGGCGCCAGATAGGGCCCGCCGGCAAAGCGGCAGCAGCCCGCCGCGTCCGAGCCGCCCAGCCAGAAAGCCAGGCGCATGCCGTCGCCGAAGGCGGCGTCGACTTTGCCGGCCTTGAGATCGGCATAGAGGTCTTCCGGCCTGTCGAAAGGGATGACCTGAACCGTGCTGAAATAGTCGCGCAGCATGCGCTCATGCGCCGAGCCTGATATCACGCCGACACGCTTGCCGTGCAATTTGTCAAAGACGGGCTCGGTCAGTGCCTTGCTCTTCGGCATGATGAAGCGCGCTGGAAACTGTAGATAGGAGCGCGAGAAGGCGTAGGTCGTGCGCGATTCCGGTGTTGCGGCGATGCCGGCGATGATCGCCTCGCCTTCGTCTTTCCGCAGTGCGCCTTCCAGCTCGGCCCAAGGCAGGGCCTGGATCTGGCATTTTTCGACGATGCCAAGCTCGGCGCAGATGGCGCGTGCCAGATCGATGTGGAAGCCGGACAGCTTTCCCGCACCGTCGAGGAAGTTGAAGGGCGGGAAGTCCGTGGTGGTCAGGAATCTCAGCCGGGGCAGCGTCGAAAGGTCTGGTTTGGGCAGCCGCTCCTTGGCGTCCCACAGCACCGGAACCTGAGGAGGCGCGGCGCGCGCACCGTCGGCGAACGACAGCAACCCGATCAGCATCGCAAAGGCGAAGGATCTCCACCGGAACGCCAAGATAAAACTCCGCCACAGTCGTGCTCGCACCGGTTTTGGTACGAAAATGGTACAGGCACAATGGTTTTTGATTTCAACCCGCCGATTTCAGGATATGATTCAACCGGTTTGCAAATCAGCTTCGGCCGCCTCGGTGAGGGGAGCCACAGAATAAGTATGCGATTTGCAATCCGTGGTCGGTGGCGAAGTGTAAATCAGGCACGCATCATTGGCCGCAATGCACGAGGCAACATGGGGTTGATGTTGCGATGGGTCAGTTCGATCGCACGCTGGAATACATAGACCAACTGCAGCACGCCGCAACGGCGGCGGCGGTCTGTGAAAGGCTGCTGGGCATAACATCGGATTTCGGCCTCACCGCGCTGATGGCGGGAACCGTACCGCAGCCAGGCACGCCGGCCGGCCAGCAAAAGCAGCATGTGCTTCTCTGCGATTGGCCGGGAGAGTGGCTGGAACGCTATGTCGCGCGCAACTATGTCGATCATGACCCAGTCGTCAGCCATATGAAACAGTTGCAGGCGCCCTTCCAATGGCACGAGGCGTCGCAGGGCACCCGGATCGACAAGAGCAGCGGCGAAGTGATGGGCGATGCCGGCGCCTTCAAACTGCGTGATGGATTGGCCTTTCCGTTGATCACGCTCGACGGCCAGATCGTCATGGTGTCGCTCGGCGGCGAGGCCGTGGAATTGTCCGTCGCCGAATTCGGCCAGGTGTCGCTGGTCTCGACCTACGCGGTTGGCCGCGCCATGCAACTCCACACCATGGCGAACAGCACCATCGATCATATCGTGCTGACGCCGCGCGAGCGCGAATGCCTGCAATGGGCCGCCGTCGGCAAGTCCGAATGGGAGATTTCGCAAATCCTCGGCATTTCCGAACACACCTCGGAGAAACATCTTCTTAACGCCAAAAGCAAACTAGGTGCCGTCAACAGGGTGCAGGCCGTCGCGGAAGCGATACGGCGCGGCTACATTAGTTAGGTCGGCCGTGCCGACCTGGAATTTTTGCCTACGCGATCACGCAATTTTCTCATCAAAGCACGGCCGTATCTTCCTCTGAACGCAGGAGACGGCGGAATGCTTTTTTCCCTTACAACCCAGGAATTGATGGAACGTCCCGACCTTTGGGAGGCCGTCCATCGGTTGCGCTACAAGATATTCGTCGAAGAGATGGGGTGGGATGACCTCAGGCGCCCCGACGGGCTCGAACTTGACCAGTTCGATCACGACGAGGCTGTCCATCAGATCGTCATCAGGGGCGGTGAAGTGGCGGGTTATCAGAGGATGTTGCCGACGACGCGGCCACATCTGCTGACCGAGGTCTTGACCGATCTTTCCGAAGGAACGCCGCCATCGGGTCCAAACATCTGGGAATTGACCCGCTACGCGGTGGCTCCCGGTTTTCGTGACGGCCGTCGCGGCGTTTCGACCGTCGGCACCGAACTGATTGCCGGTTTCGTCGAGTGGGGGCTGAAGCGCGGCGTCGACAAGGTGATCATCGAGTTCGAGCCGATGTGGGTGCTGCGCGCCTTGCAACTGCATTTCCTGGCGACCCCGCTGGGCTATCAGCGCACCTATGGCAACCAGCAGGTCGTCGCCACCTTGCTGACCTTCAACGAACACACCCTCGATGTGGTGCGGTCGCGCCGCAATCATTTTGCTCCCGTGCTGGCCAGGGGATATCCTGACATGCTCGGGCAAAGGCGTGCGTCATGAGATCGGAGACAGTCATGAGCACACACCCGCAACCTGAACTTCGCAACCACACGCTGGTGGTCACCGTGTCGTCGAGTGACGGTCGGCCGGTGCTGGACAGGAGGGCCTATGAAAGCCTGGCAAGGACCTTCCATGAAGCCGCCGACAATGAGGAGGTTCGCGTTGTCGTGCTGCGCGGCCTGGCAGGCTGTTTCTGCCTGGGCGGCGACTTCTCCGAATTCCTCGACGCCACCAAGCACCAGAAACTGATTGCCGCCGTCACCGACCTGTTCCGCACGCTGGCGACGTTTCCCAAGCCCATCCTTGCCTGCGTCGATGGCGATGCCGTCGGTGTCGGCTGCACCATCCTGTTCCATTGCGACATGGTGATCGCGTCCGATGAGAGCACGTTCAGGGTGCCGTTCGTCGATTTCGGTCTGGTGCCGGATGCGGCGACCAGCATCCTGGCGCCGCAGAAGCTCGGCTATGCCGGTGCCTTCCGCTTCTTCTGCCTCGGCGACACGCTTCGCGCCGAAGATGCCAGGGCGCTCGGCCTTGTCGCGGAGATCGTGCCGGGAGGCACCGTCGAGGAGGCGGCCCTCGGCCGGGCAAGACAACTCGTCAAGAAGCCGGTCGCCGCCTTGCTGCAGACGCGCGGCCTGCTGAAGGGGAACACCGAGGCCCTCTGCGACCGCATCGATCAGGAGATTTCGCTTTTCCAGCAGGCGCTGCAGGACGACACCACGCTGCGGCGATTGCAGCGCATCGCCCGGCTCGCGGCCTGAGCGAAAGCATCAAGGAACGCGCCGCGCAGCCAAGGCCGCGCGGCGCGGAAGCGTCAATCCTGCTTGCCGAGGAATGACGGCCCTTCGCCGATGATCTTCTTGTCTTCCTTGCCGATGATTTCGAGATCGCGCCCCTCATAGGGCAGAGACGACAGGATCCGCCGCATGATCGCCAGCCGCGCGCGCCGCTTGTCATTGGCCCGTACGATGATCCACGGCGCGAATTCCTTGTGGGTGCGCTCGAACATTGTGTCGCGCACCTTGGTGTAGTCGTCCCACTTGGTGATGCCTGCAACGTCGATGGGCGAAAACTTCCAGCTCTTCAGCGGGCTGTAGCGACGGTCATGGAAGCGCTCGAGTTGCGTTTCCCGGCCGATGTTCAGCCAGAATTTGAAAAAGTGGATGCCCTCGTTGGAGATCATCCGTTCGAAATGCGGCGTCTCGTCGAGAAACTGCTCGTGCTGCTGCGGCGTGCAGAAACCCATCACCGGCTCGACACCGGCGCGGTTGTACCAGGACCGGTCGAAGGTGACGAATTCGCCTGAAGTCGGGAAGTGGTCGACATAGCGCTGGTAGTACCATTGACCAAGCTCGGTCGGGGTCGGCTTGGTCAGCGCTACGTTGCGTGCCGTGCGCGGATTGAGGTACTGGCGCACCACGAAGATCGTGCCGCCCTTGCCGGCAGCATCGCGACCCTCGAACAGCGCCATCATCCGTTTGCCGGTCGACTGCAGCCAGGCCTGCGCCTTGACCAGCTCGATCTGCAACTTCTCGAGCGTCTCGTCATACTCGTCGCTTTTCATCTTCTTGTCGTAGGGATAGCCGCCGGCGGTCAGCTTGTTGTCCTCGACCCAGTCGGGAAGCACGGGATTTTCGATGTCGAACTCCCGCTCCTTGCCGCCGATCCTGATCTTCAGCGGCCCCGAAGTTGGCGCGGCGGGACTTTCCTTGGCTTTTTTCATCGAGACGAACCCTTTCCAGCTTCCGGACTCATGCTATGGGGAGCCACTACAGCGCCGCGCGTCCGTTTGGATGCGCAAAGGACGCTGTAGCACTTTTAATTTGCGCATGATCCTTTCCGAAAATCGATTCCCGATTTTCGGGGTCATGCGGCAAGCGATCTGGTGGAAGTTTTCCGCCACAGTGCGACCGGGTGCGAAGACATTGGGGGGCAGGTCACGAGCGAATGGCTGACCTGGACACAGAGCAGAGAGGCATCACGCAAACCATGGCCGCACGGCTGTGGCATAGCCGCTGGCTGCTTGCGGCCGGTATTGTTGCGGTTCTCGCTGTTTATGCCTTGGCCGGGATTTCAGCCTATGTCGTCCCCGCGGCGCTGCTGTTGCTGCTTGCAGCGGCAATACTGCCGACCGCCGGCGCGCGCCAATCCACCGGCAGCGGCGCTGCCATCGAGGCCATCGGCCTGCAGCGGCTCTCGGGTGAATATCTGGCCGCCGCCGTCGCCGATCCGCTGATCATCTTCGACCGGGCTGCCACCATCGTGCATGCCAACGCCGCCGCCTTCGCCGCTTTCGGTGGCATCGCGCCAGGCATGTCGCTGTCGCTGAAATTCCGGGCACCGGAGATGCAGACCCTGCTGGATGGCGTACTATCTGGTGATATCGCCTCCGATGTCGTCGACTACATGGAGAAGCTGCCGGTCGAACGGGCCTACCGGGTGAGTGTGTCCTCGGTCGGTCACGCCACCGATCTCTATGTGCTGGTGTTCAAGGACCAGAGCGAAGCACGCAGGATCGACCGCATGCGCGCCGATTTCATTGCCAATGCCAGCCATGAACTGCGCACGCCGCTCGCCTCAATCGCCGGCTTTATCGAAACGCTGCGCGGGCCAGCCCGCAACGACGCGGCGGCGCGCGACCAGTTTCTGCAGATCATGCAGAGCCAGACCGGTCGCATGGCGCGTCTGATCGACGATTTGTTGTCGCTGTCGCGGCTCGAGATGAAACCTTATCTGAGGCCGGGAACCGAGGTGGACCTGCGCCAGACCGTCGACAGCGTCATCGACTCGCTCGGACCGCTGGCCAGCGAAAACGCCGTTGCCATCGAGCGGCACTACGCCGATGGGCCGCTTCATGTGCCTGGCGATCGCGATGAGCTTTTCCAGGTTTTCGAGAACCTCCTGGAAAACGCCTGCAAATACGGGCAGTCGGGTGGGCGCGTGGTTGTATCCATAGCGCATAGCGATGCCGGATCAGAGCCGGGCATCGACGTGACGATCAGGGACTTTGGGCCTGGCATTCCCGAGGAGCACATTCCGCGCATTACCGAGCGCTTCTACCGCGTCGACGTCGAGACCAGCCGGACCCAGAAAGGCACCGGCCTGGGCCTGTCGATCGTCAAGCATATCCTGACGCGCCACAACGCCCGGCTTTCGATCAAGTCCGAAGTCGGCAACGGCGCGGCATTCTCGGTTCATTTGCCGACGCACTGATATCGCCCTAATTCAAGGGGACTGTTTCTTTTTTCTGTCATCCGGCTAGCGTATCAGCGGGGATTCGAGGAAACGACTCAAAATCAAAACACCCCGTGGGAAGGCATTTTGCCATGCAGTCCGTGCACATCGTCAGCGCTTATGACGAGGAGTTGAAATATCTGTCGAAGCGTATCGCCGCGATGGGCGGCCATGCCGAGCGCATGGTCGAACAGGCGGTCGCCGCTCTCGTCAATGCCGACCCAGGCCTTGCCCAGAAGGTCATCCGCGACGATACCGTACTGGACGAGGGCCAGCGCGAAATCGACGACAAGGCGATCATCATCATTGCCAAGCGTCAGCCGATGGCGGGGGATTTGCGCGAGATCGTCGGGACCATTCGCATCTCCGCCGACCTCGAACGGGTTGGCGATCTCGCCAAGAACGTTGCCAAGCGGGTGGTCGCCGTCACCGACGGACGCCAGCCGACCAGCCTGTTCCGCGGCCTCGAGGCTCTGTCCAACCTGGCGTTGACCCAGCTCAAGGAAGTGCTCGACGTCTACGCGTCTCGCTCGGTGGAGAAAATCGGCTTCGTGCGCGATCGCGACGACCAGATCGACGCCATGTACACATCGCTGTTTCGCGAATTGCTGACCTACATGATGGAAGATCCGCGCAACATCACGCCCTGCACGCATCTGCTGTTTTGCGCCAAGAACATCGAGCGTATCGGTGATCACGCCACCAACATAGCTGAGACCATCTACTACATCGTCACCGGCGATCAGTTGCCGGCTGAGCGGCCCAAGGGCGACAAGACCGACAAAATCAGCCTTTCCGAGACGCAGCCGGTGAAGTGAACGCGCCTCTCGAACCGTAATCCGATTTACGCTAAGCTTTCCGGGCTTTGCTCTATCCTCGTCCGTGGATTTGCTCCGGGAGGTCGTGATGGAAAATGTTCGGAACCTGACCCCGGCGCCTGGGCCGATATCCGGCATTATCGCTTGCGGCGTCTACACGGCCGGGCGCCGCATCGCCGACATTCCCATCGAGGAAGCCGGCGAATGGGCAAAGAAATCCGGTCATGTCGTCTGGATCGGCCTGTTGGAGCCCGACCGTAACCTGTTGCTGCGCGTCCAGGCGCAGTTTCACCTGCATGAGCTGGCGATCGAGGATGCCGAGCACCCGCACCAGCGGCCGAAGATCGAGCAATATGGCGACGCCTTGTTCATCGTCGCTCGCACGGCGCAGTTGATCGACGGCCGGGTCACCTTCGGCGAGACCCATTTGTTTGTTGGCTCAGGCTACATCGTCAGCGTCAGGCACGGTCCTTCGACGTCCTATGCCGCCGTTCGTCAGCACTGGGAAAGCTGCCCGCATTCGCTGGCCAAGGGCGAGGATTTCGTCCTTTACGCCATTCTCGATTTCATCGTCGACAATTACATGCCGGTGCTCGAGCAGATCGAGGACGAAGTCGAGGCGATCGAGGACAAGGTTCTGCTGAAGCCGATGACCGCTCCCGACATCGAACGGCTCTATATGCTGCGCCGCGATCTCCTGCGCCTGCGCAATGCCGCGCTTCCGCTGGTCGAAGTCTGCCGACGGCTGACCAGCGCCGAGCTGCCGCAGATACATACCGCCATGCATCCGCTGTTCCGCGACGTCACCGATCACATCCGCACCGTCCAGGAGAAGATCGACAGCCTGCGCGAGGTGCTGGCGTTCGCTTTCGAGGCCAGCTTGCTGGTCGGCCAGAGTCAGGAAACGGCGAACACCAAGAAGCTCGCCTCCTGGGCCGCAATCCTGGCGGTGCCGACGGCGCTCGCCGGCATCTACGGCATGAACTTCGACAGTATGCCGGAACTGAAGATGGAATACGGCTATCCGGTGGTTCTGGGCGCTATCGTGCTGATCTGCACGTTTCTCTACTGGCGGTTCAGGAAGAACGGGTGGCTGTGAGAAGAGAGGGGAATCAGGGAGTAGGGCAGTACGGGAGTAGGTAAAAATAGCGCCTTTGTGGGCGCAGCTCCCAACATACTCCCTTACTGCCCTATTCCCTTATTCCCCTACTCCCTTATCTGCTCCGCCGCCGCTCCGATGCCGGCTGGAACGCCACGCGGGCGTGGTACTTGCAGTAGGGACCGGTTTCGGCGGCATCGTTGCCGCAGAAATGGAAGTCCTCTGAAAGCGGGTCGCCGTTCGGCCATTTGCAGGTCCGCTCGGTCAGCTCGACCAGCTGCAGATGCCGCGAGATCGGCAGCACGACATTTTCGACCGGGCGGATGTAATGGCGCGCCACTGGTTCGGCGTCGAACTGTGTCTGCAAGGCCGTCGCGCCGATCGATGTCGTGACATGGCGTGCCGTGGTTGCTGCACGTGATACCGATTTCTGGACGGTCGATCCTTGTGCCGCCTTCTTCTGGCGTGCCGGCGTGGCGGTCGAGCGACCGCGGCCCGACAGTTTCAGCCGATGCACCTTCCCGATGACCGCATTGCGGCTGACCCCTCCAAGCTGCGCAGCAATCTGGCTTGCGCTCAGACCCTCCGACCACAGTTTTCTCAAGAGTTCTACCCGCTCGTCAGTCCAGTTCATGAGACCGCGCTCCTCTAAGCGTGCGGCAATCGGAATCCTTCTCCCGACCCGGCAACATTTGCCGGGGCAGACACCACATATATCTGGTGATTAGGTCCGCCGCACGAAATCTAGTTATTTCTCGACTACAACTACTCTATGCGCTGACTCGGTGACAAGAGTCCCAAGTGCAACACGAATCGGTTTTTTCGGTTTTCCCCAACTTGCCCGGTCGCTTATGAGCCGGCGTCCCGTCAGGGGGCTTGCCGCGCGCCACTACGCGACGTTTTCGTTGACTTCATGGCCGAAAAACAGGATAAGCCGCACAGGCCGCCGCTTTGGCGGCTTTTTTGATTTTCCGGTACCGGAGACGCATATAATGAGCGGTTCGGCGCTTTACGAGACCTTTGCTCGCGCACCCCTGGCCTTCGACCACGGGGAAGGCACTTGGCTGATTACCGACAAGGGCGAGCGATATCTCGACTTTGCCGGCGGCATCGCTGTCAATTCGCTGGGCCACAGTCATCCGCATCTGGTCGCCGCACTCACCGAGCAGGCCGCCAAGCTGTGGCATGTCTCCAACCTCTACGAGATCCCCGGGCAGAACCGGCTCGGCGAGCGGCTGGCCGACGCCACCTTCGCCGACAAGGTGTTCTTCACCAATTCCGGCGCCGAGGCGCTGGAATGCGCGATCAAGACGGCACGGCGCTACCATTTCGTCAACGGACATCCCGAGCGCTTCCGCGTCATCACCTTCGAAGGCGCCTTCCATGGCCGCACGCTGGCGACCATCGCGGCCGGCGGCCAGTACAAATATCTCGAGGGCTTCGGCCCCAAGGTCGAAGGTTTCGATCAGGTCGGCTTCGACGACATCGACGCCGCCGAAAAGGCGATCACGCCGGAGACGGCCGCGATCCTGATCGAGCCGGTGCAGGGCGAGGGCGGTATCCGCCCGGTGCCGACGCAGTCGCTGAAGCGGCTCAGGCAATTGTGCGAGCAGCACGGCCTGCTGTTGATCTACGACGAGGTCCAGTGCGGCATCGGCCGTACCGGCAAGCTGTTCGCGCATGAATGGTCAGGTGTAACGCCAGACATCATGGCGATCGCCAAGGGCATTGGCGGCGGCTTCCCGATGGGTGCCTGCCTTGCCACGGATGAAGCGGCCGTCGGCATGACCGCTGGCGTGCATGGCACCACGTTCGGCGGCAACCCGCTGGCCATGGCAGTCGGCAACGCCGTGCTCGACGTCGTGCTGGAAGACGGCTTCCTCGAAGATGTCCAACGCAAGGCGCTGCTGATGAAGCAGGGGCTGGCGTCGGTCGCCGACGAGTTTCCCGAAATCATCGAGGACATCAGGGGTGCCGGGCTGATGCTCGGGCTCAAATGCGCCATGCCCAACACCAAGGTGAACATGGCCTTGCGCGACCAGCACCTGCTGGCGGTTCCGGCCGGCGACAACGTCATTCGCCTGTTGCCGCCGCTCACCGTCACCGACGCCGAGCTCCATGACGCGCTCAACCGCATCCGCGCCGGCGCCAAGGGCCTGGCGGAGGCGATCGCTTCCGCCGCGGCGAAGTAATCCCGGAACCATTGCTGATGTCAGTTCGCCATTTCACCGATCTTTCCGCCGTTTCCGAAGGCGATCTGCGCTTGATGCTGGACGATGCGGTGGTGCGAAAGGCCCGGCTCAAGGCCGGCGAGCGCACCAAACCGCTCGAAGGCAAGGTGCTGGCGATGATCTTCGACAAGCCGTCGACGCGCACGCGCGTCTCCTTCGACGTCGGCATGCGGCAGCTCGGCGGCGAGACCATCATGCTGACCGGCACCGAGATGCAGCTCGGCCGTTCCGAGACCATCGCCGACACCGCCAAGGTGCTGTCGCGCTATGTCGATGCGATCATGATCCGCACCACCTCGCATGAGCGGCTGCTGGAATTGACCGAGAACGCCACCGTGCCGGTGATCAACGGACTGACCGACGACACCCATCCCTGCCAGCTGATGGCCGATATCATGACCTTCGAGGAACATCGCGGTCCGGTCGCGGGCAAGACCATCGCCTGGACCGGCGACGGCAACAATGTGCTGCATTCGCTGCTCGAGGCCTCGGCCCGGTTCCGCTTCAACCTCAACGTCGCCGTTCCCGAAGGCAGCGAGCCGGCGCGGAAGCATATCGACTGGTCGCAGGCGCATGGCGGCAAGCTGCACTTCACCCGCTCGCCCGAGGAAGCCGTCGACCAGGCCGACTGCATCGTCACCGATTGTTGGGTCTCGATGGGCCAGGAGCATCGCGCCCGCGGCCACAATGTGTTCTCGCCCTACCAGGTCAATGCCAAGCTGATGGCCAGGGCCAAGCCGGACGCGCTGTTCATGCACTGCCTGCCGGCGCATCGCGGCGAGGAAGTGACAGACGAGGTCATCGACGGACCGCATTCGGTGGTCTTCGACGAGGCCGAGAACCGGCTCCATGCCCAGAAGGCCGTGCTCGCCTGGTGCCTCGGCGCTTGATCTCCGGAGGTGTGATGCCTATCTGCGGGCCATCACGCAAAAACAGCGCGTTTCGACGCATGCGCCCCGGAGGGCGGCATGGCCGCGCCCCGGAGCTTTGTCATGTTGGAAACCTATCAAGTGACTGAACATCACCCCAAACTCGGCGAATTCGGCTATGCCGGCGACGATCACGTCGTGCCGTTCGAGGTCGGCCCTCTCGATGTGCGGGGCCGCACGGTCCAACTCGGGCCGATGCTGGACGCCATCCTCGGCCGCCACGATTATCCCGAGCCGGTCGCCCGCCTGCTGGCGGAGGCCTGTGTGCTGACCGTGCTGCTCGGCACTTCGCTGAAGTTCGAGGGCAAGTTCATCCTGCAGACCCGCACCGACGGGCCTGTCGACATGCTGGTCGCGGATTTTTCCACGCCCTCGGCATTGCGCGCCTATGCGCGTTTCGATGCCGACCGGCTGGAAGCGCTGGTCGCGGCCGGCGAAACCTCCCAGCAGACGCTGCTCGGCAGCGGCGTGCTGGCGCTGACCATCGACCAGGGCGCTCACACGCAGCGCTATCAGGGCATCGTCCAGCTCGACGGCGAGACGCTGGAGGATGCTGCGCGCACCTATTTTCGTCAGTCGGAGCAGATCCCGACGGATCTCAGGCTGTCGGTGGCCAAGCTTTTGACGCCCGGTCCTGGCGGTGCCCGCGAGCAGTGGCGCGCCGGTGGTATCCTGGCGCAGTTCCTGCCGCAGTCGCCCGAGCGCATGCGCGTCCCGGACCTGCCGGGTGGCGATGGCGATCCGCGCGAGGAGATCCACGACCCGGTCGACAATTCCTGGCAGGAGTTGCTGGCGCTGCTCGGTACGATCGAGCCGACCGAACTGATCGACCCGACGATCGGCGCCGAGCGGCTGCTCTACAGGCTGTTCCACGAACATGGCGTGCGCGTCTTCGGCGGCGTTCCGGTCGCCGACCAGTGCTCGTGCTCCAG
Organism: Mesorhizobium sp. M7A.F.Ca.US.011.01.1.1; assembly: GCF_003998295.1. NCBI lineage: Bacteria > Pseudomonadati > Pseudomonadota > Alphaproteobacteria > Hyphomicrobiales > Phyllobacteriaceae > Mesorhizobium > Mesorhizobium sp. M7A.F.Ca.US.011.01.1.1. The sequence continues at coordinate 55,621 of NZ_RZRT01000022.1, forward strand.
GGACAAGATCCGCGGCATCCTCGAGGGTTTTTCCGCGCAGGAGATCAAGGACAGTACAGAGGACGGCGGCATCCACGTCGCCTGCGAATTCTGCTCGAAGCAATATGACTTCGATCCGGCGGAATTTGCGGCCCAGTAGAGAAAAAACCACGCCTCACCGACCGCTCCGCGGCCGGTGAGGCGAAATCAATTCACCGTCCGCCGCGTCCCCGGCAGGTCCAGCGAAAACGCCGGAATGGCGATGTCGAACGTCTCGCCCCGCTTGTTGCGCATCGTGTAGTGCCCGACCATGATGCCGGATGGTGTCGAGAGCGGGCAACCGGACGTGTATTGGTAGCTGTCGCCGGGATTGAGTTCGGGCTGGTCGCCGACAACGCCGGGGCCGCGCACCTCCTCCACCCGACCGGTGCCGTCGGTGATGTGCCAATAGCGCGACAGAAGCTGCACGAAATCGTCCGACTGATTGTCGATCGTTATCTGATAGCCCCAGACATAGCGGTTCTCCGAGGGATCCGAACGGTCCTCCAGATAGAACGGCCTGACCTGCACTTCGATGTTGCGCGTGACGGCGCTATACATAAGCGGCTCCAAAACAATCTAGAGCATGATCCTGAAAAGTGGGAACCGGTTTTCAGAAGAGATCATGCTCAAAGAAACAGAGATAGAGCCCCATCCCGGTTCAATCGGGATGGAACAGGCTCTAGGTCGAACTTTCGGCGCTCCACGCGGGCTGGTCAACGGTGCGCGTCCTGTCATTGCGGACGGAACCGCAGGTGGCGGCAAAGAATGTCATTTAAGTGACACATGACAATGATGGTGTGCGCCGACCAGTGCCGCGCGACTCGGGCGCTCTGTCGAACTGTTGAATCGGTCGTCATGCCAGCCAGATTGTTCTGGCGGACCGGTTTTCCTGGAGTGACCGGATCTCGATGGAACTCACTCTCATAGCCGCCACGCTTTCAACTGCCCTCATCCTCTCAAATCTCGCCAGCATCGTGCTCGCCGCTTCGCGTCTGAAACGGCGCCGCGCCATTGCCGCGCCGGCCGGCAAGCCACGGCCGGTGTCGATCGTCGTGCCGTCGCGCGGCGTCGAGCCGTTCACGCAGGAGACGCTCGAGCGCGCCTTCTCGCTCGACTGGCCGCGCTACGAGTTGATTTTCTGCGTTGCCCATGCCGACGATCCGGTGGTCAAATTGATAAACAGGACGATCGTCCTGTTTCCGAAAGTGCCGGCCCGGCTGCTTGTCGGCGACGACCGCATCAGCGCCAATCCGAAACTCAACAATTGCGTCAAGGGCTGGGAAGCGGCGCGACACGACTGGGTCGTCCTGGCCGATTCCAACGTGCTGATGCCGAGAGACTACGTCCAGCACCTGATGGCTGCCTGGCGGCCCGGCACCGGCCTTGTCTGCTCGACGCCCATTGGCTCGCGGCCGGCCGGCTTCTGGGCCGAGGTCGAATGCGCTTTCCTCAACACGCTGCAGGCGCGCTGGCAATATGCCGGCGAGGCGCTCGGCCTTGGCTTTGCCCAGGGCAAGAGCATGCTCTGGAACAAGCCGATGCTCGACGCCAATGGCGGCATCCGCGCGCTGGCCGCCGAGATCGCCGAGGACGCCGCCGCGACCAAGCTGGTGAACAGTCTCGGCCTGCGCGTCAATCTCGTCGCCGCCCCCTTCGAGCAGCCGCTTGGCCGGCGCTCGTTTGACGAGATCTGGTCGCGTCAGGCCCGTTGGGCGCGCCTGCGCCGCGTCACTTTCCCGCTGTTCTTCGCACCCGAAATCCTGACCGGCGCCGTGGTGCCTCTGGTGCTTGCGCTGATTGCCGCGGCCAGTGCCGGCTTCAGCCTCTGGGCAACCGCCATTGCCGTACTGGTGGCCTTCTACCTTCCGGAGTGCGCCCTGGCCTGGTCCAAGGGCTGGTACCTGTCGCCACGCATGGTCACGGCGATCATGGCGCGCGACCTGATCCTTCCGGCGATGTGGGCGCGCGGCTGGCTCGGCGGCGCCGTCGACTGGCGCGGCAACGCGATGACCATCGGCACCAAGACGGCCGCGCTGGAAGAGACGCCGTCCGGCGCCTGAAGGCCCTACCTGGCCTTCAGCGCCTGCGCGATGTCCTCAAGCAGATCGTCGGTGTCTTCCAGCCCGACCGACAGCCTGAGCGTGCCCGGCCCGATGCCGAGTTCGGCGCGCGCCTCGTCGCTCAGATTCTTGTGCGTCGTCGTCGCCGGATGCGTGATCAGGCTCTTGGCGTCACCGAGATTGTTGGAGATCAAGACGATGTCGAGCGCGTTCTGCAAGGCGAAGGCCGCCTGCTTGCCGCCCTTGACGTCCAGGCAGATCAGCGTCGAGCCGCCCGACATCTGCTTCTTGACGATGTCGGCCTGCGGATGGTCGGCGCGCCCGGGATAGATGACGCGGGCGATCTCCGGCCGGTCGGCCAGGAAATCCGCGATCCGGCCGGCACTTTCCGTCTGCTGGCGCACGCGCAGCGGCAGCGTCTCCAGGCCCTTCAGCAGCGTCCAGGCGTTGAAGGGCGACAGGCTTGGACCGGTATGGCGGAAATAGTCGTGCAGGTTCTCGTCGATCCACTTCTTGTCCGACAGGATCACCCCGCCGAGACAGCGCCCCTGGCCGTCAATGTGCTTGGTCGCCGAATAGACGACGATATGGGCACCGAGCTGCAAGGGCTTCTGCTGCAAGGGCGTGGCGAAGACATTGTCGACGATCAGCCTTGCGCCGATCGAATTGGCAAGCGAAGCGACAGCGGCGATGTCGACCACTTCCAGCGTCGGGTTGGTCGGGCTTTCCAGGAAGAACAGCTTGGTGTTCGGCTTCACCGCTTTTTCCCAGTTGGCGATGTCGGTGCCGTCGACCAGCGTCGCCTCGATGCCGTATTTCGGCGCCAGCGTCTCGACCACCCAGCGGCAGGAGCCGAACAGGGCGCGCGCCGCCACGATATGGTCACCGGCCTTGGCGCTGCACAGAAGGGCGGCCGTCACCGCCGCCATACCGGAGGCGGTGGCGCGGGCGTCCTCCGCACCTTCCAGCGCGCACATGCGCTTTTCGAACATGTCGACGGTCGGATTGGCGTAGCGCGAATAGATGAAGCCCGGCTCCTCGCCCTTGAAACGGGCTTCGGCGGCCTGCGCCGTTTCGTAGACGTAGCCCTGGGTGAGATAAATCGCTTCCGACGTTTCGCCGAAACCGGAACGCAGCGTTCCGCTGTGCACGAGTGCCGTCTGAGGCTTCCAGTTGCGCTTGTTGGTGCTCATCACTTTTCTTCCAGACACAAAAAAACCGGCCGCGAAAGTCGCAACCGGTCCATACGGCCTTGCGGCCCGACGGTCCTTTAGCGACTTGTTTAACGTGGCTGCAAGCCGACCGGCCAAATCACCACGGGATAATGACCCTTTAGACCCGTGCCACGCTTGCGTCAATTGCCGGCTTCATTAAGAGGTTTGTACCAGCAGGTTCCGCAAAAGCCTGCACTCTAGGAGCAGAGCCTTGCGGCAGACAGGCATTCTTCCCGATCAGGACATATCGGCGCTGTTCCAGTCCGGCGCGCTGAAGTCGGCGCGTGCGCTCGACGCCGACCAGATCCAGCCGGCCAGCCTTGATCTCAGGCTCGGCGACAAGGCCTGGCGGGTGCGGGCCTCCTTCCTGCCCGGCCCCAACCACAAGGTCTCGGAAAAACTCGACCGGCTGCAGCTGCACGAGATCAATCTTGCCGAGGGCGCGGTGCTGGAGACCGGCTGCGTCTATATCGTGCCCTTGCTTGAAAGCCTGGCGCTGCCGGCGGACATTTCGGCCTCGGCCAATCCGAAGAGCTCGACCGGGCGGCTCGACATCTTTACCCGGGTCATGACCGATCGCGGCCACGAGTTCGACAAGATCGCTGCCGGCTATCATGGCCCGCTCTTTCTGGAAGTCAGCCCCCGCACCTTCCCAATCGTCGTGCGCACCGGCTCGCGCCTGTCGCAGATACGCTTCCGCACCGGCAATGCGCTGCTCTCGGAAGCCGAGCTGCACGAGCTGCATCGCGCGCAGACGCTGGTCGCCACCGAGCCGCCGAACATTTCCGGCGGCGGCATCGCGCTGTCGATCGACCTCAACGGCGATCAGAACGGGCTGGTCGGCTACCGCGGCAAGCATCACACCGGCCTCGTCGATGTCGACAAGCGCGGGGCCCAGGAAGTCGTCGACTTCTGGGAGCCGATCCACAAGAGCGGCGCCGGGGAACTGGTGCTCGATCCCGACGAGTTCTACATCCTCGTCAGCCAGGAGGCGGTGCACGTGCCACCGCTCTACGCCGCCGAGATGACGCCCTTCGATCCGCTGGTCGGCGAATTCCGCGTCCACTATGCCGGCTTCTTCGATCCGGGCTTCGGCCACTCCGCGTCCGGTGGTACCGGCAGCCGGGCGGTGCTGGAAGTGCGCAGCCACGAAGTGCCGTTCATCCTCGACCATGGCCAGATCGTCGGCCGGCTGGTCTACGAGCACATGCTGAAGCGGCCGCAGGCGCTCTACGGCACCGATCTCGGCTCCAACTACCAGGCGCAGGGCCTGAAGCTGTCCAAGCATTTCCGCGCCGCGCGCTGAGCGCCGCCGTCAGGCAAAATACTTGCCTGTACCGGCTCGCCATGCTTGGCTGCCTTGCTGGTCGTCAAGATGCCGGCGTTCAAGGGGAACCAAGAAAATGCAGATTTCGAAATGGATCATATCGGCGGCAGGCGCTGCCATGCTGGTGATGGCGGCCGGCTCGCTTTCGCAGGCGCAGGAGAAAATCAAGATCGGCACCGAGGGCGCCTATCCGCCGTTCAACACCATTACCGCTGACGGCAAGGTCGAAGGCTTCGACATCGACATCGCCAATGCGCTGTGCGCGCAGATGAAGGTCGAATGCGAGATCGTCACGCAGGACTGGGACGGCATCATTCCCGCTTTGCAGGCGAAGAAATTCGACGCCATCATCGCCTCGATGAGCATCACCGAGGAGCGCAAGAAGCAGGTCGCCTTCACCAACAAATATTATACGACACCGCTCGCTCTGGTGGCGCCGAAGGACAGCGACCTGACCTCGACCGAACCGGCGGCCCTTGCCGGCAAGACGGTCGGCGCCCAGGCTTCGACCACGCAGGCCGACTATGCCCAGAATGAATATGGCAAGGCCGGCGCGGAGGCCAAACTCTATCCCACCCAGGAAGAGGCGATCACCGATCTGCAGAATGGCCGCCTCGACGCGGTCATTTCGGACAAGTTCGTGCTGGTGGACTGGATGAAGAAGGCGAGCGAAGGCTGCTGCAAGATGATTGGAGACGTCAAGGGTACGGAGACGCAAGCCGGCATTGCCGTGCGCCTGGAAGACACGGCCCTGCGCGACAAGCTCAACGCGGCCATCGACGCGATCGTCGCCGACGGCACCTACAAGAAGATCCAGGCCAAGTATTTCGACTTCGATATCTATTGAAGCAGCAATCTCCCCCCTTGAGGGGGAGATGGCCGGCAGGCCAGAGGGGGTCGGTTCGACCGGATGCAACCTTCTTGCGACAGATGGAGGTGGCGCTCCACGCGCGACGACCCCCTCTGTCGCCTTCGGCGACATCTCCCCCACGAGGGGGAGATCACCCTTTCAAAGCGCCTTCACAGCCACCTTCACGGGCAGCTCGATCTCCAGCGGGTTGCGCAGCGGCAGGCCGAAGTCCCCGGCCTCGATCTCGAACACATCGCCGGCCTCGGTCTTGATGCCGTCGGCGAAGGACAGCGTCGCCGTACCAAACATATGCACATGCACGTCGCCCGGCTGGCGGAAGGCCGCGTATTTGAAATGGTGATGCTCGAGATTGGCGATGGTGTGCGACATGTTCGCTTCACCGGACAGGAACGGCTTTTCCCACAGCACCTCGCTGTCGCGCACGATGCGCGAGGTGCCGCGGATATCGGGCGGCAGGTCGCCGATCAGGATTTCCGGACCGAACGAGGCGTTGCGCAGCTTGGAATGGGCGAGGAACAGATAGTTCACGCGCTCGGTGACGTGGTCGGAAAACTCGTTCGACAGCGTGAAGCCGACGCGGAAAGGTGCGCCGTCATCGCCTATGACATAGATGCCGGCCACCTCGGGCTCTTCGCCGGCGTCCTTGGCAAAGGCCGGTGACAGGAGTGCGGCACCTGGCGCCACCGCCATCGTGCCATTGCCCTTGTAGAACCATTCCGGCTGCACGCCGATCTGGCCTTTCGCCGGCTTGCCGCCCTCCAGCCCCATGCGGAACATCTTCATGGAATCTGTGAGCTGCTCCTCGCCGTCGGCGCTCAGCTTCTTGTGCATGGAATCGCGCGTCGCCGCCGAGCCGAGATGCGTCAGCCCGGTGCCGGTCAGGTGCAGATGCGCCGGATCGGGGTGATTGATCGGCGACAGCAGCCGCCCCTTCTTGTAAGCGGCCTCGAGATCGACCGTCTCGCCAAGTCCTTTGCGTTCGATCAGCGCGACGAGGCCGACGCCGGTGCGGGCGGCCTCCATCGCCAGCGAATAGACGCTGCGGGCGCCATTGATGATCCGGGTCTTGCCGCTATTGCGGGCAACGACGCGGATGGTCTCGGCGTCGTCAAGGATCTGGGAGATCAGCATGATGAATCCTCTCTCATTTGCCTGGCAGGGCTGCCAAAACGGCAGACCTTGCTCGGCGCGGCCGGGACCTCGTCCATGCCACGGTTTAAATTCTCAGTTCGGATTGCGCTCGCGGGCCTGGTCCCTCAGGGACTTCTGTTACCGGGTTGCCGGCAGCGCCGCGATCGTATGCCTCCTGCTTGCCTCGACTAGAGCAGTTCACCGTCTCACGGAAACGGCGAACCGCTCTAACTCATTGTCTTGGTGCAATTCCAGGCGGAAAACCGTTTCACACTTTTCCTTGGAATTGCTCTTAAGCCCGTTCAGGCCTTGTTCTTGTTGTAGACGTCGAAGATCACGGCACCGAGCAGCACCAGGCCTTTGACCACCTGCTGCCAGTCGACATTGACGCCCATGATCGACATGCCGTTGTTCATCACGCCCATGATGAAGCCGCCAACGACCGCACCGATGACCTGACCGACGCCGCCCATGGCCGAGGCGCCGCCGATGAAGACGGCGGCGATGACGTCGAGCTCGCTGCCGAGGCCCGCGGCCGGCACCGCCTGTCCCAGTCGCGCCGCGATGATCAGGCCGCCGAGCGCCGACAGCACGCCCATATTGATGAACACCATCAGCGTCAGCCGCTCGGTGTTGATGCCCGACAGCTGCGCGGCCTTGGAATTGCCGCCCATGGCGTAGATACGGCGGCCGATGGTCATGCGCTTGGTGACGAAGACGAACAGCGAGATCAGCACGCCCATGACGAGCAGCACCACCGGCAGGCCCCTGTAGCTGGCGAACTGGTAGACCAGGAACAGCGCCAGCGCGCTGCCGACCAGCGTCTTGACGACGAACAGGGCAAAGGGCTCGGCCTCATAGCCATGGCGTTCGCGCTTGCGGCGCGTCCTCACCCCGAAATAGGCGTAGGCCAGCACAGCGATCAGGCCCAGCACGATCGTCGTCATGTGCAGCGTCAGGCCGCTGCCCATGATGGTCTTGCCGGCCGCGTTCACCGTCGGCGGGATCAGCGTCAGTGGCCCGATGACATCCGGAATGAAGCCGGAGCTGAGCGCCTTGAAGCCATCGGGTAGCGGCCCCACCGAGGAGCCGCCGCCCAGCAGGGCTTGGCAGATGCCGCGGAAGATCAGCATGCCGGCCAGCGTGACGATGAAGCTCGGTATTCGGTGATAGGCGATCCAGTAACCTTGCGCGGCGCCGATCGCGCCGCCCACGATCAGGCAGATGATCGACACCACCAGCGGATTGCTGAACGGGCCGAGCGGCCAGATGACCATCATCATCGCCGCCAGCGCGCCGATGAAACCGGCGACCGATCCGACGCTGAGGTCGATATGGCCGGAGACGATCACCAGCAGCATGCCCAGCGCCATCACGATGATGAACGAGTTCTGCTGCACCAGATTGCTCAGGTTCACCGGCTTGAACAGCGTTCCGTTCGTGGTGACCTGGAAGAACACCATGATGGCGATAAGCGCCAGGATCAGGCCGTACTCGCGCAGGTTCGTCGCCAGCGCCGAGACGGCGATGCGTGGACCCTGCTGCACGTCTTCGGCGACTTTGCCCTGCGGGGCGGGGGCGCTTTCGGTGCTCATGCTGCTTTTCCTTCTCCACGAACGATGGCGCGCATTATTTTTTCCTGGCTTGCTTCCGCGGCGGGCATTTCGCCCACGATGCGCCCTTCGTTCATGACGTAGATGCGGTCGGTGATGCCGAGCAATTCCGGCATTTCCGACGAGATGACCACGATCGCCTTACCCTCCGAGGCGAGCCGCGCGATGATCGTGTAGATTTCGTACTTGGCGCCGACATCGATGCCGCGTGTCGGCTCGTCGAGGATCAGCACGTCCGGGTCGGCGAACAGCCATTTCGACAGCACCACCTTCTGCTGGTTGCCGCCGGAGAGATTGCCGGTCATCTGATAGACGCTGGACGCGCGGATATTGGTCTTCTTGCGATAATCGTTGGCAACGGCGAGTTCGCGCATGTCGTCGATCACGCTGTGGCGCGACACGCCGCCAAGATTGGCCAGCGTGATGTTGTGCTTGATGTGGTCGATGAGATTGAGACCGTAAGTCTTGCGATCCTCGGTGACGTAGGCGATGCCGTGCTGGACCGCCTTGCTCACGGAGGATACGTCGACCGGCTTGCCCTTGAGCAGCACCTCGCCGGAGATGCGGCGGCCGTAGGAGCGGCCGAACAGGCTCATGGCGAATTCGGTGCGGCCAGCGCCCATCAGCCCGGCAATGCCCACCACTTCGCCCTTGCGCACGTTGATGTCGATGCCCTTGATCACCTGCCGCTCGGCATGGATCGGGTGATAGACCGACCAGTTCTTCACTTCGAACACGACCTCGCCGATATCAGGCTCGCGCGGCGGATAGCGGTCGTCGAGTGAGCGGCCAACCATCGAAGTGATGATGCGGTCTTCCGAGATGTCCTTCTTGGCCAGCGTCTCGATGGTGCGCCCGTCACGGATCACCGTCACCTTGTCGGCGACCCGGTTCACCTCGTTGAGCTTGTGCGAGATCAGGATCGAGGTCATGCCTTGCCGCTTGAACTCGAGCAGAAGGTCGAGCAGCGCCTGGCTGTCCTTCTCGCTCAGCGAAGCCGTCGGCTCGTCCAGAATCAGCAGCTTGACTTCCTTGCTCAGCGCCTTGGCGATTTCGACCAGCTGCTGCTTGCCGACGCCGATATTGGTGATCAGCGTCTTGGGGTCCTCCTTGAGGCCCACCTTCTTCAACAGCGCGCTGGTGCGCGCCTCGTTGGCATCCCAGTCGATGACGCCGAATTTGGCGTGTTCGTTGCCGAGGAAGATGTTTTCCGCGATCGACAGCATCGGCACCAGCGCAAGCTCCTGGTGGATGATGACGATGCCCTTGTGTTCGCTGTCATGGATGCCTTTGAACTGGCATTCCTGGCCTTGGAAGATGATCTGGCCGTCATAGGTGCCTGTGGGATAGACGCCCGACAGCACCTTCATCAGCGTCGATTTGCCGGCGCCGTTTTCGCCGACCACGGCATGGATTTCGCCTTCCTCGACGCTGAGATTGACGTTCGACAGCGCCTTCACGCCAGGGAACGTCTTGGTGATGTCGCGCATCTCCAAAATCGTCGGGGCCATGGGGACTACCGCTCCTTGAGAGCTCGGCAAACATTGCCGGCGAGGTCGGTGACAATACCGGGCTCGCTGGTGAACGAAAAGGGGCCCTGCGTTGCGCAGGACCCCCTGACTTTGTAACCGGGATTACTTCAGTTCGTCGGCCTTGATGTAGCCGGAGTCGACGACCAGCGCCTGGTAGTTCGACTTGTCGACCTCATGCGGCGTCAACAGGATCGAGGGAACGACCTTGACGTCGTTGTTGTAGGTCTTTTCATCGAGGCCGTCCGGCTTGCCGCCCGAGAGCACCTTGTCGACGAGTTCGACGGTGGCCTTGGCCAGTTCGCGGGTGTCCTTGAACACGGTCGAGTACTGCTCGCCCGAGATGATCAGCTTGACCGAAGCGGTCTCGGCGTCCTGGCCGGTCACAACAGGCCACGGCTGAGCCTCGGTGCCGTAGCCGACGGCGCGCAGCGAGGCGGTGATGCCGCGCGACAGGCCGTCATAGGGCGACAGAACGCCATCGACGCGGCTGCCGTCCGAATAGTTGGCCGACAGCAGATTGTCCATGCGCGCCTGGGCGGTGGCGGCGAGCCAACGCAGCGTGCCGACCTTGTCCATGCCGGTCTGGCCGGACTTGATCTTGATCGAGCCGTCGTCGATCAGCGGCTGCAGGACGGAGATGGCGCCATTGTAGAAGAAGAAGGCGTTGTTGTCGTCGGGCGAGCCGCCGAACAGTTCGACGTTCCACGGCTTGGTGTTCGGGAAACGCTCCTTGAGGCCCTTGACCAGCGAATTCGCCTGGATCACGCCGACGCCGAAATTGTCGAAGGTGGTGTAGTAGTCGACATTGGCGGTCTTCTTGATCAGGCGGTCATAGGCGACGACGACGACGCCCGCGTCAGCGGCCTTCTGCAGAGCATCCGACAGGGTGGTGCCGTCGATCGAAGCGATGATCAGCGCCTTCGGGCCTTTGGTGATTTCGTTTTCCAGCTGGCTGAGCTGGTTGGGGATGTCGTCCTGCGCGTATTGCAGGTCGACGGTGTAGCCGAGAGCCTCGAGCTGGGACTTAACGGCATCGCCGTCGTTGATCCAGCGCTGCGAGGTCTTGGTCGGCATCAGCACGCCGACGAGACCCTTGTCGGCTGCGTGCGCCGAGTAGGTCATGGCAGCGATGCCAAGGGCCGCGACGGCGGCCAGTGTCTTGATGATTTTCACTTCAACTCTCCCTGTTTGATGGACGCGGCACCCCGGGGGTCGCGGGCCGCGCAATCGTGCAGAAGCGCCAAGGCACTGCTGCCGTCATATCGATCTCCGGTATCCTCCCATGGCCCCGAGACGCTGATTCAATCGATACGATTTTTCTCGTCAGCGACCGTCACGTCTTGGAACGCGCGGAGGGTGTGGGTCTTTGCCATAACTGTCAAATGCGATCTTTGATGGTTGCTATATCATGGTTGGTATATGTATTGGGACGTGACGGGCTGACTCCAAGGTCGACCTTGCACGAGCAGAAGGCAGGGAAAAGCGATGGCGCGGCCCGGGAATCTGACAACAACTTCAAGTGGTTACAGAGAAGCACCGGGCGATGGCGAAACCCTGCTGCGCAGCGGTCTCAGTCTGCGTCACATGCGCATGATCGTCGCGCTCGACGACCACAGCCGAGTCAGCGCGGCAGCCCAGGTTCTGAACATTTCGCAGCCGGCGGCCTCGCGCATGATCGCGGAGATGGAGGCGGTGCTGGAGGTCAAGCTGTGCGAGAGGCTGCCGCGCGGTATCACCTTGACGCCATACGGCAAGGCTTTGGCCAGGCGCGCGCGCTCGATCCTGCTGGAGATGCGCGAGGTGGACCGCGAGATTTCCGAGCTCAAGGCGGGCAAGGGTGGTTCGGTTTTCCTGGGTGCCGTGACCGCGCCGGCTATCGAGCTGGCGGTGCCGGCAATTCGTGAGATCCGCCGCATCTATCCGCGCATCGAGATCACCATGCAGGTCGAGACCTCCAATGTGCTGGCACGCGAGCTGATCGCCACGCGTCATGATTTCATCATCGCGCGCATACCGGACGATCTCAATCCGCGGCTGTTCGAGTCGCGCGTCATCGGCGTCGAGAAGGCCTGCCTGATCGTGCGCCGGGGCCATCCGCTCACCAAGGGCGAGGCGGTGCGGCTGGAAGAGACCGCCGCCTATGACTGGGTTTTCCAGTCTGGCGGCTCGCCCTTGCGCCAGGCCATGGAGAGCAACTTCCTCAACCGCAACATCGCTTTGCCGGATCGTATCCTGAACACCAGTTCGCTGCTCCTGACCCTGGTCATGGTCGCGCAATCCGATGCCATCGCACCGGTCTCTGTCCAGGTGGCGAAATTCATCCAGAACCCTGACGGGCTGGCCGGCGCCATCGACGTCGTCCAGACCGAATTCGACATCGAGGTCAGGCCCTACAGCCTGATCACGGTCAGGAATCGCGCGCTGTCGCCGGCCGCCAAGATGCTGCACGACTTCATTCTGAGAGAAGTGGGATGATGGCTCGCTCGGGTAAGGTTGCCCGGCGAAAGCACCGCCAGGCCGAGGCTAGAGCAGTTCACCGTTTCACGGAAACGGCGACCCGCTCTAACTCCTCGTTTTGACGCAATTCCGGACGGAAAGCCGTTTCACACTCTTCCTGCAATTGCTCTAGCGAAAGCGAACTGGGAACATTGTTTCCCGCCGATGCGTTCATGATCTTGCAAGGGACGATTTCTTCTGGAGGCTGAACATGCGCAGCTTCGAAATCATCGATCTGCTTTGCGTGATCGAGGCCTGCAAGCACGATCGATCGGTCGGGAATTTCGTTTCCATGGCTGAAGGCGTGGAAGAATTGCGGGTGTTGACCGGCGATTTCGTTTCATCGGATGACGTGGCGGCAAACGCCCTCGCAACGGTGGCGCTTGCGCGAGGCTGCTCGGTTGTGTTCGACGAACAGGCAGGCGCTGAAATGGTTCTGACGCCTTAGACTGGAGCGGGTAGAGGGAATCGAACCCTCGCGTTCAGCTTGGGAAGCTGACAAGCTACCATTACATCATACCCGCGTGCGCCCTCGTTACCATGACGGCCCGGCTTCGGGCAATCGCAAAGCGGTCTGTTCTCACGACGGTCGTGCTGCGGATCACGGCGCGCCCGCGGCCGTGAATTGCCGTTTTGCCTCCGCGACCTTATTGCCGGGGGCGAAGCTTGGCCAGTATTTCGAGATGGCCAGCGTCGCGCCGGCGGAAGAGAAGTGGCCATAGTCGAAGTAGAGAAATTCATTGGTCGTGGCATCGGCGTATGAACAACCGGCCGAGTCGCACAGATACGTCAGCGGATCTATGAAATCGGCCCCTTTGGTGAACGGCAGAACCCGTGAGTTGATGTCCGGATCCATAGCCATCGGCCAGGATGTGGTTCCGGCATGCTCCCGTTTCACCAAGAAAGCGATCTTCTGGACGTCGGCGATGAATTCCGGAGACTGGCCGACGGTATAGACCTTGACCCCCATCTCGCGAAGCCGATCGATCGTCTTCTGCAGGCCGTCGAAGCCCCTGGCCTGGTAGTCGGTCCATCGGCCGCTCAAGATCACCGCCTGGATGTTGGCGTCGCGAATGATCGACAAGGCCCGTTCGTTGAAGCGGGTGCAGGCGGGCCGAGCATAGGAAAAATAGGTCAGGTCGGGCGGACAGCCGGCATAGGTGTATTGGATGACATTGGCCTGGATTTTCTGGGCGTTGGGCTCAAGTCCCGGAACATAATGGGCAGCGAAAGAATCGCCCCACAGCAGCACATTGGTGGCAAAGCCCGTTGTACGGGTGCAGTCGGCAAGGTTCCAGTCTTCGATGCGGGTCCCGTTTTCGTTGAAACAGATGCCGTTGCGCCAGTCGCCGACCGGGATACGTTCGGTCGAGAAATCCGGAAACCGTTGCGGGAAACCGTTGCCCAGTGCGCCGGCCAAACCACCGGCGCACAGCAGCGCGATTGCCGTCGCCGAAAAGGCGAAGATAGGCAGCGGGGCAGTATAGGCTCCTTTGTGGCGGAAGGGTTGCTCGACATATTTCCAGGAGAATGCCGCCAAGGCGAAACTGGCCGCCGTCATCGCGATAATCGTTGGCACACCGACAGTCTTCAGGGAGAGATAATGGACGAACGAGTTGATCGGCCAGTGGACGAGGTAAAGCGAATAGGAAATGAGGCCGACCCAGACCAGCGGCGCCAACCGAAGCACGCGAGTGGCGACAGATGCCGGCCTGTCGGCGCTATCCTGGCCAGCATAGATCAGCAAAGCTGTTCCGATGCAGGGGAATAGGGCGTTGTAGCCGGGGAACGGATCGCTGTCCGAAATCATCACAAAGCCAAATGCAATCAGGGCAAAGCCGGCGAGGCCGATCAGGTCCGCCGCCAGCCGACTGGCTAGGACCGGAGGCTTCCGCAACATCAGCATGGCGCCCAGCGCCAGCTCCCATATGCGCGTCGGCAAGAGATAGAACCCTGCCGTCGGTGCCAGCGAGGTTGCTATGACTGCCAGGGCAAAGCTGCCGATGGCCATCGGCAGAAGTACCGTCAGCCAGCGCTTCGAGACGTATCGGTAGATCAGATAAAGGAGGATCGGCGCGAAGATATAATACTGCTCTTCCACCGAAAGCGACCATGTGTGCAGGAGCGGCCGCAGTTCGGCGTCGATGGAGAAATAGTTCGTCGTTTTCCAGAAATAGACGTTCGACCAGAAGGTCGAGGCGGCGATCACGCTAAGGCTGAATTCGTGGAGATCCGAAGGCAGAAGGATGAACCAGGCGGCAATGCTCGCGAGCAGGATGACGAAGGTCAGCGCCGGCAGGATGCGCCGTGCGCGGCGCCAGTAGAAGCGGCCGATCGAGAATTGGCCCCGCTCAAGATCATCGAGCAGGCTGCCGCTGATCAGATAGCCCGATATGACGAAGAAGATGTCGACACCGGTGAAGCCGCCAGGAATGGCGGACACGCCGAAATGGAAGAGCACGACGGGCAGCACCGCAACGGCCCGCAGGCCGTCGATGTCGCGCCGGTAGTTCATCCGGCCGGCTCGCGCGCGACCACCAGGATCCGTGCGGCCGCACCCGACACGCTCATGCGGCGATGCCTTCGGTCGTGCTGAAAATCCCGGCTCGTCGATCTCACAGGCTTACCCTCAGGCAGCAATTTTGCTGCGCTGCAACATGGGTGTCAAGGCATATATTGGCTGTCGCGAAATCCGCCAGGAACGCACCAGGATTAGACGCCGGGCAGATAGATTACCGCGTAGTCGTCCGAGTAGGCCCGTTTCCAGCCCAACTGGTCGAAGAAGGGAATGCGGCTGTCGTCGGCCGACAGCAGCGCCCAGCCTATTGCGTATTTCTTCAGGCGGGCTTCGAGGAGTGGCCTGCCGCCGCTTTGTCCTGTCTCGTTGTCGTTCTTTGTAAAACCGCCCAGGAACAGTTGGTCCGTCCTTCCGTCGATATAGGTCTTGAACCCGTGGAAAATCAGCGTGCCGCCGAAATTGTAGGAATTCAGCACGTTGCCGGATAGATGATGGCTTTCGGCGAATGCCAGCGCTCCGCTGGCCGACGTCTTCGGGCTTGGCGCGACCTGATAGGCACTGCCGAGCACGGCGACCGCGCCGATCAGCAAGACGGCTGCCGCGCCGCAGATCGCATAGAACCGCCTGGCGAGGAAATTTTCCAGTCCGTCGCGCTTTTCGGCCAGCCATGTGGTGGCCGAAAGCGAGGGATATTGCTGTGCGACCTCGACCGCGATCATCAGGGGAACCAGCAGGAAGAACAGATACATGAAACGCACATGGGCGAGATAGACATGCAAGGTGAAGACGACGAACAACGCCTTGGCCCAGCCAATTCGCAGCCGTGACACCAGAAGCCCGAAAAGCGCCAGCAGAATCGCAGCTTCCTGGACGGGGCCATCCGGCTGACTGAAGGGTTTCCATTCCATGATCAGCGGCACGGCCTCATTGCCATAGGCCACGGTCAGGGTCGCCAGTATGGCCTGGACGCCATAGGGGTGGATCAGGCTGACCAGCGGGCAAAGCAGCCCGAATGCGATCCATTTCGCCACGAGGGCAGGTTTCGACAGGCCTGTGCGCTCCAGCAGATCGAGACCGGCGAAAGCCGCGATGACGAAGCTCAAGGTGAAGGTGGCGTGCAGGTTCGCCCACAACACAACCAGCACAAGCAGCCACCATGGCGGCGCCCGCTCTTCCCGTGCCGCACGAAAGAGCATCTCCGTCCAGATGACGATGATCGGGAACGTGAAGACATGCGGACGCGAGGTGAAAATCGGATTGATCAGGAACACTGCGGCGAAGGCCAGCGTAATCGCCAGCATCGGCTTCAGCCATGTGCTGAGAAACCACCCCATCAGGAGCACCGTCAGGGAGATCGAGGCGATGATCAGCGTGACCACCCCGTTCCAGCCTCCTGCCCGGTAGCCAAGAGCCAGCAGGACCTGCCCCAGCCATTCCTTGGCAATCCACGGCTGGCCGGCAAAAGTGTAGGAATAAGGGTCGACTGCCGGAAATGTCCGGTTTTCCAGGAAATCCAGCCCGACCTTGATTTGCCACCAGCTGTCGGGATCCTGCAGGGTGGAAGCGGCCTGGGCAGCCAGTGCTCCCGCCATCGCCAAGGCCGCAAGCAGGCAGAAGATCAGCCGGATGCGCTGCGAATCCTCGAATGACGGCAAGGCGTGCACAGTCGATTGAATCTCGCTCACATCATGCCCCAAAGCCATTGCATTGCACCTCAATCAAGGAATGTGGTCCATTGACGTCGCCCGAATGGCCGCTGCGCTACCATCCGTATTTCCCACGAACACAAAGCGGGCCGAACCAAAGTAAAAAATGATCGAGTAAAGGCAGTTTCCGGCCAAGTGGACGAATGGGTTTTCGAGGATGCCTCCCGAAACGGCGGCAACCACGATGGCCAGGTTGGCGCCATAGGCGACAACAAAAATTATCACATATCGTTGGGCGGTGCCGGGGCGAAAGCCCCCCTCTCTGTTGAAGGTCCATTGCCGATTGAGGAAGAAACCAAGGATGAGGCCGGCAGCATAGCCTGTTGCATTGGAAACGATGTCACCAAGGCCCAGCGCAAGCCCAGCCAGTATTGTTGCATATCCTAGCGCGGTATTGAGCACCCCCACGGCGCCAAACCGCAACATTCTCAACAAATCGGATGGCAGACTTGACAGCATGCTGTTCCTGGTGTGCCAGCGCCTATCGGTAGAACACCGTCTCAAGCACGTGCGGCCTTCTTTGCCATCTCTTGCAGGCGGTGGACGGGCAGCTCCTTGTCCTCGGCTGCCTGGCTGCGCGAAACGATCTCGTTGACGAAATAAAGCGGCCGCCGCTTCGTCTCCATGTACATGCGCCCGAGATACTCGCCGAAGATGCCAAGCACCATGAGCTGGACGCTGCCCAGGATCAGCATGATCGCGGCAAGGCTGGTCCAGCCGGGCAAGACGTTTCCGACCGACCATTCGAACAGGGTGTAGCCGAGCACGACCAGCCCCAGAAGCCCGAACATCATTCCGAGCAGCGAGGCGAACCGCAAGGGTACGATGGAGAAGCTGGTCATCGCGTCGACCGCCAGAAGAAGCATTTTCTTCAGCGGATAGTGGGTGGTGCCGGCAAAGCGGCGGTGCCGCTCATAGGGGAAAGCCACCTGTCTCAGCCCGATCCAGCTCACCATGCCGCGAATGAACCTGTAACGTTCTGGCATCGCGTTCAGATGGTCGAGCGCGCGACGGTTCATCAGCCGGAAATCACCGGTATTCGGGGCTATGTCGACGTCGACCATCCGGCGCAGCAAGCGATAGAACATGGACGCGGAGGCGAGCTTGAACCAGCTTTCGCCATCGCGCGTCAGCCTCTGGCCGTAAACCACATCGAAGCCTTCGTTCATCTTCGTCATCATCGCGCCGAGCAGTTCAGGCGGATCCTGCAGGTCGGCATCGAGAATGAGAATGCGCTGGCCGCGGCAGAATTCGAGCCCGGCGCTCAACGCGATCTGGTGGCCGTAATTGCGGGCAAGGTCGATGGCGACGACATGGTCGTCCTTTTCGGCCAGCTGCAGAATGGCCTCGCGCGTACCGTCGGTCGCGCCATCGATGACAAGGACGATCTCGTAGGAAGGGCCTTGTTCAAGGCATGCGGCCGTTACCCGCCGATGCAGTTCGGCCACGCCATCCAGCTCGTTGTAGCATGGGATGACCACCGACAGCATGACGCCGCGTCGCGCGGTGTTTTTCTCCGTCTCCACCAAAGCCTTGCTCCCGCTATTCGATTGGGAATAGCGGCAATTGGTTAGAAAACAGATAAGCCAGCGGGATCGGCCGCGGGCCGTAGGTCAGCTGTCTTTCAGGTGTCTCGGCGCTGCTTGGGGGCCACACATGCTCGCTGAGGCCTTTTGCATCCCGCAAAACTGCCGGCTTGAAGCGGGCAAGCCAAGTGCGTATGTCTGAGCCGACGCCCTCGAGTCTGGGTACCTCAATCTGGAGACGGGCCTTGTCCGCATTGACGCGCTTTCTTGGCGACTCGCCGCTCAAGGTGATCCTGAAACTGCTGGTGGTGTCTTTCCTCGTCGGCCTGGTCATGAATGCCTTCGGCTGGTCGCCGATGGATGTGCTCTATGGCATCCGGAAGTTCTTCATGGACCTGTGGAATCTCGGCTTCCACGCCATCGACCGCTTCCTCGGCTATATCCTGCTGGGCGCGGCTATCGTCGTGCCGGCGTTCATCCTGTTGAGGCTCGCCAACTACCGGAAGTAGAGCATGAGCTCGAACCGCAGGTCCGCGTCAGCGAACCCTGGCACACGGTTTTTGGACAAGATCGTGCTACCGGGCGTAGCCCGCGGCGACCTCGAACAGGATGGCGTGGCGCGCCGCGAGTGCGGGCACATCAGTTGAATAGCCACCCCCGATGACGCCACACACCGGAACGCCCCGCGTGCGAAAGTGGCTGATCACCATGTCGTCGCGGGCGCGCAGGCCGTCATCCGATAACGACAGCCTGCCAAGCCGGTCCTCAGCATGGACGTCGACGCCGGCATTGTAGAACACGATATCCCAATGGGCTTGGGCGGACAGTTCCGGCAGGATGGCGGCGAGCCTCTTCATGTAAGCGACGTCACCCGTGCCGTCGGGCAGCGCGACATCGAGGTCGGAGGCGATCTTGCGCACGGGGTAGTTGCGGTCGCCATGCATGGAAAAGGTGAACACGCGCGGATCATCGGCGAGAATATCCGCCGTGCCGTCGCCCTGGTGCACGTCGAGATCGACGACCAGGATGTTTTGTGCCGCGCCTTCGGCGAGCAGGACCAGCGCGGCGACGGCGACATCGTTGAAGGTGCAGAATCCCGCGCCTTGCGCGCGCCGTGCATGGTGGCTGCCGCCGGCGGTGTTGCAGGCGATACCGTGGCGCAAGGCCAGCCGCGCCGCCAGCACGGTGCCGCCGGTGGCAAGCTGCGCGCGCAGCGAGACGCGGGGTCCGATCGGAAAACCGATCTCGCGCTCGATCTTCTCGGGCACGCAGCAGTTGACGACCTGGTCGACATAGTCCGCCGCATGCGCAAGCTCCAGCCATGACGCCGGTGCCGGTTCGGCGGTGCTGAGCCCGTCGGGGCCGGCGAGGCCGCGCGCACGCAGCGCCTCCATCAGCAAGGGATATTTGCTCATCGGAAAGCGATGGTTGACGGCGAAGCCGGCGTCGTAGTCGGGATGATGGACGATCTGCAGAGGCATGAAATCGTATCCGGCTGGCTCACGCCAGACCGGGATTTCGGTTGGCCGTCAAGGGATAGGTGATTGCGCGGTGGCCGGAAAATGGGGCACATCGACGGTTCTATCAAGCCGCAATCAGCAAGGCAGCAATCCTTGGACAAAGGTGCAACACCAGCCGACGCCAGATACTTTGTCGTCACCAACCGTTCCGTGCTCGCCATCGCCGTGCCGATGACGCTTGCCTATCTGACGACGCCGATGCTCGGCCTGGTCGACACGGCTGTCGTCGGACAGTTCGGCGATGCCGCCTTGCTTGGCGGCCTGGCGGCCGGCGCATTGATCTTCGACGTCGTCTTCACCTCTTTCAATTTCCTGCGCTCGGGCACCACTGGCCTTGTCGCACAGGCATTTGGGCGTGGCGATGCCCTGGAGGAACAGGCGGTGTTCTGGCGAGCCGTGCTGATCGCGGTTATCGCCGGCATCGTGCTCGCTGCCCTTGCGCCGCTGGTCGCCATCGTCGGGCAAAAGTTCATGGGCGCCGAACCGCGCGTCAGCGAGGCGATGGGCGTCTACATCAGGATCAGGCTGCTCGCGGCGCCGTTCTCGCTGATCAACTACGCCATCCTCGGCTATGTGCTGGGGCGCGGCGAGGGCGGGCTCGGGCTGATGCTGCAATTGGTGCTGAACGGCATCAACATCGCGCTCTGCTTCCTGCTTGGGTTGGAACTTGGCTGGGGTGTCGCCGGCGTTGCCTGGGCGACCGTCACCGGTGAGTTCCTGGCCATGCTGCTCGGCCTGGCGATCGTCATCCGCCGGTTCCGGGCCGCCCCATCCTTGCCGCGCCACCGCCTGCTCGACATGGCCGCCTTCCTGCGCATGCTGTCGCTCAACCGCGACATCATGATCCGCTCGTTCTCGCTGCTCGCCGCCTTCGCATTGTTCACCCGCCAGGGCGCGCAGTTCGGCACGGTGACGCTGGCCGCCAACGCCGTGCTGATGAACTTCTTCCTCGTCGCCGGCTATTTCCTCGACGGCTTTGCCACCGCCGCCGAACAGCTGGCGGGCCGTGCCGTCGGCGCACGTGCCGCCGCACCGTTCCGCCAGGCCGTGCGGCTGACGCTGTTCTGGGGTTTCGGACTGGCGGGAGCCGCGACGCTGGTAATGCTGTCTGGGGGCGCCAATCTGGTCGCTCTCGTGACGACATCGGAGGACGTCCGTTCGGTGGCCGACATCTACCTGCCGTGGGCGGCATTCACGGCGCTGAGCGGTGTGCTGGCGTTCCAGATGGATGGCGTCTTCATCGGCGCGACCTGGTCCCGCGACATGCGCAACATGATGCTGCTGTCGTTCCTGTTTTTCGCCGCCGCGCTGCTGACCCTTGCGCCCGCCTTCGGCAACAATGGACTGTGGGCGGCGCTGCACGTCTTCCTGCTGGTGCGAGGCTTCAGCCTGCTGACAATCCTGAGGCTCAGGGTGCGGACGGCGTTTTAGACGGTGTCCCCGGAAGGCCCTGCGTCGTCCATGGCACCGAACGGCACCTGTTCGCGATAGGAATTTTTTCTTGACTCGGTGACCTCAGCTATGGTACATATTTGTTTATGGTGCTGATTTGCGCCAGTGACCCGCCGCACAGGCGGGTTTTTCGTTTGATGCTCCGTCAGCCAACGCGCCCGCGAGGCTCCGAAGCAGCTCGTTAACCCGGGTTCGTTGCCAATGCTGTGCGGTCGGATGCACTTGCACTTCCAGTCGATTTCCAACAGACTTGATGCACCAATTGTTCCAGGGCAAGCTTATGCGAAGCTACCTGCCATATGTCTTGGGCGCGGCGCTGGGATTGCTCGCTGCGTTCATTCTCTCCGCGGTTTCTGGCATCGGCGGAACCGCACAGTTGCTTCTCTTCGGAGTGTTGCCTGCCATCGGCGGCACCATCTGCGAGCGGGGCCGTCAGTCGCAATCTACGCTCCTGAGAGCGGTTCAGAGTTGCCTGGACGCCCAGAAGTCGAGGCGGCTGTCGCGCAACTCGCAAATCGACTTCAACCGTTCCTTTTCGACGAAACGGATCATTCCGGAAAGAACGCGGGCTGGTAGCGAGGGCCCGGCATAGATCATGCCGGTGTAGAGCTGCACCAGATCAGCGCCCGCACGGATCTTGTCCAGCGCCGTATCGGCGGAATCGACGCCGCCGACGCCGATGATGGCAAGCTCCGGCCCGAGTAATTTGCGCATCTTCGCCAGCACGATGGTCGAACGCTCGAACAGCGGCTTGCCGGAGAGTCCCCCGGTCTCGTGCTTGGTGTCGCCGCTGCGCAGCGGCGGTCGGGAAATGGTGGTGTTGGAGACGATGACGCCGTCCACCTGCTTTTCGGTGACCTCGGCGGCGATGTCCTCCAGCTCTGCCTCGACCAGATCCGGCGCGATCTTCAGGAACACCGGCGGCTGCGCCGTTCCCGTGGCGCGCGCGGCCATGACCCGCGACAAGAGTTCGCCGAGCTGCTCGCGCGCCTGCATGTTGCGCAGGCCCGGCGTGTTGGGCGAGGAGATGTTGACGGTGAGATAGCTGGCGTATTGCGCAAACCGGGCGACACCGCGCTCATAGTCGCCGATGCGGTCGCTGCTGTCCTTGTTGGCGCCGATGTTGACGCCGACGATGCCGGAGCGGCCCTTACGTGCGGCAAGGCGCTTTTCGGCCGCTGCATGGCCTTCATTGTTGAAGCCCAATCGGTTGATCACCGCATCATCGGCAGTCAGCCGGAAAATACGCGGCTTCGGGTTACCGGCTTGCGGCAGCGGCGTGATGGTACCGACCTCCGTGAAGCCGAAGCCCAGGCCAATCAGCGCGTCGGGCACTTCGGCATTCTTGTCGTAGCCCGCTGCCATGCCGAGCGGGTTCGGAAACTCGAGGCCGCAGACCGTAATCTTCAGCCTGTCATCGCGGACCGCCGGCGCACCAACCGGAACGCCGCATCGCAGCGCCGCAATCGACATACCATGCGCGGTTTCCGGATCGAAGGCGAACAGCAGCTTCTGGCCGAGCCGGTCGAGCACGCTCATTGCCCCTCCAGTGCCGGGAACTGGTGCACACCATCGGCGCCAAGCGGCAGTGGTCGGACCCACAGCACTGCTTTCAGGTCCAGAACGTCGTAGAGATGCGGAAACAGTTCGCCGCCGCGCGAGACCTCGTATCTCAGCGCAGCGCCCAAGCCGGCGCCGCCGACGGCGACCAGCAAAAGGTCTGTCTGGCCGGCAAAGTGCTTTGCCGCCGTTTCCCTGACCTGTGCTGCCGTGGAGAAGTGGATGAAGCCGTCGGCGACATCGATCGGCGCGCCGGTGAAGCGGCCATGTGTTTCGGCCTCGCGCCATGGCGCTTGCGGGGTTATCTTGTAGATAATCTGAGACATGGTTGCGCTATAGAGCAGTTCCAGGAAAAGTGTGAAACGGTTTTCCCGGGAAAAGCGCATAGCGCTTTCCCTTGGGAATTGCGTCAAGAAGATTCCGAACCAGCCATTCGGGAAAGGCCACGCCAAGGGTCTTCCCCATTTCCGGCGCAAACATGCGATATCTGAGGCCTTGGCCAAGGAGGACAACATGCGTCTGCAGCACATCTTGATCCCCGCCGCGCTCGTTTCGCTGATCGCGGCTTCAGCTTATTCGGAAGAAACCGACCGCTACCGGCTGGAAAAGTCCGATAACGGCTTTGTCCGTATCGATACGCAGACCGGCGCCATGTCGATTTGCGAGGAGCGTTCGGGCCAGCTCGTCTGCAAGATGGCGGCCGACGAACGCGCTGCTTTCCAGGACGAGGTCGACCGCTTGCAGACCTCGATGAAGGCGATGGACGAGCGCGTCACCAAGCTCGAGAATTCGCTCTCCGCCCGCCTCGAATCGAAACTGCCGAGCGAGGAGGATTTCAACAAGACGATGGGCTACATGGAGCGCTTCCTTCGCGGCTTCATGGGCATCGTCAGGGATATGGACAAGGACAACGGCGCCCAGCCCAATTCGCAGAAGACCTGAGCGTTTCAACCACGGGAGGCGGCGCGCTGGCTTTGCCGCTTGAAAACAGCGCGCAGCCCCTCATAATCGTCCAATTGAACCCGAAAAGCCAAAAATCATCGGGGATTTGGGGAGGGACATTTGCCGGCAGGCTATTCTTTCGTCATCGCCGACGATCACCCGCTGTTTCGCGGTGCGCTGCGCGAAGCACTCGCCGGCATCGGCAATGTCGCCGCCATCCATGAAGCCGGCGATTTCGAGAGCGCCAAGGCGCTGGTCGTGGCCAACGAGGACGTCGATCTGGTGCTGCTCGACCTGTCGATGCCGGGCGCCAGCGGCCTGTCCGGCCTGGTCTCGCTGCGTGGCATCCATCCGGCGGTGCCGCTGGTCGTGGTGTCGGCGCATGACGATCCGGCGACCATCCGGCGGGCGCTCGATCTCGGCGCTTCCGGCTTCATCTCCAAATCGGCCAGCATGGAGGAGATCCGCAGCGCGGTGCAATCGGTGCTTGCCGGCGACATCGCCGCACCAGCCGGCGTCGATCTCGGCGTGGAGCGCGATCCCGAAATATCGGACCTTATCAAGCGGCTGCAGGCTTTGACGCCGCAGCAGACACGGGTGCTGGGCATGCTGGCCGAGGGCCTGCTCAACAAGCAGATCGCCTATGAACTCGGCGTCTCCGAGGCTACCATCAAGGCGCATGTCTCGGCCATCCTGCAGAAGCTCGGCGTCGACAGCCGCACGCAGGCGGTGATCCTGCTGTCCAAGATCGGCAGCGACCCGCTGCAGCCGGCAAGTTGATCGCCAGGGCGCCTGTTCAATCAGAATAGAGTTCAATCAGAGCACTGAACCTCCGTCCGCCGCATCGGCCGGGCGTTGAAGCTTGCGAAACTGATGGCGGCCATGATCCAGACGCCGATCCCGCCATAGAGCATGACCCAGCCAAAGCCGTTGCGCAGCGCATCCTGGGCGACGGTCCCGGCGAGCCCGGAGATGGGATTTCCAGCAGCGATAGCTTCGGCGAGAAGACGCAATTGGGCAGCGTCGAGGTCGGGCAGCGCATGCCCCAAATGCGCCAGCACACCGCTGGCCAGGATGAAGCCCATCACCGCGATGCTCAACGCCAATGAAACCATGCGCGCGCTCATGTCGATGCCGGAGGCCATGCCGGCGCGATCGCTCGAAACGGAACCCGTCGTCGTGTTGGTGACAGGTGTGTTGGTTATCCCCAGACCCATCCCCGCGATCAGGCAGCCGGGCAGCATCGTCAGCCAGTCCGGTTGCGCGGCGGCGCTGCCGAACTTCATCAGGATGAACCCGACGCCGATGATGACGAGGCCCGCCGGAATGATGATGCCGGGCCGATAACGCAGCGAAAAGCGCTCTGCCAACGGCGGCAGCACAAGCGTCGGCAGCGTGTAGGCAAGCAGGGCAAGGCCGGTGGAGACAGTGTCATAGCCGAGCCCGGCGTGGAACCAGATCGGCAGGTAGATCATGAAAGGCCAATAGCTGAGGTTCATCGCGGCCGAGCCGACGATGGCGCCGGAAAAAGGCCGGATCCGGAAGACCGAGAAGTCGAACATCGGCCGCTGGCTGACCTTCTCGGCAATGAGGAAGGCGATGAAGCTCACTATCGAGATAGCGAGGATCGCCAGCGCGGCAGGGCTGGAGAAACCCAGATCCGGCCCCTGGATGATGTAGAAAACGAGGCAGAAAACCGACGGCGACAGCGTCAGGATGCCTGCTATGTCGAGCTTGCCCGCCTGTGGATCCTTCGATTCGTGAACGCCCATCAGAGCGAGGGCGAACGCCAGCGCCGCAACCGGCACGTGGACAAGAAATACCCATTGCCAGTTCGAGACCGCGACGATGCCGCCGCCGATGATGGGGCCGAAGCCGAGGCCGGTGCCGAAGATGACGCCCCACCAGCCCCATGCGACGGCGCGTTCGCGCCCTTCCCGGAATTCATGCGACAGCACGGCAAGCTGGCAGATCAGCATCGCACCGCCGCTCAGGCCCTGCAGAAACCGGGCGACGATGAGCGTGGAGACACTTTCGGCGAGACCGCAGATCAGTGACGTCAGGCCGAAGGCGGCGATGGCGACCAGAAAGACACGCTTGCGTCCGTAGCGATCGGCAAGCGTGCCGACCGCCATCAGCACCGTCGTGACCGCGATCGTATAGGCGTTCATCACCCATTGCAGTTGCTTGAAGTCGGCGTGCAGCACCTGCTCCAGTGTCGGCAGGATCGTGGGAACGCTTGAAATCTCCAGGCCGAACATCAGGCACGCCAGGCAGGCGGCAAACAGAACGATGATGCCGCGGCGGGTCGGTACAGTGGGCATGGTTCAACCTTTCGAACGTATTTGGCGGCAATCGGCGAATCCATCTCAGCTCGCCCGGCGCGTATGGCCCAGGGTAGGCGAGGCTTGATCATTTTAGAATTGCATGGTTCTCTATTTCAGAGACAACAAGTGCGGATAGCTGACATGACGCTGGACGTAGACGCTGTGAAAACATTCGTCGCCATCGCCGATCTTCAGAGCTTTACGCGTGCGGCCGAGGCTCTTGGCAGCACGCAAGGGGCGATCAGCGTGAAGCTGAAGCGGCTGGAAGAGCGCGTCGGCCAGAAATTGATCGAGCGCACGCCTCGGCTGGTTCGCTTGTCGGCGCAGGGCGCGGTGTTTCTCCAGCCCGCACGCGACTTCCTCGCCGCACACGATCGCGCCATTGCCAGCCTGTCTTCGGTGCGCCGCCGCTTCACACTGGGCATCGCCACCCATGTCGGAGGCGCGGAAGTCCCGACATTGCTGGCGCGGCTCAATGCGCATGACCCGGCGCTCACCATCGAAGTGCGGCTCGATGATTCGCGCGACCTGCTGGACGCTTTCGATCGCGGTGAGATCGACGCGGCGATCATCCGTCGGGAGGACGACCGGCGCGATGGTGAAGTGCTGGCGCCCGAACATTTCGGCTGGTACGCCGCGCCCGGCTTCGTCCACCGGGCCGACGAGCCGCTGCGCCTGGCGGCATCCTCGCCATCCTGCGGTATTCGTAACATCACGACCCGCGCGCTCGACGCTGTCGGAATACCGTGGACGGAGGTGTTCCTCGGCTGCGGCTCCTTCGCCGTTGCCGAGGCCGTCTCGGCCGGCCTCGCAGCCTCGGTATTTTCCTGCCGGCTCGCCCCATCCGGCACCATCGAGGTCAGCCGGAAATTCGGGCTGCCGGCGCTGCCGCCTTCCGAGATCGTGCTGCTTTCGACGCTGACGGACGCCAAGTCCCGCGAGGCGCTGAGGACGCTTGCAATGGCCTTTCGCGAGCATCGTCCGCCTGTGGCGGGCAATGCCGGACGGCCTCGATTCCGCAGTTCCCAGATGGTCGACGGCCTGGCCTAGAGCAATTCTAGGAGAAGTGTGAAGCGGTTTTCCGTCTAGAATTGCGTTAAAACAAAGAGTTAGAGCAGAACGCCGTTTCGGTGAAACGGTGAAATGCTCTAGGACCCACCCTCGGACACCAGGGCTGAGACCGGGCGCCTTTGATGCTATTCGGCCGCCGGTGCCAGCGGCCTCACCCTGGCCATCATCGAGCGCAGTACCGCTGGTTTGAGCGGTTTGTTGATCACCGCAATCTCGAGCCCGCCCGCGGCCGTGCGCACCTCGTTGGAGCGGTCGGCGGTGACCAGCACGGCCGGCAGGTTATCGCCATGGATCGCGCGCAGCCTGACGATGAGTTCGAGACCGGTTTCGCCGTCGAGATGATAGTCGGCAAGGACGATGTCCGGGCGGTGCATCGCGGCGCTGTCGAGGTCGTTTGAGCCGGACACGGTGTCGACGTTGCAACCCCAGCCTTCGAGCAGGAGCCGCATGCCTTCGAGGATGCGGGCGTCGTTGTCGATGCACAGCACGTGCAGCCCGGCCAGCGAAGCGGTCGCGCGGGCAGGAGCCCTGGTTTCGATCTCGCGCCGCGGCTCCTGCACGGCCGCCACGGGCAGGATGACGGAGAAGCGCGTGCCCTTGCCAGGGGTGGAAAAGATCCGGATCTCCAGGCGCAGCACCCGGGCGATGCGGTCGACGATGGAGAGGCCGAGACCGAGGCCTTCGGCCTCGCGCGCGCCCTCGTCGAGCCGGGTGAATTCGCGAAAGACGGTGTTCAGCTTGTCGCCGGCGATGCCGATGCCGGTATCGATCACCTGGATCTCGGCCAGTTCGCCGCGCCGCCTGACGCCAACCAGCACGCGGCCGTGGCGCGTGTATTTGATGGCGTTGGAGACGAGATTCTGGATCAGGCGGCGCAGCAGATTGCGGTCCGTCGTCACTGTCAGCGAGGACGGAATGATGGTCAGCTCGAGCTTCTTTTCGGCGGCGAGCGGCCGGAAGTCGTTGCCGATCTGGCGCAGCAATCCGTCGAGGTTGAAGGCGGTATCGTCCGGCTTCATCGCGCCGGCGTCGAGGCGGGAGATGTCGAGCACGGCGCCGAGAATCGTCTCGACCGATTCCAGCGAGGATTCGATGTTGACGGCCGCCTTGCCGGCAGGCCCTTTGCCGGCCTTCTCGATCAGCGAGGAGCAATAGAGCCGGGCAGCGTTCAGCGGCTGCAGGATGTCGTGGCCGGCGGCGGCGAGGAAGCGCGTCTTGCCGAGATTGGCCTCCTCGGCCAGCATCTGCGCCTGCGCCAGCTCCTCGTTGACCCGGGTCAACTCGATGGTGCGGGTCTTGACGCGCTGCTCCAGCGATTCATTGGCCCGCTTCAGTGCCAGGTCCTGCTCGACGCGTCCGGAAATGTCGGCATAGGTGGCGACGATGCCGCCGTCCGGCATCGGGTTGGAACGCAGTTCCAGGATGCGGCCCGAGGTTTTCAGCTCCATCTGCCACGGGCTGACGAAACTGGTCAGCCGGTTGAGCATGGCCACACGCTGATCGGCGGGGATGTCGCCGCGCTCGGCGAGATGGCGCAGGATGCGGTCGAGCGAGACGCCGACCTGGCCCATTTCATCGGGCAGGTCGAACAGCG
This sequence comes from Mesorhizobium sp. M7A.F.Ca.US.011.01.1.1, assembly GCF_003998295.1. Lineage (NCBI taxonomy): Bacteria > Pseudomonadati > Pseudomonadota > Alphaproteobacteria > Hyphomicrobiales > Phyllobacteriaceae > Mesorhizobium > Mesorhizobium sp. M7A.F.Ca.US.011.01.1.1. The sequence goes on from NZ_RZRT01000022.1 coordinate 84,102, forward strand.
CCCGGTACTGGCGGTTCCAGCAGATCAGGCGGAAATCGCGATCGAAGACGGTGATGCCCTGTTCCATCTGGTCGAGCGCGATCTGAAGCAGGTCGCGGTTGTGCTGCAGCGCCTCGGTGGCGTCGTCGAGCAAGCGGAAAGCATCCCGGGATTCGCGGTCGTGGCGCCGAAACAGCAGCGACAGGATCAGCCGCGCCGAAGAGGAACCGACGGCGCTGGCCAGCAATTGCTCGGAGAAGCGGATGACGTCCATGCTCGCCTGCTCGTTGCCGTGCAGCGAGGTTCCGTTGGTTTTTTCGAACGACTGGAAAGAGCGCTCGGTGCGCTCGACACCGAGATAGCGCCCGATCGTGTCCTTCAGGTCGTTGACGGTGATGGCGGTGCGGAAGCGGCGCAGGCTTGGCATCGGGCCGGCATCGCGCGGCACGAAGATCGACGCCTGTATGCGTTCCAGCGGCACCGATGCGCGCGACAGCGAACCGAGCACAAAGAACACCGCGTTGATCGACAGGCTCCACAGCACGCCGTGGTTCAGCGGTTCGGCGACGGTGCCGAACAATGCCTGCGGCCGCAGCGCCTCGAAGCCGAACAGCCCGTGCACGATGATGCCGGTATCAGGGGCGGCAAGCGACGGAAACAGCAGCGTGTAGCCCCAGACGAGGATGCCAGCGATCATGCCGAGTGCCGCACCCCGGCCATTGGCGCCGCGCCAGATCAGCCCGCCGATCAGGGCGGGCGCGAACTGCGCGATGGCCGCGAACGACATCAGGCCGATCGACGACAGCCGCGCGCTGTCGGTGCTCTCGCGATAATAGAGGAAGGCGATGAACAAGAGGATGAAGATCGCCCCGCGCCGCACATTGAGGATCAGCGTCGACCAGTCCTCCGTCTCGGAGGTCGAGGTCTTGAGCAGGCGGCGCACGAACAGCGGAATGACGAGGTCGTTGGAGATCATGATCGACAGCGCCACGCTTTCGACGATCACCATCGCCGTCGCCGCCGACAGGCCGCCGATGAAAGCCGCCATCGCCAGCAAATCATGGCCGCTGAACAGGGGCAGCGACAGCACGTAGAGATCGCTGCTGGTTCCGGTGCCGACCAGCGAAAGGCCGGCGAAGGCGATCGGCAGTACGAACAGGTTGATCGCCACGAGGTAGAGCGGAAACACCCATGTCGCGGTGCGCAGTTCGGCCTCGCCGCGGTTCTCGACGATGGTGACGTAGAACTGCCGCGGCAGCATGATGATGGCAAAGCCGCTCAGGCAAGTCAGCACCAGCCAGGTGGCGAGCGAGGTGTTGTAGCTCATCGCCTGCCGAACCTGAGCATTCTGGGCGAGCTTGTCGAACATGTCGCCCGGGCCGCCGAAGATCAGGAAGGTGACCATCAGGCCGATGGCCAGGAAGGCGGCAAGCTTGACCACGGTTTCGACGGCCACCGCCAGCACCAGCCCGTCCTGGTGTTCGGTGGCGTCGGCGTGGCGTGTGCCGAACAGCACCGCAAACAGCGCCAGCAGCATGGCGACGACCAGCGAGATGTCGCTGACGAAGGGATCGAAGGAGGGCGGCGATCCGGTATAGTGCTCGACCATAAGGCTGACCGAACCGGAGATCGCCTTCAACTGCAGTGCGATGTAGGGCACCGCGCCGATGGTGGCGATCAGCGTGGCGATCGCCGCGACGGTGAAACTCTTGCCGTAGCGGGCGCCAAGGAAATCGGCGATCGAGGTGATCTTCTCGGTCTTGGCCAGCCGCACGATGCGGTTGAGCAGCGGGAAGCCGAACACGAAGACCAGCACCGGGCCGGTATAGATACCGAGGAATTCGAGGCCGCGTTCGGAAGAGAGGCCGACCGAGCCGAAGAAAGTCCAGGATGTGCAGTAGATCGCGAGGCTAAGCGCGTAGATGAAAGGCCGCCCCCGGCTCGGCCCTGAAATGGCCGAGCGGCGGTCGCCGAGGCTGGCGATGGCAAACAGCAGCGTCACATAGGCGACCGCGATGATGACGATGAACAAGCCCTGCACGCCTGGACTTTCCTCCTCTGCCGCCTTTTTATCCGGCTTGCCCGGACGCAATCACAGCTTGGCGTCGGAGTCCATTGCGGAGCTGCATAGGACGGTTCTCAGGCCGGCGCGTCGGTGTCGTTATGGTGAAGATCGCCGCTGAGCGCCGTGGAAAATGCGGCCCACAATGATCTCCTCCGAACCCATATGGTAGAGAATGATGTGCTTGCCATGGACGAACTGATGGGTCCTGCCTTCATAGAGCCTGCCCATATTCGGGTAATCGCCGAGCAACTCAAACACCGCATCGAGTTCGCGCAGGTACTTTTCGCCCTGGGTGTGGCCGAAGTTTTCGAAGGTGTGGCGGTAAATGTCTTTCAGATCGCGTTCGGCGCGATGCGTTATTCGGCACGCGCTTCCCGAATAATGTCATCGATCGACTTTTCGCTGACGGGGCTCTCGAAACCTTCGTTGATCGCCGCCTGAATCGCTTTCCGCTTCTCATCGGGCGAAAGCGCGTCAAACCAAGCGCGCTGCTCCTTTGTTGGAGCCGCCCACGGATAAACATCAATGCTGATGGTTTCGAGCATGTTCATGAGAACATTATAGGCGAAAACGCCTATGATTGCCGGAAATTCAACTCTGCTCCTGCCAAGCCGTGGGCCTCGAACAACCGAACCGGGGTCTTGGCGGGCAACCTGGCCGGATCCCGGTAAGGAGAAACCGGTTGCTTTCTCCTTTTTATCGATGTTGCAACCGGAGGTTTTTGTTATGTTGCCTCAGGTCGACGCCGCAAGGACGGAAACGGCAGCTCGGCCAGTCACGACAAGGAGGGTCGAATGCTGAAAGAATTCCAGGAATTCATTTCCAAGGGTAATGTGATGGACCTTGCGGTCGGCGTCATCATCGGCGCGGCCTTCGGCAAGATCGTCGATTCCCTTGTCAACGACATCATCATGCCAATCGTCGGTGCGATTTTCGGCGGATTGGACTTCAACAACTATTTCTTCGGATTGTCCTCAGCCGTCAACGCGACCTCGCTGGCGGACGCCAAGAAGCAAGGCGCGGTCTTTGCCTATGGCAGCTTCATCACCGTGGCGCTGAACTTCCTCATCCTCGCTTTTATCATCTTCCTGATGGTCAAGGCGGTGAACAACATGCGCAAGCGGCTTGAGCGCGAGAAGCCCGCTGCACCGGCCGCTCCGCCGCCAGCCGACGTCGCGCTGCTCACCGAAATTCGCGATCTGCTCGCCAGGCGCTGACCGCGGCCGGCATTTGCTGGACCAAAACCCCGGTCGTTCGCGGCCGGGGTTTTCTGTTTTCGCATCTGATAAGGACCGCTGACGAAAACCGCAGACCAAAACGGACCCGCCAATGACCCTGATCGACAGCTTGCGCACCGAGGCCCGTGCGGCACCCGAAAGCGGCATTGTCGCCGTCGTCAATTACGGCCGCCTGCGCGAAGGCATGATTCCGCTCTGGGCCGGCGAGGGCGACCTGCCGACGCCGGCCTTCATCACCGATGCCGCGTCGAAGGCGCTGGCCGGCGGCGAGACATTCTACACCTGGCAAAGGGGCATCCCCGATCTCAGGCAGGCGCTCTCCCGCTACTATGCCAGGCATTTCGGCAAGACCTTCCCGGAGGAAGAATTCATCGTCACCGGCTCCGGCATGCATGCCATCCAGCTGGCGCTCGACGCGCTCGCCGGCCCCGGCGACGAAGTGGTCTATCTGTCGCCGGCCTGGCCGAATTTCGACGCCGCAGCAGGGATAGCGGGAGCCGTTCCGGTGGCGGTCACGCTCGATCATTCCGGCAATGGCTGGTCCTGCGACGTCGAGAAGATCGCGGCTTCGATTACGCCGCGCACAAAGGCGCTGTTCATCAACACGCCGTCGAATCCGACCGGCTGGACCGCCGATCATGAGACCTTGCAGGCCATCCTCGATCTGGCGCGCGCGAAAAACCTCTGGATCATCGCGGACGAGATCTATTCGCTTTTCCACTATGGCCACGGCCGCGCGCCGTCCTTCCTCGACATCGCGTCGGCGGAAGACCGCATCCTGTACGTCAATTCCTTCTCCAAGAACTGGGCGATGACCGGCTGGCGCGTCGGCTGGATCAAGACGCATCCGAGCTTGCAGCAGGTGTTCGAGAACCTGATCCAGTATTCGAACTCCGGCGTCGCCCAGTTCATGCAGCGCGGCGCGGCCGCCGCGCTTGACGGGGGCGATGCCTTCGTTGCCGAACAGGTGGAGCGGGCGCGCAAGGCGCGCGACCTTGTCTGCGGCATTCTCGGCGCCACCGGCCGCGCCCGGTTCACGGTGCCGCAGGGCGCGTTCTATCTGTTTTTCACTGTCGACGGCATCACCGATTCACGCACCGCTGCCTTCGACATTGTCGACAAGGCCAATGTCGGCCTGGCGCCAGGCACCGCTTTCGGCCCCGGCGGCGAGGCGTTTTTGCGGTTGTGTTTCCACCGCCGCCTCGACCAGGTCGAGGAAGCGGCGCACCGGCTGGCAAATTGGATGAAGGCTATTTGAGGATTGGGCTGGACAGGAAAGCCGCGCGTTTGAAGATTCTGGACCGCCTCACTCTTCGGCCGCAGTAACGGCATGGATCCTAGGGTCTGCGCCGCGTCGCTTCGCTCCTTGCTCCGCCCTAGGATGACGAAGAGAAAGATGCCTCGGCCAACCTCGAAAGTCGGCTATTGCTACGATGCCAAACTCCATCTCTGTGACTAGCCAGAAGCCCCCACGCTTCGTCATCCTAGGGCGTAGCAGTCGCGAACCGACGCCGCGGAGACCCTAGGATCCTGTGTGTTGTTCCCATGCTATGTCTGAAGTGGGAAGGAGACCGAGGGGATCCTGGTCGTCCTTTCGAGGACAGGCCGTGGCATGGCTCGGTCCCTTCCCACCGGTGAACCATCAACCTGAA
>NZ_RZRT01000230.1:0-495 GCF_003998295.1 Mesorhizobium sp. M7A.F.Ca.US.011.01.1.1
GAACGACGACGTTCGAATCGGTGAAGACGAACTGGGTGGCACTCGAGGGATTGGTAACCTGGACCTGATGTTGATGAAGCTGCGAGTAAAGCACCTCGGTGCCATGCATCACTGCGATACGGATCGGCATTGTGATCGTGCCCGGGCTGAACATCGGTCCCGGAACGACCTTGCCGGCGACGGCGATCTTCATCGTCAGCGAGCCGTTGGCACGGTTGCAGTCGCGGGTCACATCGGTGATCGAGGCCTGATAGATGACCTTCGCCGAATCGTCCTGCTGATCGCTGCTCGCGTCGAGCGCAGCAGCCTCGGCGTCCTGAGCGGCGGCTTTTTTCTTGGGCTTCTGGTTGCCCTTGGCATAGGTGTTGAAGAAAGCGGTGCCGTCGCGCAGCGTCACTTTCGGACAATAGGCCAGCAGTTGGCTGGAAAGAACCTTCGGGTCCGGAGGTGGTGGCGGTGTCGTGTCCTTTTTTCCGAAGCCCAGAATGCTACTGC
>NZ_RZRT01000231.1:0-549 GCF_003998295.1 Mesorhizobium sp. M7A.F.Ca.US.011.01.1.1
GCGTCCGGATCGCACGCACCTGGATAATTCTCACATGGATTGTGCCGACCGTGGTCGTTGTCATCATCTGGCGGTGGTTGCTTTCCTCGTCGGGCGGCATGATCAACCCTCTGCTGATCCAGGCCGGCGTGATCGAGCGTCCGGTTGGTTTCTTCGCCACGCGCGAAGGCGCCATGACCACGCTGATCATGATCAATTCCTGGCGCTGGTTTCCATTCACCACACTGATGATGCTGGCTGGCCTGACGCGCATTCCGGGCGATCTCTACGAGGCGGCGCGGATTGATGGCGCTGGCACGTTCCAGCGTTTCAAGCGCATCACCTGGCCGTTGCTGCAACCGACATTGATGGTGCTCGGCGTCGTCGGCACGCTTCTGTCCTTCAACGTCTTCGATGTGATCTGGCTGCTCACCGCGGGTGGTCCATCCGGCGCGACCCAGACATTGCCTGTGCTCATCTATGAAACCGCCTTCAAGGGCTATCGTTTGAGCGAAGCTGCGACGATTTCCGTTCTCACCAGCATCCTCCTGATGGGATTTGCCTTTTTGA
>NZ_RZRT01000232.1:0-493 GCF_003998295.1 Mesorhizobium sp. M7A.F.Ca.US.011.01.1.1
CCCGATCTGCTTTCAAAGAAAGAGGAAGTCGCCACTCCACGCGCAGCGACCCCCTCTGTCGCCTTCGGCGACATCTCCCCCTCGAGGGGGGAGATTAGCTGCATAGATGAATCAAATTTGCCGGTCAGGCGAAAACTATTCGGTTGCGGTAAGCCGCCGCCCTGCCTACGATTTCAATCAGCATTGAGGACAAAGGCAGGATGCAGCAACCCGGCCGGGCCGCAGAGATCAAGGCAATCGGGATCGGCAAGAGCTTCGGCTCATTCCGTGCGCTGGACGATCTGACGCTCGATATCGGCCGCGGTGAGTTCCTGACCCTGCTCGGTCCGTCAGGCTCGGGCAAGACCACCTTCCTGATGATCCTTGCCGGCTTCATTCAGCCCACCGACGGCCGCCTTTACAGCGACGGCGTCGACATCACCGAGCGACCGGCCGAGCAGCGCGCCGCCGGCATGGTGTTCCAGGGCTACGCGCTGTTCCCACATATGAGTGT
>NZ_RZRT01000233.1:0-538 GCF_003998295.1 Mesorhizobium sp. M7A.F.Ca.US.011.01.1.1
CAAGACGACCGCTCATCGCCTGGCCTCCCGCGCCTTGCGAGACTCGACGGTCATCGTTTTCAGTTCCTCGCGAAACTGCCGCACGAGGTCGCCCACGGCGATCAGCGCCTGCTCAAGATCCTTATCGTGGGCAACACGCCCGTCGTTCATGGCGCGCACGGCCTGATTGAAATTGATGCCGACGCGCCGCAGCTGATCGGTCATCTCCACAATCGCCGGCCGCAACGCCTCTGACGCGATAGGCAGATGCCCGGCCTCTGCCCGCACCAGACGCCGGACGACCTCGCTGACGGTCACGCCGTCCCGCTCCGCAATGGCTTTGAGGCGAGCCAGCTCGTCAGCCGAAAACCGGATGTGGGTCACCTCGCCGTAGCGTTGTGACGCCTTCTTTACCGCTACTTTCTGGGCGTCTGCATTCATTCTCAAGCCCGCTTGCGGGGCTAAGGCCCGCCAGGGCCGCGCCGCCTATTTTGTGTGTATCACAAAAAAGGCTATCCTGCCAATAGAGAACAATAATTTCGGGCGCGCGCGTCTTCTC
>NZ_RZRT01000234.1:0-511 GCF_003998295.1 Mesorhizobium sp. M7A.F.Ca.US.011.01.1.1
AGCAGAACATGTCGACCACGACAGGCTTGTGGAACTTCATGCGGAATTCGATCGCCACCTTGGTGGCATGGACCACGGCTTCCGGATCGTCGCCATTGACGTGGAAGATCGGCGCCTCAATCATCTTGGCCACATCCGACGGATAGGGCGACGAGCGCGAGAAGCGCGGATTGGTGGTGAAGCCGATCTGGTTGTTGATGATGAAATGCAGCGTGCCGGCGACGCGGTGGCCGCGCAGCCCCGACAGGCCGAGGATTTCGGCAATCACGCCCTGGCCGGCAAAGGCGGCGTCGCCATGCAGGAGCAGCGGCAGCACCTTGGCGCGCTCTTCCAGCGGCACGATCTCTTCGCGACTGCGGCCGAACAGAGAGTCCTGCTTGGCCCGCGCCTTGCCCATAACCACCGGATCGACGATTTCCAGGTGCGAGGGATTGGCGGTTAGCGACAGGTGCACCTTGTTGCCGTCGAACTCGCGGGCCGACGAAGCGCCGAGATGGTACTTCACGTCGCC
>NZ_RZRT01000235.1:0-450 GCF_003998295.1 Mesorhizobium sp. M7A.F.Ca.US.011.01.1.1
CCTGCTCGGTTTCAGGTCGGTGGTCGAGCGCGACTACCCGGTGGTCTTCGCCAATCTCTACATCTTCTCGCTTCTCGGCCTGATTGTCGGGCTCTTGTCCGACCTGATCTACACTTGGGTCGACCCGCGCATCGACTTCGAGCGGAGAGACGTCTGATGGCCGGGGCCGCAGTCGAAACGACGCCGGACCGGATTGCCCGACCCTGGCTGTCGCCGCTCAACCAGCGGCGCCTGCAGAATTTCAGGGCCAACCGGCGCGGCTATTGGTCGTTATGGATCTTCCTCGTGCTTTTCGTGCTGTCGCTGTTTTCCGAATGGATCGCCAACGACAAACCGGTTCTCGTTGCCTACAAGGGAGAGATCCTGTTTCCGGTCGTGGTCGCTTATCCCGAGGAGAAGTTCGGCGGCTTTTATGCGGTCACCGACTATCGCGACCCGGTCATCCAGGAC
>NZ_RZRT01000236.1:0-518 GCF_003998295.1 Mesorhizobium sp. M7A.F.Ca.US.011.01.1.1
GTGAGCTTCTCCTCCCGATAGAGCCGGAACAGCTTCTTGTGGTTCACGACCAGGCCCTCCCGCCTCAGCATCACGAGAAGACGCCGGTAGCCGAACCGGCGACGCTCCTGCGCGATCGCCTTCATCCGCTCGCGAACCTCGCGGTCGTCCGGCCTGCTGGTCTCGTAGCGAACCGTCATGCGGCAACAGCCGATGGCTTTACACGCCCGCCGTTCGCTCATCCCAAAGCCTTCCTTCAGGCGAGCGACAGCTTTCCGCTTGGCCGCGGGCGTCACCATTTCTTTCCCACAAGATCCTTCAACGCGGCATTGTCGAGCATCGCGTCGGCCAGAATCCGCTTTAGCCGCGTGTTCTCGTCCTCCAGCGCCTTAAGTCGCCGAGCCTCCGAGATATCCATCCCGCCGAAACGGGCCTTCCAGTTGTAGATCGAGGCGTCGCTGACCCCGTGCTTGCGGCATAGATCGGCAACCGACACCCCGGCCTCGTGTTCCTTCAAAATTCCGATGATCTGCTCTTCA
>NZ_RZRT01000237.1:0-451 GCF_003998295.1 Mesorhizobium sp. M7A.F.Ca.US.011.01.1.1
GGGCCTCTACCATCTCCTCGGCAGACTTGCCGAGTGTCTTGAGATGGATTTCGGGGTTTTCAGGAGCCTCATACGGGGAATCGACGCCGGTGAAATTCTTGATTTCGCCATTCAACGCCCGCGCATAGAGACCCTTCGGATCGCGTCTGGCGCATTCCTCAAAGGGTGTATCGACAAACACCTCGACGAATTCACCGTTGGCCATCAACTCCCTGGCCATGCGCCGCTCCGCGCTGAAGGGCGAAATGAAGGAAACAATGACGATCAGCCCGGCATCGGCCATCAGGCGCGCCACTTCCGCAACGCGGCGAATGTTTTCGACGCGGTCGGCGTCGGTGAAGCCAAGATCGCGATTGAGGCCGTGGCGAACATTATCGCCATCCAGGATGTAGGTGTGGCGGCCGGTGGCGAACAGCTTCTTCTCGAAGAGGTTGGCGATGGTCGATTTGCC
>NZ_RZRT01000238.1:0-501 GCF_003998295.1 Mesorhizobium sp. M7A.F.Ca.US.011.01.1.1
GGCCGTCGTCCCATGGCGCGCGTAGACACGGCCGTCGATCGCTGCGGTGAAAATGACGGTGCCCTGTTGCTGCAGGCGTTCGAAGGCCGGCCGCCATTTGGGGTTTTCCGGAGACAGCCCGGCACCGGTGATGGCGACAAGACGACCGCCCGAACGCAGGCGTGCGAATGCGGAGGAGAGGTGCCGCCATGCCGCATCGGCGACATGGCCGTCGACATAGGCGCCAACGCTGAAGGGTGGATTCATCAGCACGACGGACGGCTCGATGGCCGCGTCGAGATGATCGTCGATATGGGCGGCGTCGTGCCGCGAGACGGGGAACCGTGGAAACAGCAGGCCGAGGAGATCGGCCCGCGTCGCGGCAAGCTCGTTGAGGGCGATCGAGGCGCGCGCCATCTCGGCATGGACGGCGAGCAGGCCGGTGCCGGCCGAGGGTTCGAGAACGAGGTCGCAAGATGCAATCGCCGCGGCGTGCGCCGTGACGAAGGCCAGCGGCAAGGG
>NZ_RZRT01000023.1:0-88592 GCF_003998295.1 Mesorhizobium sp. M7A.F.Ca.US.011.01.1.1
TCAGAAACGCACCGTCGAGGACACGTGGCGCCACATCGGCCACCTCGTCGAAACCATCGAGGCAGCCGAATGCAAGAACTACTTCGAAAACGCAGGCTACGCTTCCGTCAAAATATGAAACGCTCTAGATAGGGCCGGGAGCACATCTATGACGCTGGAATTGACGGCTAAGGACCGATCCATGCTCGACGGCGAGCAGGGCCTGTCCGCAGCCGCTGCCATGAAAATCCTGGTCGCGTTTTCCAATGCGGTCGGGGCGGGCGGCCTGCTCGACATTGTCGGGGCCCATATCGATGGCTGTCTCTACCACGGCAAGGCAGGGCTCGATTTCGTCGAGCGGCTGGTCGAAGGCGGTGGCCGCGTCCAGGTGCCGACGACATTGAATGTCGGCTCGTTCGACCTCATCCATCCCGGCATGGTGAAAATGCCGGCGGCGGAAGAGGTGCCGGCGCGGCGGCTGATGAAGGCGCATCTGGAGCTCGGCTGCCAGGCGACCTTCACTTGCGCGCCTTACCAGACGCGGTTCCGGCCAAGCTTTGGCGAGCAGATCGCCTGGGGCGAATCCAACGCCATCGTCTTTGCCAATTCGGTGATCGGCGCGCGCACCAACCGCTATGGCGATTTCATCGATCTGTGCTGCGCCATGACCGGCCGCGCGCCGGCCTGGGGTCTGCATCTCGGCGAGAACCGGCGCGGCCGGATCCTGTTCGAACTGGATGTCCCAGACGGCGAGCCGAGTGACAGCCTTTTCGTCGGCGTCGGGCTAATCATAGGGCAAGCGAGTGGCGACCGCGTTCCGGTGATTGCCGGTCTGCCGCAGCCGCGCGATGAGGACCAGCTAAAGGCGCTGGGCGCGGCGGCTGCAACGACGGGTGCTGTGGCGCTGTTCCATGCGGTCGGCATCACGCCGGAAGCGATGACGCTCGATGAGGCGTTCCAGGGTCATGCGCCTGACGAGACGATCCGCATCACCCGCGCCGATATCGACCATGCGCTGGCCAGCTTATCGAGCGTAGGGGATGGCGCGCCGGTGGCGGCCGTGTCGCTCGGCACGCCGCATTTTTCGTATGAGGAGTGGATGCGACTGCTGCCGCTGCTGCGCGAGGCAGCACCCGGAAGGCGCATACCGATCTACGTCAACACCGGCCGTGCGACCCTGGCGCGACTGCAGGAGGAGGGCGCGCTGGCGGGGATGGAGGCGTTTGGTCTGGTCCCAGTCGCTGACACCTGCACCTATGTCACATCGATCCTGGAACGCCTCGACGGCGTCGTGATGACCAATTCCGGCAAATGGGCGCATTATGCACCGGGCAATATCGGCGTGTCCGTCGCCTTCGCCGAGATGGAGGATTGCATCCGCTCCGCTGTCGTCGGGCATGTCGTGCGGAGCGCCTCATGACGCGACCGGTGGAACGAACCGGCACCTTCCAGTTGGCCGGCGAAGCCAAGGGCCAGGCGCTGGTGTTCTCGCAACCCCTCAGCTTCTGGGGCGGTATCGATGCCGAGACCGGCGACATAACAGACCATTCGCATCCCGGCCTCGGCCAGAATGTCGCCGGCAGGATTTTGGCCATGCCGAGCGGGCGCGGCTCATCGTCGTCATCCTCGGTCCTGGCCGAGGCGATCCGCAGAGGCACGGCGCCGGCCGGTATTCTTCTGGAGCGGCCGGACCCGATCCTGGCGGTGGGCGCCATCGTTGCCGAATTTCTTTATGACATCCGCATGCCGCTGGTGGTGTGCGATATTTCGAACCTTGTCTCCGGTGATCAAATTGATATCGGCATCGGCAAAGACGGCGGGCCGATCATCAGAGTTCACCCCGCCATCAATCCGGCAGCACCACGCCGCCAATAGGCAGCCGCCAGCGTTTGATCGCGACCAAGTCCCATAGTGTCGCGCCAATATTCGCGCACGATCTTGGCGGCAGCGGCTTCCGCCGCGAACCAGCCGAAGGCCGAACCGTCCTGCGGCCACGCCACCGAGCGGACAGTCTCGGCCAGCCGTCTGTCCTCGCCCGCCGCCACGCCATCCCGTGTCAGCCAATGCACTTCGATGCGGGTGGGATTGGCGATCTTCTGCCGTTCACCGTCATTGGCGATCTCGACGAAGGCAACGCCTTTTGTCTCGGCCGGCAGCGTCTCCAGCAGCCGCGCCAGCGCCGGCAGGCCGGTTTCATCGGCACCCAAGACATACCATTCTGCCTGCCGCACCGGACGGCCGACCGGTCCCATGATGCCGACCTTCATGCCGGGCGCTGCCTGCATGGCCCAGGTGGAGCCGACGCTCTCGCCGGGATGAATCAGGAAGTCGACATCGATGATGCCCTTTTCCACGTCGAGCGCGCGGATGGTGTAGACGCGCGCCACCGGGCGCCGGTCATCGGCGGGCCAGACCGGCAAGCCATTGCCACCGAGCACCGGCCACAGCGGATCGGGCACCTCCCTGGTCGGAAACAGCATGCGGATATGCATGCCGCCGAATTTGGCGAAACGGCTGAGATCCTCGCCGGCCAGCCGGATGCGGCGCATGTGCGGGGTGAGGTCGCGAATATCCGTCACCACCATCTCGCGGAACTGAGCGAGGCTGGTTTCGCCTGAGAGATCGCCGGTCCAGACGATCTCGGGGTTTTCCTCCTTGGCGTAGACCTGTACGGCCGTGGCCAGCAGGTCCTTGATACGGGCCAGCCCGTCGCGGTCGGCGGCATTGGCCCGCATCACCAGCCGTTCCATGTCGAAAGAGGCGCCACCGAAGGCAAAGCGGAAATTGATGCGCTGTCCCTGATGCGAAGCATCGGCCTCGAAGCTCTGCAGTCTGTCGCTGATGCTGTCCATGTAATCAGGCAGACGCCGCAGGTTGAGCCGCGTCTCGCAGGCCAGTTCACGCACCGATGCTTGGCTCATTGTCAGCCTCCGATCCTGCCGGTGAGGGCTACCTTGAAGGTGCGGCCCTTGCCCTGTTCGGTTGCCGCCGAGGTCGACCATGCGCTTTGCGGGTCGGTGTAGGCGGTGTTGAAGATGTTATCGACGCCGAAATCGAGCTTGAGGTTGTCATTGACGCGCCAGTTGGCGAAGACATTGACCAGATCGAATCCGTCATCGACGACCGGCAAGGCGTTGGGATTGGTGCGGCTGGTGCGGGTGATCTTGCCGACGCTGAGATATTGCGCGCCGACGGTGAGCTGGTCCTCCAGCATGCGGAAGCCGATCGTGGCCGAGAAGCGGTCGAGCGGCGTGTTGTTCAGTGCCTGGCCGGAATAGACGCCGCTGACGACCTTGGCGTCGATCAGCGCACCGGAGAGGTTCACGAAACCTGAGCCATAGTCATAAACCATCTCGGCCTCGACGCCCTTCAGGCGTGCGTCGCCGATGTTGATTGCCGTGCGCGGCAGCACGGTCAGGTCGACGTCGATGTAATCCTCGACGGCAGTGTGGAAGACGTTGAGCTTGGCGCGCAGCCGGTCATCCGCTGTCAGCACATCGTCATATTTCACGTTGACGCCGGCCTCCCAGTTCTTCGCCGTCTCGGGCTGCAGCAGAAGATTGGGCCGATATGTATCGCCGCCACCATGCGCGCCGCCGCCACGGAAGACATCCTGCAGGCCCGGCGCCCGATAGCCTTCGGAATAGGTGCCATAGAGCTGAAAGCCATCGAATGGCGTGACGCCGACGGTGAGGCGCGGCGACCAACGATCGCCGGAGATCGAGGCTTCCTGCGGCGACGGGATGCGCGTTTCGCCATCGAGCTGGTAGCCGTCATACCGCATCGCAGTGATGACCTGCAGCCAGTCCTCGTAATCGCCCTGCCACTGCAGGAAGCCGCCATAGCCCTGCTGTTCGCCAGCGCCGAAATGCGCCGCTTCCGAGGAGGCCTCGAGATAGTAGTAGTCGAGTCCGTAGGTCAGCGTATGTGCTAGTCCCCAGGCGTCGAAACGTGAGGAGTTCTTCACGTTGAAGCCGGATGTGGCGACATCGTAAAAACGGAAATTGCCGATCCCTGAGGCAGGCGCGACCTGCGTCTGCTCGGCGCGGGTGCGGTTGTGGTAGGCATTGGCGCTGAAGTCGATCAGCTCGTTGTCGTCTGGCTTCCAGGTGTAGGCGGCGGTGTAGGTCTGGTTGGTGGTGTTGGTGTCGTAGCGGCTCAGCGTCGGCGAGGTCGAGCCGCTGGATCCGGTGATCTGGTCGTTGTAGCGCTGCAGGATGGCGCCGAGCTTCAGCTCGTGGCCATCGGCCGGCCGCAGCGTCGTCTTCAGATAGCCGCTGGTCACCCGCTCGCGGTCCACGGCACGGTGTCGCCATTGCCGTCGGTGTAGCTGTCGCGGTCGCGATAGATGAGGTTGCCGATGATGTCGGCATCGTCGCTGAAGCGGTAGGCGCCGGTGGTGCTGGTGGTGAAGCCGTCGCCATTGTCCTCATAGCCGAGCTTCTCGCTCAGCGCCCAGCGCTCGTCCTTCTTGAGGAAATCGCCGGCATCCTTGGTCTCGAAGGAGACGACGCCGCCGATGCCGCCCGAACCGTACGCATTCGACACCGGGCCGCGAATGACGGTGGCTTCCTTGATTAGGTCCGGCTCGACATAGAACGAGCCCGAGCCGTGGCCGACGCGCCAATAGTCCTGGCGGGCGCCGTCGAGGGTGACGACGACGCGGCCATATTGCTCCAGGCCGCGAATGTTGATGGCGGTTGCGGGATCGTCGCCATTCATCGAGGCAGCGACGCCGGGCGTGGTGCGGAAGATGTCGGCCGCTGTGTCGGGCTGAATGCGGTCGAGCTCGTCCTGATCGACGGCGCTGATGGCGGCCATCGATTCGATCACCGCCGTTTTGATCATCGTCGCCGAGATGGTGATCACGTCGAGCATCGTCGCCGGCTGGTTCTGCGCGACACTGGCCGACGCCAGGCGGCCGGTCTTGGCGGCGGCCTTTTTCTCCTGGTCCTGTTCCTGCGCGCTGGCAAGAGGCACGGCGCAGAGGCCGAGCACGAAGGCGAGCGCGGTGCTCGCCATCAAGGTCGTGTTTGTTGTCGTTGTCATGGTCACGCAGCCCCAAGCAAAAGCAAAACTGCTGGCGGTGGCTGAAGGGCCTTGGCTGGCATGATCGAGAATCCCTCGACCAGGCGGGCCGGGGGCAGAGGTCACATATTAAAACATGATGACATAAGTCAACTTTAAATTTATAGCCGACCATCATCGAGAAGCATTCACGGAGCAGCGGGCATGGTTGGCAGTGTGGGCGAGGGCAAGGGAATGTGCTGGATGCAATCAGGCAGGATCGCGGCGGTGCTGCTTCTGGCGCTGTCGGTGCTGGCGCCTTCCTGTGGTTTCCAGGCGCTGGCCGCCGAGGGCGTTGTCGACGCGCTGGGACGAACCGTCGCGCCGGGACCGGCAACGAGGATCCTGACGCTCGGCTCCGACGTCACCGAGATCGTCCACGCGCTCGGCGCCGGCGAGCGGATCATCGCCGTCGATCGCGGCAGCAAATATCCGCCATCCGTGGCCGGAAAGCCTAATGTCGGCTACCGCCGCCAGCTTTCGGTCGAGGGGCTGGCCAGCCTGCGTCCCGACCTGATCCTGGCCGCCGAAGACAGCGGGCCTCCTGAAGCGGTCGAGGTGCTGAAGTCGCTGGCAATCCCGATCGTCTTCGTCCCGCAGGACAACAGCCCGCAAGGCATCGACCGCAAGATCACGCTGATCGCCGCCAGCCTTGGGCTCGAGGACAAGGGCAAGGCGGTTTCCGCCGAGGTGCTCACGGCCTTTCAGGCTGCCGCGGATCTGGCGTCGCAAATCCCGCCGGAGCGGCGCAAGAAGGTGGTGTTCTTCCATGGCCTGGTACGTCTGAGCGCTGCCGGCGCGGGTACTTCTGCCGACGCCATCATTTGCTATGCCGGCGGCCTCAACCCGATGGATGTCGTGCAGGGCTACAAGGTGGCATCGGAGGAAAAGCTGATCGAGATGGCGCCTGACGTCATCCTGATGATGAGCGACGGCAAGGGCGGGCCGACGCCCGAGCAGGTGTTCGGCAACCGCGCGCTGGCGGCAACGCCGGCGGCGGCCAACAAGGCGCTGGTCGTGCTTGACGGCGCCTACATGATCGGCTTCGGCCCGCGCACATCAGATGCGATCCGCGACCTGGCGAAGGCGCTCTATCCGGAAGGGGAATGACGTCGCGAAAATCGGAAGGCGGTTCGGCTGGGCAGTACCAATTTCGTCGCCGAACCCGTTGCGCTTGATAAATCCTGTCCGTCCGGATTTCTCCGGATCGGCTTCCGCCCGAACAAACTTGGCGGCTCAGCCTGAAACATTGGCACGATATTCTAAGCCGCGCGGTTGACCGTGAATGCGCTCTCCAGCCTATAATTATACTAAATTCATAGACTAACTGCGAACGTTCGGAGCGCTCGCATCTTGGGCTGTGAAAAATGGTTGCACAAGGGAGCGCATCGATGCCGAAGACAGAGTCCAATCCGATCGACCTCGGCACCAGGGCGGCCGATTTCCTGTTGCCCGACGCGCAAGGCGTGCTGCACCGCCTCGCCGATTTCGACGCCAAGCCGGCCTTGCTCGTCGCCTTCATTTCCAACCGCTGCCCGTTCGTCGTGCTGATCCGCGAGCAGCTTGCCGCTTTCGCTCGGGATTATGCGGGCAAGGGGCTGCAGGTGGTGGCGATCAACGCCAACGACCACGAAGCGCATCCGGAAGAAACGCTTGCCCGTATCGGCGAAGAGGCCGAAAAATTCGGCTATTCCTTCCCCTATCTCAAGGATGCGTCGCAGCAGACGGCGAAAGCCTATGGCGCGGCCTGCACGCCCGACTTCTTCCTGTTCGGCACTGACCGGCGGCTCGCCTATCACGGCCAGTTCGACGAGGCGCGGCCGGGCAACGGCAAGCCGGTGACGGGTGCCGATCTGCGAGCGGCGGTCGACACGGTGTTGGAGGGCGGCAGGCCCATTGCCAGCCAAGTGCCGTCGATCGGCTGCAACATCAAATGGAGTGCCGGCAACGAGCCGGTCTGGTCTTCCAGCGCGGCGCGCGCGGCCTAGCGCCGGCCTCGACGCATTCGCCAGGTGTCCATGCCCAAGCCGCAAAAATCCGCTTCCGACAGCTTGCTGCTCCAGGCAGACGTGCTGGTGCTGGGCGGCGGTCCGTCGGCAGCCTGGGCAGCAGTCGCTGCGGCCGAGGGCGGCGCCAAGGTGGTGCTGGCCGACAAGGGCTATCTCGGCACCAGCGGCGCCACTGCGCCGTCCAATACCGGCACCTGGTGCGTACCTCCGGGCGACAACAGGCACGCCGTAGTCGAACGACGCTGGCAGCGCACCGGCGAACTCGCCGACCCGCGCTGGATGCTGCGCTGCGTCGACACCGCCTATCGCAACCTGCTCAGGCTGTCCGAATGGGGCTATCTCTTTCCGAGCGAGGATGACGGACGGCTCTACATCGCCAATCTGCGCGGCCCGGACTACATGCGCTTTATGCGCCGCCGGGTGCTTTTGGCCGGCGTCACCGTGCTCGACCATCATCCCGCGCTCGAACTGTTGTCGGATGGGGATGCGATTGTCGGCGCCGCAGGCGTCGCCAGGCAGATTGGCCAGGATTGGCGCGTCGACGCCAACGCGGTGGTGCTGGCGACCGGCGGCTGCGCCTTCCGCGAACGCATCCTCGGCGCCACCGGGCTGACTGGCGACGGCTATCTGATGGCGGCGGAGGCCGGCGCCAGCCTGTCTGGCATGGAGTTCACCGGCAAATACACGCTGGCGCCCTATGGCTCATCGCTGAACAAGGGCCTGCCGTTCCGCTGGGCCTCGTTCCATCGCGAAGATGGCTCGCCAATCGTCGGACCGACCGGCGAGCCGTTGCGTAACGGCATCGGCGACCGCGAGGAGGAAGTAGCGCGCGCGCTGATCGACGGCCCGGTCTATGCGCGGCTCGATCAGGCCGAGCCGGCGCTGCAAGGCTGGCTGCGCCAGGGCCAGCCGAATTGCTTCGTGCCCTACGACCGCGCCGGCATCGATCCGTTCAGCGAGCTGTTCCGCGTCACCTTGCGCGCCGAAGGCACGGTGCGCGGCACCGGCGGCATCGACATCGTCTCCGACGATTGCGCCACCGGCGTGCCCGGCCTCTACGTCGCCGGTGATGCCGCCAGCCGCGAGATGATGACCGGGGCCGTGTCGGGCGGCGGCGCCGTCAATTCATCCTGGGCGCTGGCCAGCGGCTGGTGGGCCGGCAAGGGCGCCTCGACCCATGCCAGGCGCCGGACCGGCAAGGCGTTCCGCAGTGCGGTGCAGTTGCTCGGCCAGGCCGGGTTGCGTCCGGCATCGTCGGCGAGTGCCGACATCTCGGCGAGCGAAGTTATCGAGGCGGTGCGTAGCGAAGTGACGCCGCTCGGCAAGAATTTCTTCCGCACTGGCGAGGGCCTGGAGAAAAGCGGCGAGCGGCTGGAGAGTGTCTGGCGCGACGTGCGCGACCATCTGCAAGGCGAGGGGCTGGATCGGGTCCGCACGCGCGAGGCGGCATCGATCGCCGCTGCCGGGCGCTGGTCCGTGGCCGCAGCGCTGCACCGCACCGAGAGCCGCGGCATGCATCGCCGCACCGACCTACCGGGCAAAAGCCCTGCCTTCGCGCACCGGCTGGTCATCACCGGTGTGGATGAGTTCCGCATCGCAGGTGCACCAGAGCGGCTGGCGGAGCTGGCGTCATGATCGAGATCGTCTCGGCCACGCGCTGCGTCGAATGCGACATCTGCGTCAAGGTGTGTCCGGCCAATGTCTTCGACGCGACCGACAATGGCGTGCCGGTAATCGCTCGCCAGGAGGACTGCCAGACCTGCTTTCTCTGCGAGATCTACTGCCCGACCGACGCGCTTTACGTGGCCGAGTTCGCCGACGGGCCGACCGGCATCACGGAAGCTCAGGCCGACGCCCGACGGCTGTTCGGCTCCTATGCCCGCGCGCTTGGCTGGAAGCGCGGCAAGGCGGGCGGCTCGGAATTCGACCCGACGCACCGCATCCGCGTGGCGCAGTGAACCGATCGGAGACAGATATGGATCGCCCGAACATGGACCGGATCGTCGTCAGCGACATCAGCAAGACGTTCCAGCTCAAGCCGGGGCAGTTCGTCACCGTGGATGGCGAGGCGACCGACCGCGTCACCGTGCTCGACGGCGTTGATCTCTCGATCCGCCAAGGCGAGTTCATCACGCTGGTCGGCCCGAGCGGCTCGGGCAAGTCGGTGCTGCTCGATATCATTGGCGGGCTGACGCAGGCGACCGGCGGCAACGTCCAGCTCGACGGCAGGCGCATCACCAGGCCCGATCCAAAGACCGGCTATGTCTTCCAGCAGTATGCGTTGTTTCCCTGGCGCACCGCGCTCGCCAACATCGAATATGCGCTGGAAGTGCGCGGCGTGGCCAAGGCCGAGCGTACCGCCACAGCCCGCCATCTGTTGGCGCTGTTCGGCCTTGCCGGTTTCGAGGACCGTTTTCCCAACCAGCTGTCCGGCGGCATGCAGCAGCGTGTGGCGATCGCGCGTGCGCTGGCCAGCAACCCGGAAGTGCTGCTGATGGATGAGCCGTTTGCGGCGCTCGACCAGCAGACGCGTGAACTGCTGCAAGGCGAGCTGCTGCGGATATGGGGCAAGATCAACACGACTGTCATTTTCGTCACCCATTCGATCGACGAGGCGATCTTCCTCGCAGATCGCGTGGTGGTGATGACGGCGCGGCCGGGCGCGGTGAAGGAGATCATCGATATCGACCTGCCACGGCCGCGCGACGGCGACATCCGCGCCAGCGCCGAATTCAACGCCTATCGCGCCCGCGTCTGGGACGTGCTGCGCGACGAGGTCAACAAGGCGCAGAAGGACTGGACCCTGTCGCCAGCCTTCAGCCACTGAGGAGCTGGACCAATGGCCTATCTGACCGAGAAGTTTGGCTCCGCTGGAGCGCTCCACCTGTTTGCCGGCGCTGGCGAAACGGTCGCTGCCGCCAGGGTCCCGGCCATCAAGGCCAGCGCCAAGATCCGGAGCAAGAAAGCGAGCCACGGCACCTTTGTCTACGGCCTGCCGCTGCTCGGCCTGTTTTTCCTGCTGTGGGAGATCGCGCCACGGCTTGGCTGGCTGAACCGCATCTTCTTTCCGCCGCTGAGCGAGGTGCTGGTCGCCTGGTGGGCCCTGCTCGCCTCGGGCGTGCTGGTCGACCACATCGGCATCAGCCTGCAGCGCGCGGCGATCGGTTTCGCTCTCGGCGTGGTTGTCGCCATTCCGCTCGGCCTGTTGATGGGGCGCTATTCGCTGTTCGAGAAGGTCAGCGATCTCCTGGTGCAGACGCTGCGCAACACCTCCCAATTCGCGCTGCTGCCGGTGTTCATTCTTTTGCTCGGCATAGGCGAAGAATCGAAGGTGGCGATCACCTTCTACTCCTCGGTTTTCTTTCTCCTCGTCAACACGATCAGCGGTGTCAAGTCGGTGGATCCGCTGCTGATCAAGGCGGCGCGCTCGATGGGTACGTCCGACTTCGATCTGTTCCGGAAAGTCATCCTGCCGGCCAGCATTCCCTCGATCGTCGCCGGCGCCCGGCTGGCGGTGAAATCCTCGCTGTTCGCGGTCATCGGCGCCGAGATGCTGGCGGCCAAATCCGGCCTCGGTTTTCTCATCCAGAACTCGCAGCTGATGATGGAAACGGCTGACATGTATGCCGGCATCCTGACGCTGACCGTCATCGGCCTGACCGTCAATTACCTGCTCGTCTGGTTCGAGCGCTGGGCGACAGCCTGGAAAGGCCAGTCCGAGACCTCGCTCATCTGAGCCGTCCATTCATTCCAATCAGGAAGGATTTTTCCCATGCCCAGCATTCCATTCGATGCACTTCGCCGACTGCTCCTGAAGGGCGCCATTGCCGTCGTCATCGGCCTTGGCGGCATGCCGGCCTTCGCCCAGGACAAGCCGGAAATCATCCGCATCGGCAGTACCGCGCCGGGGCATCTCAAATTCATCCTCGCCCAGAAGGACGGCTGGTGGGAGAAGGAATTCGCCAAGGACGGCATCAAGGTCGAACTGGTGACTTTCAATGGCGGTTCGGAGGCGACGACAGCGTTGGCCACCGGCGCGATCGAATTCACCTATACCGGCAACAATCCAGCGCTGCGCGTCGCTGCGTCCGGCGCCGACGTCAGGCTGATCGGCTTGTCGAGCTATGTGAAGGCTGGCGGTTCCTATATCGTCGTCAAGACCGACTCGCCGCTGAAGACGCTGCAGGATCTCAAGGGTAAGAAGGTCGCCTATTTGACCGGCACGGTGCGGCATTCGAATTTCAGCAAGGCGCTGAACAGCGTCGGCCTGACCACCAATGATGTCGAAGGTCTGAACCTGCCTTTCGAGGCATCCGGCCCGGCGCTGCTGCGCGGCGATATCGACGCCATTGTCGAGACCGATTCGACGGCGGCCAAGCTGGTCGACACCGGCGAGGCGCGCGTCCTGTTCGACACCAGCACCCATCCGGAATGGAACGTGCCCAACGTCATCTCGGTCAACGGCGCCTTCGCGGCGAAATATCCCGATCTCGTCAAGCGGCTGCTAAAGGTCGACATCGAGATTTCGCGCTGGGCCGACGCGCATCCCGAGGAAACCATCAAGACCTTTGTCGAGGCGACCAAGTCGTCGGAAAAATCCGTGCGCAAGACCTATGCCGATGGCGTGTTCCATCAGGACCCGAAACTCACCGACGACGCGATCGCCGCCCTGCAGGGCGAGGAAAAATTCATGGCGAGCGCCGGGCTCCTGAAGGGCTCGATCGACTACGGCAAATGGGTCGACAAGAGCTTTGTCGATGGCGCTGCCGCGGAGGTCGCCGCCGTACAGTAGATCGGAAGCATCGAGCGGGGCGCCTTTTGACGCCGCGTCTCCTCGTTCGGTCCGTCAGATCTCCGGGATGTTCTCCTTGAAGATCACCTGCAGCCTTGGCTGATGCAGTTCATAGGGCAATCCCCTGACCGCATGGGTCAAGGTGTTCAGCGCTTCGCGGGCTTCGACGCGCGGATTCTGGTCGATGACCGCGTCGAGCGTGCCGTCGAGCAGAAGGTCCTTGGTGCCGTCCGTCACCTCATGGCCGAGGAAAACCATGGACTGAGCCCGGCCGCGTTCCTTGAGCGCGCGGGCGATGCCGGTGTTGCCGGCGCCGACATTGTAGATCGCGGCAAGGTCGGGATGCCGCTCCAACAGGGCTGATGCCTCCGAATAGGCCTTCTCGCGGTCGTCGAGCATTTCGCGCATCTCGACGATCTGCAGATTGGGTGATTCCTCGGTCAATACGTGGCGGAACCCCATCTCGCGTTCTTCGTGGCCGCGATAAGACAGCGAGCCGGCGAACAGCGCCACCTTGCCCGGACGCCCCGATCCCATGAAGCGGTTGAGCAGATAGCCGGCCAGCCGCCCGGCGGCGCGGTTGTCGATGCCGATATAGGCGACCCTGGGCACATGCAGGATATCGGACGCGATGGTCACCACCTTGATGTCGTCGGCCGACAGGGAGCGGATCGCTTCGCGCACCGTCGGATGGTCAAGCGCGATGACGCCGACGCCTTGCGTCTGTCCGCGCAAGTCCTGCAGCAGGCGGGCGAGCCGGTCAGGATTGAAGCCCTCTATGGTGGCGATACGAACATCGAGGTCGGGCCGCGCCAGAGCCTGTGCCTCGATGTGGCGGTGCAGCATCTTGATGAAGGAATTGGTGCCGGCCGGCAGGGCGAAGTCGAGCCGGATGACCTCGCCGGGCGAGGGTCGTGGCGGCGCGCCGTTCGGGCCTTCGGCGATGTAGCCGAGGCGCTGCGCCATTTCGAGCACGATTTGCCGTGTGCGCGCCCGTACGCCGGGTCGGTTGTTGAGCACGCGGTCGACGGTGGCGGCCGAGACGCCGGCCTCCCGGGCTATGTCAGTCAGGGTGGAACGCACCGTCTTTCATCTCCTGCATGCGTCAGATCGGCTGGTGACGGCTTCCCCGCCATCGGCGATTCTGATGGGAAATGATGTATCCGCCCTTGGCCGATGTGCAAGCCGCCGCGCTAAATCAAATGGTCCGGCAGGGCTGCGCAGGGCCGGTAAGGGCCGGGTGCCCTCAAATTGAGGCATCCGGCGTGACGCATGGATCCCGTTTTTGTGCATTTCCTTGCCTTGCTGCAACGTTATGAGGTGTTTTGATTATTTATGATGTTGACAGCCTTGCCGTGCTGCCGTCAATATCCCTCAAGGGCCGTGGAGGAAACGTGGCCCTGAGGGAGGAGTTTCAATGTCTGACTTGATCCGCATCTCGCGGCGCCGGCTGCTGGCATCTGGAGGAAAGGCGGCCGTGATCATGGCTGCCGCTGGTATCGCACCCCAATTCATTCGTCCCGGACGTGCCTATGCGGCCGACGCGCTGGCGCCCGGCATGATCGGCGGCGCGACGGGCTTCGAAGGGGCCGAGCGCTACCAGTATGGCGCCGATACGCCGGAAGGCCGCGCCATCGAGGCGGCCAAGGCGCTGAAGGGCGCCGGCAAGGCGCCGGCCAAGATCGTGCTCGGCCTGTCCGACGGCTCGATCGGCCAGCTCACGCAGCCGTTCCCGGCCGGTGCGCCGTCGATCAAGGAGTTGTGGGAAAAGGAAACCGGCATCGCGATCGAAATCGTCGGTTTGCCGAACGGCCAGGAATTCACCAAGACGATGCAGGACATCTCCACCAAGGGTGGGGCCTACGACATCTACTCGACCGAATGGAACCGCCTCGGCGACCTCGCCGAAACCGGCGGCATCGCCAAGCTCGATGACTTTGTCGCGCAGCACAAGCCCGAATGGGACGATCCCGTCAGCGGCTATGTCAACGGCGCCAAGGGCGTGTCGCTGCTCAACAAATACCGCGGCTCCAACTATGGCGTGTCGCTGGACGGCGACTTCCAGACCTGGGTCTACCGCACCGACCTGTTCGGCGACGAAGCCGAGAAGAAGGCCTTCAAGGACAAATACGGCTACGATCTGGCGCCGCCGAAGACCTGGAAGCAGCATGGCGACATCGCCGCCTTCTTCCAGCGCCCGGACAAGGGCCTGTTCGGCTCGACCGACCTGCGCAACCAGGGCTGGGGCTACACGAACTGGTACCAGCGCTATGTCTCGATGGCTTCGCCCAACCAATTCCTGTTTGGCGATGACGGCAAGCCGATGATCAATTCCGAGCAAGGTATTGCCGCCACCAACGAATATGTCGCTTCGCTCGCGCATCATTCGCCGGATGCGATCTCCTGGGGCTGGCCGGAGCAATACGGCAATTTCGCCAAGGGTGGTGCGGCGATGACCTGCGCCTTCTCCAACTTGCCGAAATTCCTCGACAATGCCGGCAACAAGGATTCAGCCGTCACCGGCAAGATCGGCTCGATGCTGCCGCCCGGCCGCGAGATCGGCGGCAAGCTGATCAGCCGTTCCGTGCTGTGGTTCTCGCTGACCGGCATGGTTTCGTCGCAGTCGAAAAACCAGGAGGTCGCCTATCTCCTGCTGCAATGGCTGGGCTCGGCCCGCATCTACGCATGGATGAGCGCCAACCCCGGCGGTTATCTGGACCCGTTCCGGCTTTCGGACTTCTCCGATCCGCTGGTGCGCCAGACCTATCATGCCTACCACATGGACGTCGTGCGCGAGACGGTCGCCCGCACCGTGCCAACCATCAACTATCCCGGCGCGACAGCCTTCCACAATGCGCTCGACGAGAACCTGATGGCGGCGCTGACCAAGGCCAAGACATCGGAGCAGGCGATGGCCGATACCGAGGCAGAGTGGAAAAAGATCGCCCGGCGCACCGGCGAGGACAAACTGCTCGAAGCCATCAAGACCAACAAGGAGGCCTGGCCGACAGTTCTCGATCCAATCGTCTGATCTTTCTCCCTGGATCATATCGAAGGAGGGGAGGAGCTTGCTTCTCCCCTCCGCCCACAACGCCACCAGCAAAGCCGCCAGATGAAGCGTTCCGTTCCTTTCCTGATATTCCGCTATGCCGCGATCTTCGCGGCCATGGCGGTGACGCTGGTGCCGATCCTGTGGATGGTATCGATGGCCTTCAAGCCAATCGCCGAATGGTCGGCGACCGGCGCCGACCTGACCTGGTGGCCGAAGAACCCGACGCTCAGCAATTTCCGTTTCGTCTTCGGCGAGTCGACCAACAATTTGATCGTCGCGCTCGACCGTAACGCGCTGAAGCCGATCCTCGCATCGCTGCTGTCGGCGGTTTTCGGCACGGTGATCGCCATGTCGGCGGGCACTGCCGCGGCTTATGGGCTGTCGCGTTTCGGCTCCGGCCAGAACCTGCCGCTGGCGCTGATCCAGCTCAGGATCTTTCCGCCGATGGCGGTCATGATCCCGGTGATGATCATGTGGGCTTTCCTCAACTTCACCGACAGCTGGTGGGGCCTGGCGCTGATCTACGGCATCGTCACCTTGCCGTTCGCCTTCTGGCTGATGAAAACCTTCTTCGACGACATGCCGCGCGAGATCGAGGAGGCGGCACTTGTCGAAGGCTGTTCGCGGCTGCGCGTCTTCACCCGCATCACGCTGCCGATGATGCGCGCGCCGCTGGCCAGTGCAGCACTCTTCGTCTTCATCCTCAACTGGTCGGACTATCTGATCGCGCTGCTTCTGACGACGCGCGAATGGGTGACCATCCCGGTCTACATGGCCTCGCTATCCTCCTCGATGACTGGGCAGCTCTATGGCGCCAAGGCGGCGCTTGGGCTGATCGCGGCCGTGCCGCCGGTCATCATGGGCATCGCCATCCAACGCCATCTGGTGCGCGGGTTGACGTTCGGGGCGCTCAAGCAATGAGCGCGGTGACGGTCATGACTTCCAAGGATGAGATGAAAGCCGTCGGAGCAAAGCCGGTTTCGCGCGACGAGGGCGCAAGGCTGGGTTTCCGGCTGACATTGCCTGCTCAGATCCTCGTGCTGTTCATCTCGGTCTTCCCGCTGTTGATGCAGCTCTACATCAGCGTCACCGACTGGTCGCCCCTGTCGGGCACCGGCTGGTGGAACGCCTGGTCGATGTGGAACAGCTTTGCCAACTACACCGATCTCGCCGTCGACACGCGCTTCTGGAGTGCGCTGAAGCGTACGGCCATCGTCATGATCGTCTGCGTGCCGGCGGAATTCCTGCTTGGGCTGGCGCTGGCGACGCTGTTTGCCGACGATTTCCCGGGCAAGCGCGTCTTCTATTCGATCCTGCTGATGCCGATGATGGTGGTGCCGGCGGTGGCCGGCTACATGTTCTTCATGCTGTTCCAGTCGGGCGGCCCGGTGAACGACATCTTGTCGTCGCTCACCGGATCTCCTGTCACCATCGCCTGGCTGTCGGATCCGACGCTGGCGCTGATCGCTGTCATGATCGCCGACATCTGGCAGTGGACGCCGCTGATGTTCCTTATCCTGCTTGCCGGCCTGGTCGGCGTGCCGGAGGACCAGATCAAGGCGGCGACGCTGCTCGGCGCCAATCCGTGGCAGCGCTTCGTCACCATCGTGCTGCCGAAGATGAAGACGATCATCATCATCGCGCTGGCGATCCGGGTGATCGAGAACTTCAAGATCTTCGACACGCTCTACATCATGACCGGCGGCGGTCCAGGCGTCGCCACCGAAACCATCTCGGTCTACATCTACAAGCTCACCACGCAGGACCTGATCTGGGGCTATGTGGCGGCGATCGCGCTGGCCATATTGATCGTGCTCTCGATCGTCGCGGTGTTCGCCATGAAGCGCATGGCGCGGGCGCGCGAGGTGCCGGCATGAGTGCCATTCACCTGCAGAACCTTGTCAAGAAATTCGGTGACTTCACCGCGCTGAAGACCATGGACCTGGCAATCGCCGACGGCGAGTTCATGGCGCTGCTCGGACCGTCGGGCTGCGGCAAGTCGACGACGATGAACATGATCGCCGGCATGGAGGAACCGACCGGCGGCAAGATCCTGTTTGGCGAACGCGACATGGCCGGCGTGCCGATGGGGCGTCGTGGCGTCGGCTTCGTCTTCCAGAACTACGCCATCTTCACGCATATGACGGTGCGCCAGAACCTTGCCTATGGACCAAAAATGCGAGGGGCTGCCAAAGCCGAGATCGATCGCCGTGTCGGCGCCATCGCCGAGATGCTGCAGCTGACGCCGCTGCTCGACCGCAAGGCCGACAGGCTGTCAGTCAACATATTGCAGCGGGTGGCGATCGGCCGCTCGGCGATCATGGAGCCGGCGATCTTCCTGCTGGACGAGCCGCTGTCCAATGTCGACGCCGCTTTCCGGGCCGTCATGCGCACCGAACTGAAGCAGCTGCAGCGGCAGTTCCGCCAGACCATGGTCTATGTCACCCACGACCAGCTCGAGGCGATGACCATGGCCGACCGCATCGCGGTCATGGATCATGGCGTGCTGCAGCAGGTCGGCACGCCACTCGAGGTCTACAACGATCCCGCCAATGTCTTCGTCGCCCGCTTTATCGGTGCGCCGGGCATGAATCTGCTCAAGGGCAGGCCGGCGGAGAGCGACCGCGGACTGGTCGTCGATCTCGGACCGCTGGGCGTCACGCCGCCGCTGCCGGGCGAACTCGCAGCGGCCATGCGCGGTGCGCGCGGCGAGGTGCTTTACGGATTCCGGCCGGAACAGGCGACGTTGGTGCAGAATGGGCAGGGCCTCGCAATGCCGGTGACCTTTGTCGAACGGATCGGTGCGCGCACCATCGTTCATCTCGGCCAGGGCGAGGCGGCTGTGAAAACGGTGTTCGACAATGATGTCGGACTGGCTATCGGCGACACCGCTGTCATCGCCCCCACTACGTCGTCGGTGCGCGTCTTCGACGCCGCTACCGGCCTTGCGATGAAGGCAGGTTGAGATGGCCGATATCGTCTTCCGCAACGTGACCAAACGCTACGGCAATACACTCGCCGTCGACGACGCCTCGTTCACCGTCAACGACAATGAGTTCTTCTGCTTCTTCGGACCGCCGCTGTCAGGCAAGTCGACCATTCTGCGCCTGGTGCTCGGGCTGGAGACACCTGACACCGGTGAAGTCCTGATCGGAGGCAGGTCGGTCAACGCGATGTCGCCGGCCGAGCGCAACGTGGCGATGGTGTTCCAGAACCTGGCGCTGTTTCCGCATATGAGCGCGCTCGAAAATGTCCGCTTTCCCCTGGTCGAACGCCGGGTGGCCGAGGCCGAGATCAAGCGGCGGGTCACGGACGTCGCGGCGAAGCTGCATATCGGCCATATCCTGCACAAGCCGCCGGGACAGCTTTCGGGCGGCGAGCGGCAGCGCGTGGCGATCGCGCGGGCTCTGGTGCGCGATCCCAATGCCTATCTGATGGACGATCCGATCTCGGCGCTCGACGCCAGGTTGCGCGAGGAAACGCGCGTCGAGCTGAAGCGCATCCAGCGCGAACTCGGCAAGACGCTGATCTACGTCACGCACGACCAGGAAGAGGCGATGTCGGTCGCCGATCGCATCGGCATCCTGGAGGACGGCAAGATCAGGCAGATCGGTACGCCGGCAGAGATTTACGACCGCCCGGCCAGTACCTATGTGGCAAGGCTGCTTGGCTCGCCGATGATGAACATCCTCAGATCGGCGCGCGGCGAGGGCGGTGTCGAAGCGGCTGAAGGGACGATCCGCATCGAAGACAGGACAGCGCCCGCCGACGCCGTGGAGATCGGCCTGAGGCCGGAAGACATCAAGGTTAGACCGTGGGCGGATGGGGGCCCGGGCCGCCCGGCGCGAGTGTTCGAGGTCGAGCCGCTTGGCGGCTATACCGTGGTGACGCTCGCTGCCGGGCAGGCGCGGCTGAAGGCATTGCTGCGCGGCCAGCCCGACGTCCGGCCGGATGCCATGGTGGCGATATCCTGCGAGCCGGCCAGAGTGCATTATTTCGAACAGAGCGGCGGAGCGTTGGCACGATGACGGCCGCCGCAAGGAAAGAGTTTCGGGAGGAAGAGATGGCAAGCAAGGGCTTCGAGCCGGACGTGAAGGTCCGCACGAAGGAATACAGGATCGGCTGCGTCGGTGCCGGCATGATCATGGCCGAGTGCCATCTGGCCGCCTACAAGGAAGCTGGATTCCCGGTGGTGGCAATCGCCTCGCGCACCAAGGCCAGCGCCGAGAAGGTGGCGACACGCTGGAGCATCCCCACGGTCCACGACACGCCGGAAAAACTGATCGAGGCCGAGAATGTCGAGATCATCGATCTTGCCTTCCCGCCCGACCTGCAGCCGGCGCTGATCCGTCACGCGCTGAAGCAGAAGCACATCAAGGCGATCCTGGCGCAGAAGCCGTTGGCCTTGTCGGTCGACGAAGCGGTCAAGCTGCGTGACGAGGCGGCCAAGGCCGGCAAGATCCTCTCGGTCAATCAGAACATGCGCTACGACCAGTCGATGCGCGTCTTGAAGCAGATCATCGACAGCGGCGCGTTGGGCGACATCGTCTTCGCCCAGATCGACATGCACGCCATCCCGCACTGGCAGAGCTTCCTCGAGGATTACGACCGGCTGACGCTGGCCAATATGAGCGTGCATCATCTCGACGTTCTGCGCTTCCTGTTCGGCGATCCAGATGAAATCACCACGCTGACGCGGAAGGATCCGCGCACGACATTCGACCATTCCGACGGCATCACCGTGTCGACGCTGCGCTTCCCGTCCGGCGTGCTTGCCGTGTCGCTGGAGGATGTCTGGTCCGGTCCGCGCCAGGATGGCTACAAGGACGACCAGCACATCAACTGGCGCGTCGACGGCACCAAAGGGGTAGCCAAGGGCACCATTGGCTGGCCGACGGGCGCTGCCTCGACGCTGACCTACGCCTCGACCGAGACGACCGGTGGCGAATGGGTCAGCCCGAGCTGGGACATGATGTGGTTCCCGCATGCCTTTATCGGCGTGATGGAGCAGCTCCAGCATGCGGTGAAGACCGGCACGCCGCCGGCGCTGTCGGTCGCCGACAACGTCAAGACCATGGCGCTGGTCGAGGCGGGCTATCGCTCGATCGACGAGGGCCGCACGGTCAAGCTTTCCGAAATCGCTATCTGATCACCGCAACTGAAACACCAGACAACTGAATCGCTTACAGGGAGGAATTCACACCATGATGCAGGCAGGTATTTTCACGGGCTATTTCCCATACGGCCTCGAAGAGACGGCGAAGAAGATCCGCGGGCTCGATTTCAACACGGTGCAGCTCGACCTGCATTTCAAGGACGTCGACCTGTCGGCTGGGCAGATCACCAAGGACAAGGCCAAGAAGGTGCGCGACGTCTTCCGCGATCATCACCTGCCGGTGTGCTGCATTTCCGGCTACACAAACATCATCCATCCTGACAAGGCCGAGCGCGACAAGCGTGTCGGCTATCTCAAGGAGATCATCCGCAACGCCCGCCATTTCGGCAGCCCGTATGTGATCTCGGAAACCGGCACCTACAACACCGAATCCGACTGGGTGCATCACCCCAAGAACAAGACCGAGGAAGGGTTCGAGGAGTGCCGCAAGGTGGTCGCCGAGCTCGCCCAGACGGCCTATGACCACGGCGCGGTCTTCCTGCTCGAAACCTACGTCAACAACGTCGTCGGCTCGGTCGAGGAGACGGTGAAGATGTTCGCGCAGGTCGACCATCCCGGCCTTGGTCTGCTGATGGACCCGACCAATTATTTCGAGACGCATAACATCGACAGGATGGACCAGATCCTGAACCAGGTGTTCGACACGCTGACCGACAAGATCAGAATAGCTCACGCCAAGGACGTCAAGCGTTCGGGCGGCGACAAGTCCGAGAAGCACGCCGATATCGGCGACGAGGACGCGCTGGAGAGCCACACCTTCCGTGGCGTCGGCGAGATCGAGCTGCCGGCACCGGGCCTCGGTTCGCTGAACTATGATCTCTACCTCCAGCGGCTGGCGGAAAAGCATCCGAACATTCCTGTGATCATCGAGCATCTCTCGGAAGACGACGTGCCGCGCGCCAAGAAATTCCTCGACGGGAAGTTCCGCGCCAACGGCCTGTGACGGTCACTGCGCGCCGTCGGTTCGCGGCGGCGCGGCCCAAAGCAAGGGAGGAAAGAATGTTGAAATTCGCATTGAAACTGGCGGCTGCCGCAACGCTGTTCGCCGGTGTTTCTATGGGCGCGCCGGCAATGGCGCAGGATGGCCAGAAGACGTTTTACCTGCTGTCGCATGGCGGTCCCTCAGATGCATTCTGGCTGGACTGGAATGCCGGCGCGACCAAGGCCTGCGACCAGCTCAAGGTGACCTGCAAGATCTCCTTCAGCGGCGGCGACATGGCGGCGCAGAAGGAGGCCTTCAATTCCGCGCTTGCGGCCAAGCCCGACGGCATCGCCACCACCTCGGCCCAGCCGGGCTTGTGGACCGAGGAAGTGAAGGCTGCCAAGGCGGCCGGGATCCCGATCGTGTTCTTCAACACAGACGATCCGGCGACCGGACGGCAGGCCTATGTCGGCGCCGATCTCAAGGAGGCGGGCG
Source organism: Mesorhizobium sp. M7A.F.Ca.US.011.01.1.1 (assembly GCF_003998295.1). Taxonomy (NCBI): domain Bacteria; kingdom Pseudomonadati; phylum Pseudomonadota; class Alphaproteobacteria; order Hyphomicrobiales; family Phyllobacteriaceae; genus Mesorhizobium; species Mesorhizobium sp. M7A.F.Ca.US.011.01.1.1. Next base: position 21,493 of record NZ_RZRT01000023.1, read on the forward strand.
TCATCTGGGCCAAGTATCTCGTCGACCACAAGATGGTGAAGCAGGGCGACAAGGTGTTCCTGCCGGTGGAAGTGCCTGGCGCCAGCTATCAGCAGCTGGAGACCGAAGGCATCGCCAGCGTCTTTGATCCGTTGGGGATCAAATATGATGTGGTCGATTGCGGCACCGACCCGGCCGGCATCATTGCCAAGATGACCGACTATATGGTGGCCAACAATCCGCCGGCGATCATCGCGCTCGGCGATTCCGTGGCGGCCAGCGTCAAGCGGGTGTTCGACGGCGCAGGTGTGCCGGCCGGCAAGATCCCGGTCGTCGGCTGGGGCAATTCGAAGGAAACCGCCGAGGCCGTCAAATCCGGCTTCGTCAACGCGGCCGCCTGGCAGTTTCCGTCTGCACAGGGCTTCATGCCGGTGGCGCTGCTCGGGCTCGCCGCGTCGGGCGAACCGATCGGCTACGACATCCATACTTTCAGCCTTTACGACGCCTCGAGCGTCGAACCGATCCTGAAGCTCTACGACACGAAGTGAAAACCGGTGCCCGCGGCGCAGGCCGCGGGCGTCTCTTGAAAGCATGGTTCAAGCAGTCATGACGATCGCCGCAGAAGACGAAATGCCTGTCGGGAAACGCAGATCGAGCCTCCTGCGCTCGCCGCAATTCTCTTCGCTCATCATCCTCATTGTCCTGCTTGCGGTGTTCGCCATCGCCGATGCCAATTTCCTGTCGCCGCTCAACATCTCCAACATGATGGCGTTCCTGCCTGAACTCGGCATCATCGCGCTCGGCATGACGTTGCTGTTGACGGCGGGTGAGTTCGACCTGTCGGTCGGCGCCGTGTTCGGGTTGGCGCCGGTCGTCGTCATGCTCCTGGTGCAGAATGGCGGCGTGGATATCGGTGTCGCGCTTCTGGCCGGGCTTCTGCTGTGCATCGCCATAGGCGCCATCAACGGGCTGATCGTCACCAAGATCGGCATTTCGTCCTTCCTAGTCACGCTGTCGATGCTGCTCGTTGTGCGCGGGGCGGCGCTCTACATCACGCAGGGCTTTCCGCTGAAATCCTGGGACCAGCCCGGCTTCTTCGTGACGCTGCTGGCCGGCAGCTTCAATGTCGGTTCGTTCCGGTTCTACACCTCGCTGTGGTGGTTCATCGGCCTGTCGCTGCTGGCGATCTATGTCCTGCGCTATGCCAAGCTCGGCAACTGGATCAGCGCCATCGGCTCCAACCGCAACGCCGCGGTGGCGCGCGGCGTGCCGGCCGACGCCGTCAAGGTGTGGCTGTTCATCCTGACTTCGGTCCTTGCGGGACTGGCCGGCATGATCAGCGCCTTCCGCATCTCGGCCGCCTCACCGGTGGCCGGCACCGGCTACGAGCTCGAAGTGATCGCCATGGTGGTGGTCGGCGGCACGGCGCTGACCGGCGGGCGTGGCACGATCCTCGGCACCATCGTCGGCGCGCTGATGCTGCGCGCGATCCGCAACGGCATCGTGCTGATCGGCGTGCCGGGCCTCGCCTACAACATCTTCGTCGGCCTCATCATCCTCGCCATGCTCATCCTGCACGCTTTGCTGCAGAAGAACGCTGCAAGGGGCTGATCATGGAAGTTCTCCGGCTGCAGAATCTGCAAAAATCCTTCGGCAGCGTTCGGGCGCTGAAGAACGCGTCCTTTGCTCTCAAGGAGGGCGAGGTGGTGGCCTTGCTCGGCGACAATGGCGCCGGCAAATCGACGCTGATCAAGGCGATCTCGGGCGTGTTTCCAGCTGATCGGGGCGACATCTATGTGCGCGGCGAAAAGGTTTCGATCCGCTCGACGCGCGATGCGATGGACCTCGGCATAGAGACCATCCACCAGGATACGTCGCTGGCGCCGGATCTCAGCATTGCGCGCAATCTTTTCCTTGGGCGCGAACCGGTCAAGCTGAAATGGCTGGGCGTGTTCGCGCCGCTCGATTTCGCCAAATTGCGCGACGCGGCGTCGGCGCTGTTGAAGCGCGTCGGCATCTCGAAAAAACTCGACGCCGATGCGCTGGTCTTAACGCTGTCGGGTGGCGAGCGGCAGTCGATCGCGATTTCTCGCGCCATGCAGTTCGCCGCCAAGGTCATTATCCTCGACGAACCGACCAACAATCTCGGTGTCGAGGAAACCCATGGTGTGCTGCGCTTCGTCAAGGAGGTGCGTGAGGCCGGTCATTCCGTGCTTTTGATCACCCACAACATCCACCACGTGTTCCAGGTTGCCGACCGCATCATCGTCATGCGCCGCGGCGAGATCGTCGCCGAGCAGACGGTTGCCGATACCGATCTCCTGACCGTGGAAAGCATCATCACCGGCGCCGACATGTCGGCCCTGCTGAAAGAGACGAGAGCGAAGTGAAGAAGCTGGCCGTCACATGGTAGAACTCTATGGCAAGACGCTTTCGCGCCGGCAGGTATCGGAACGTTCGGGCATGCTGTCGCAATTTGCCGGCGTGCGGCTGATGACGCTTGCCGACGGGGTGGAACGCGGCATTCGCATGCTGGAGTTCCGCACCGGCTCAGGCCTGCGCTTCACCGCGCTGGTCGACCGGGCGCTCGACATCGCCGACTGCGACTTCAAGGGCCAGGCGATCGGCTGGCATTCGCCGAGTGGCTTTCGCCACCCCGCCCTGCACGATTATGAGGGGGAAGGGGGGCTCGCCTGGGCGCGCTCGTTTTCAGGCCTGCTTGTCACCTGCGGCCTCGACCACATATTGGGCCGCGAAGAGGTGCCTGCCGATAGCTACAACTACCCGGGCAAGAAGACCGTGATCCATTCGCTGCATGGCCGCGTCGGCACCATTCCAGCGCGGCTGACCGGTTATGGCGAGGCCTGGGATGGCGACCGCTGCGTGCTTTGGGCCGAAGGCATCGTTCAGCAATCGGCGGTGTTCGGCGAGGATTTGCATCTGATCCGGCGTATCGAGGCCGATGTCGGCGGCAACGAGATCCGGCTGTCGGACCGCGTCGTCAACCATGGCTTCAATCGCACGCCGCATATGTATTTCTACCACGTCAATGTCAGCCACCCCTTGCTCGACGAGGGTTCGCGTTATCTGGCACCGATCCGCGATGTCGTCTGGGCCGGTCATGACGGCGAGCGTTACCAGGCGCAGAAGGTCGGCTACCGCACGATGCCGGCGCCACAGTCGGGTTTCAGCGAGCAGGTCTGGCAACATGAGATGGCGGCCGATGCCAATGGCGAGGTGCCTGTGGCTGTGGTCAACGATCGGCTCGGACTCGGCTTCGAAGTGGTGACGCGCAAGGACCAGCTGCCTTGCGCCTATCAATGGCAGAATTTCCAGGCGGGGCAGTATGCGCTGGGCATCGAACCCTCGACACACCATGTCTTGGGCAATCTCGCGGCGCGCGAGCGTGGCGAGATGATCTGGCTGGAGCATGGCGAAAGCCGTTCTTATGACGCGGTGTTCCGAGTGCTCGACGGCGCCGGCGCGATCGCGGCGGCCGAAGCAAAGATCGCGTCGATCGCCAGGCAGCCGCAACAGGATTATCCTGTGCCGTCGGGCAATTTTCCGGGATTGGCGGACAGGGCATGATGCGAAACGAATGCTCCGGCTGGCGGGCCGGAAATCGGAGGTCGATGTGATGGAGAAAAAGCGCGACTATAGCCTGGTCGGGGAAAGCACGCGCACCGCGATCGAGACCGGGCTGGCCTCGGCCGAGTGGTATCACACCGATGTGCCGCGCAAGGCGATGAAAGAGCTGATGCAACGCTCGGACGGGCCGGCGATCCGCGACACGATCATCTGGATCGTTGCCATATTGGGCTCTGCCGCCGGGATCGTCTGGTTCTGGGGCACGTGGTGGGTGGTGCCGTTCCTGCTCGTCTATGGCGTGCTCTACGGCTCGTCAAGCGACTCGCGCTGGCACGAGTGCGGCCACGGCACCGCTTTCCGCACGCGCTGGATGAACGATGCCGTCTACCAGATCGCCAGCTTCATGCTGATGCGCAACCCGGTGACCTGGCGCTGGAGCCATGCCCGCCATCACACCGACACGATCATTGTCGGCCGCGACGCCGAGATCGCGGTGATGCGTCCGCCGGACCTGCTGCGCGCCGCACTCGCCTTCACCGGCATTCTCGATTTCCGCTATTCGCTGCCGACGCTGGTGCGCAATGCGTTCGGCAGCATCTCGCCCGACGAGAAAAGCTTTATCCCCGAGATGGAGCTTCACAAGGTGGTCACCGCCGCGCGCTGGCATATCGCCATCTATGTCGCGGCGATCGTGCTGGCGCTCTATCTGTGGTCGTTCCTGCCGCTGGTGCTGATCGGCCTGCCGCGCCTCTACGGCAGCTGGCACATGGTGCTGACCGGCCTGCTACAGCATATCGGCCTGGCCGATAATGTCACCGACCACCGGCTGAACACGCGCACCGCCTACATGAACCCGATCAGCCGCTTCATCTACTGGAACATGAACTACCATGTCGAACATCACATGTTCCCGATGGTGCCGTATCACGCGCTGCCGAGGCTGCATGAATTGATCAAGCACGATCTGCCCGCGCCGAACCCTTCGATGTGGCATGCCTATCGCGAGGTCTGGCCGGTGCTGCTGAAGCAGCTTCAGTACGAGGACTATTTCCTCAAGCGCGAGCTGCCGCCGACGGCGCGGCCGTATCGGGACGAGTTCCATGCGCTGACCGTTCCGGCGGCGGCGGAATAGAGTTGCAGGAGACAGAGATGGCCGACTGGGTTGAAGCGTGTGGCGTCGACGATGTCGAGGAAGAGGATGTCATCCGCTTCGATCATGGCGGCCGTACCTTCGCCATCTATCGCAGTCCCGATGACGAGTACTTCGCAACCGACGGGTACTGCACGCATGAGAAGGCGCATCTGGCCGATGGGCTGGTGATGGACGACATCATCGAATGCCCCAAGCACAATGGCCGCTTCAACTACAAGACGGGTGTGGCCCGAGGCGCACCGGTATGCGTCAATCTCGCCACCTATCCGGTGAAGGTCGAGGCTGGCAAAGTGATGATCCAGATCGGCTGACCTGCCGCCGAATGCAACTGAGGGAACCCATTTGATGAGCCGAAAAAGACCGACGGTGGCGGATTTGCGCGCCATGAAGGGCAAGCGCCAGCTGACCATGCTGCGTGTGCTGACGATGGACGAGGCAGAGGCCGCGGAGCGGGCAGGGGTCGACATCGTCTCGGTGCCGCCCGAACTGGTGCTCAACCCGCAATACCGGGACGCCGCACCCAGCCTGTTCACCATGCCGGGCGACAATTTCTACGAGATCGGCACGGCGGACGATTTCGTGCGCTGGGCTTTCCGGCTCTACAAGGCCGGCGCCGACGCGGTCTATTGCAGCGCCGGCTACGCTACGATCAAGCGGATGGCCGATGACAATATCCCGGTGATCGGCCATGTCGGGCTGATCCCGTCACGGGCCACCTGGACCGGCGGCTTCAAGGCGGTCGGCAAGACCGCCGATACCGCCATGGAGGTCTTCGCGGCAGTGAAGCAGCTGGAGGCCGCAGGCGCCATCGGCGCCGAGATCGAGGTCGTACCGGTCGAGGTGGCCAAGGCGATCTCGGAGCGCACATCGTTGATCATGCTGTCGATGGGAGCGGGCACCGGTTGCGATGCGCAATATCTGTTCGCCGACGACATCCTCGGCCAGAACCGTGGCCACATGCCCCGCCACTCCAAGGTCTACCGCAACTTCGCCGCCGAGTATGATCGTTTGCAGGCCGAGCGTATCGCCGCGTTCTCGGAATACGTTGCCGACGTCAACAGTCTCGCCTATCCCGAAGACAAGCATGTGGTGCATATGGATCCGGCTGAACTCAGCCTGTTCATGAAAAGGGTCGGCGGAGCGTGAAATCTCAAGGCAATGATGCGACGGACGAGGCCGCGCCGGTTCATATTCTCACGCTTTCCTGCGAGGATCGGCCGGGAATCGTCGCCGCGGTCACGGCGGAGCTTGCCGCGAACGGCGCCAACATCGCCGAAAGCAGCCAGTTCTGGGACCGGCAGACCAATCGCTTTTTCATGCGGATCGCCTTCATCAGTCCGCCAGGCTCGACCAGGGACAGCCTGGAACGGGCGTTGAAATCAAGCGTCGATCGCTTTGGCATGAAGGCCGCGCTGGTCGATCAGGGACGCCGGCCGAAGATCATCGTCATGGTCTCCAAGTTCGACCACGCGCTTCTGCACCTGCTGTACCAGATCAGGGTCGGCTGGCTGAACGCGGAGGTTGCCGCCGTCGTCTCCAACCACGAGGATGCCCGCCGCTTCGCCGAGCTGGAGGGCGTTCCCTACCACCATTGGCCGACCACGAGGGAAAACAAGGCCGAACAGGAACAGAAGCTGCTGGACCTGGTGCAGCAAACAGGGGCCGAACTGGTCATCCTGGCGCGCTACATGCAGGTCTTCTCGAAAGGCCTGTCGGACCGGCTGTTCGGACGGGCGATCAACATCCACCATTCGTTCCTGCCGAGCTTCAAGGGCGCCAAGCCGTATCACCAGGCCTTCGACCGCGGCGTCAAGCTGATCGGTGCGACGGCGCATTACGTCACCTCCGACCTCGACGAGGGCCCGATCATCGATCAGGAGACCGAACGCGTCACCCATGCGATGAGCGCCGAGGATTTCGTCGCCGTCGGGCGCGACATCGAAAGCCGGGTGCTGGCGCGCGCGGTCAAGCTGCATCTCGAAGCCCGCGTCATGCTCAACGGCCACAAGACCGTCGTCTTCTGAGAAGCCGCGTCAGGCCGGCCAATTTCCGCCGGCGAGCGCGACGTAGAGCGCCTCGGCGTCGATGCCGAGAGGACGGTCCTCTTTCAGCATGGGGACGAGAGCGCGTATCGCCGCGTGAAGTGCGGCGGTGCGTGGCGCCAATGTGAAGCGGTCGCGCAGGTCTATGGCCTGTGCGGCGGCCATCAGTTCGAAGGCGATCAGCCGGCGCCACAGCTCGATCATCCCGGCGCATTTCGCAACCGCCAGAGGTGTCTGCGTGGCGTGATCCTCGACGCCCTCCGAAACCGGAAGAAAGTCGAGCATCACCGGATTGGCCTTGTGGCGGATGGCGGCCAGGATCGAGGTCACTGTCTTCTGCAGCGGCACGAAGCCGGCCGAGGCGCCGCCGACCGGCGACAGATATTTCGGCAGGCCATTGCGGCCCGAGCCAGTGAGCTGGATAAAGCGGGCGGCACTGGCCGCGGCACATTGGGCGATCGCCAGGCCGAGCGTCTCGAAGGCGAGCGCCAGTGCGGCAGTGTGGAAATTGCCGGTCGACAGCACCAACTCATCATCGCCCAGCACCAGCGGATTGTCGGCGGCGGCGTTGAGTTCGATCTCGACAGCCTGTCTCGCCTGACCGATCGCCTCGATCAGCGCGCCATGGATCGACGGCATGCAGCGGATCGACAGCGGGTCCTGCAAGGTGGCCGGCACCAGCGCCTCGTCGCGGACGAGCAGATCGTGCAGCACCTTGGCTGCTTCCTGCTGGCCGGCCGCCGGGCGCGCCATGTGCAGGCGCGGATCGAGGATGGTGCGGTTGGCACCAAAACCTTCCATGGTCAGCGCGCCGGCCTGCTGCTGCTGGGCAAGGGCCGACAGCGCATCCGTCACCGCAAGCGCGCCGCTGCCGGCGGATACCGCCGAAGCGTTGATCAGCGACAGCCCGTCCTTGGGCGCCAGGCTGATAGGGGCGAGGCGCGCCATCATCAGGGCCTTGGCCGCCGGCATGCGACGGCCCTGATAGTCGGCTTCGCCTTCGCCGGTGAGCATGCGGGCGAGTGCCGTCATCAGCACCAGGTCGCCGGCGCCGATGGAGCCGAGCGACGGCATGACGGGATGGACGCCGGCATTGAGCGCGTCGACCAAAGCGACGAAGACGGAGGGCGAAAGGCCGGAGCCGCCAACCGACAGCATCGCGGCGCGGGCAAGCATAGTAGCGCGCACGGCTTCAACCGGCAGCACCTCGCCGACGGCGCCGCTGCGTCCTTCAAGCAACTGGCGCTGGAAGGCGCCGGCGTCGCCGTCGACAGCAGTGCCGAGATTGGCGCCGAGCCCGGTGTTCAGGCCATAGATCTGCTGGCCTGACGCGGCGGCCTGGTCGAGCACTTTTCGTGCCTTCTCCAGCCTGCCGATGATTTCGGGTCCAATCTCCACCTTGCGCCCATCGCGGGCGACCGCAGCGACATCGCCAACGCTGACGCCGGTTCCGGTGAGGACGAGCGCGCTCATGCGAAGCGCAGCCTCTGGCCGATACCTTGCACTTGCGCCTTGGCCAGCATCGCCTTGCCCAGTGCAATGTCGGACAGCGACAGGCCGCGATGCCAGAACAGGATCGTTTCGTCGTCGCTTTCTCGCCCGACTTTCAGACCGGCGGCGATCTGGCCGAGCTCGGCATGCAGCGTCTTCTCGCTCAGCCGCCCGGTCTCGACATGGGCGCGCAGTGAGCCGAACTTGCCGCCCTTGCATTGGCCCCAATCGTCGACGACCATTTTCTGCATGATGTCGGTCAGCGACAGTTCGACCGCGCTCATCGTGCCATAGGGCACGACCAGCGCGCCGGGCTTGATCCATTCGGTCTTGAGCAGCGGTTGCGGCTCCGGCAGCCGCGAGGCTTCGACGACGATGTCGGCGCCCTCGATGCAGCTCTTCCAGTCGGCCACCGCCGTCACCGTCTTGCCGAGATCGGCGGAGAGTTTGGCGGCAAAACCGTCGCGGCTTTCCGGCCGGCGCGAATGGACGCGGATCTCGTCGAAGTCGAAGAGATGGTCGAGCAGGCGCACGTTCCAGTAGGCGGTGCCGCGCGCGCCGATATGGGCCAGCACCTTGGAATTCTTGCGCGCCAGATGTTTGGCGCCGATGGCGGTGACAGCGCCTGTGCGCATGTCGGTGATGACGGTGGCGTCGAGGATGGCGCGCGGCGTGCCGGTGCGTGGATCGAACAGATTGAGGATGCCGAATTCGGAAGGCAGGCCGTGCAGGTAGTTGTCGACATAGTCGCCGACGATTTTCACGCCCGCCGTGTCGAGCGGCGCGACGTAGGAACGCAAGACATTGAAATGACCGTGGAAGGACGGGTCCGGTTCGAGATGGACGCGCGGCTCGATCACCGTCTGGCCGTTGCCTTGCGCCACCAGGCCAGCCTCGACGGCGGCAATGATTTCACCATCGGTCATGGCAAGGGCATCGATGTCGAGGGCATTGAGGTAGTCGATATAGATGGGCTTCATTTTACGCAGACACTTTCCTCGGCCACCCCGTCCATCCCATAGCAGGCCATGGCGCGACCCGAAAGTTTCGCGACACGAAAGTTTGTTGCGCTATCTCTGGACGCGGCCGGCCAAATGCTGTTCAAACCGGTTCCGTCATGACTGCCATTGCCGAGACTGAAAACCTACCCGAAACGGCCACCAAGGCGCGGCGCGTGGCGCTGATCGTCGCTATCGCCTTCTTCATGCAGTTGCTGGATTCGACGATCATCTCGACCTCGCTGCCACAGATGGGCGCGTCGTTCGGCGTGTCGGCCGTGGCGATGAGCATCGGCATCACCGTCTACATGCTGACCATGGCGATGTTCGTGCCGCTGTCGGGCTGGCTCGCCGACCGGTTCGGCGCGCGCAACATCTTCCTGCTGGCGATCGTCCTGTTCACCCTGGCATCGCTTGCCTGCGGCTTCTCTGAGAATCTTACCCAATTCGTTGCCGCACGTGTCGTGCAAGGGCTGGGCAGCGCGCTGATGACGCCGGTCGGGCGAATTCTCGTCCTGCGCAATGCGTCGAAATCCGAATTGCTCAACGCCACGGCGCTGATCACCTGGCCAGCACTGTTTGCGCCGGTGGTCGGGCCGGTACTCGGCGGCTTCATCACCACCACTCTGTCCTGGCACTGGAATTTCTTCATCAACATCCCGCTCGGCGTAATCGGGCTGGCGCTGGTCGCCCGCTTCATTCCGGGCGACCGTGAGGCTGACCCCAAGCCGCTCGACTGGCCGGGTTTTTTCCTGACATCGGCCGGACTTGCCCTGCTGCTCTATGGCCTTGAACGCATTGCCCATCCGGAGGACGGCGTGCTGCCGACAGCGCTGCTGATCGTTGCCGGCATCGTCATAGGCTGGCTGGCGGTACGGCATCTCCGGCGGGCGCCGCATCCGCTGCTCGATCTCTCCTCGTTCAAGGTGCTGACCTTCGCCATCTCGACATTGGCCGCCGGCACCATTTTCCGGGTGGCGATCAACGCCACGCCGTTCCTGCTGCCACTGCTGTTCCAGGTCGGCTTTGGCCTCTCGCCCGTCGATGCCGGCTTGATGATCCTGGCCTATTTCCTCGGCAATCTCGGCATGAAGACGGTGACGACGCCAACGCTGCGGCGTTTCGGTTTCCGCTCGGTGATGGTCGTCAACGGCCTGATAGCCTCGGCGGCGATCATGGCTTGCGCTGCGATCTCGCCGCAGACGCCGCAAGCGCTGGTGGTGGCGCTGATGCTGATCGCCGGCCTGTCGCGCTCGATGCAGTTCACCGCGCTCAACACACTGGCCTTCGCCGACATCGATGCGGGGCAGCGCAGTTCGGCAGCGACGCTGTCCTCGATGCTGCAGCAGATGTCGATGCTGTTCGGCGTCGCCATGGCGGCGGCGATCCTCAATTTGTCACAGATCGCGAGGAGCCGGCCAGCTCTCGACCTCGTTGATTTTCGAATCGCCTTCCTGGCGATCGGTGCCATCGGGCTGGTGGCGGCATTGCATTTTCTCTCGTTGCCGCCGGGTGCCGGCGCCGAGGTTTCCGGCCATAGGCGTGGGAATTGAGATCGGATTTTCCCACCTGATGCGGAGATAAATCCCGCCTTGTCCTTTCGCCTTAGTGCAGCGCTTTCGCGAGCGGCCGCAATGGCGCGACCAATTGCCAAAAGCGCAGAGTTCCGCGCATTGCGCCAGCTTCGCCAATCGATGCGCCCACTCCGCGAATCGGCGCCAGCCCGGTTTCCGAACGCGGATTCATTTGACGAACCGGCGCTGAGCCGATTAGCTTTCTTTCTCGGGGTGGCAGCGCTGCCATCGGGGCAAACGCAGACATGAACACGATCGGCTGGCCAGACTTCCGGAGCCTGAATCAGGAAGGCATTGTCTTTGCCATAGCGGTGGTGCTGTTCTCTGCCGCGGCAATAGGCTTGCCGGGCTTCATCGACCCCAACAACCTTGTCGCCATCGTCCGCTCTGTGTCGGTGCTCGGCATCCTGGCGCTTGGCATGGCCGTCGTCATCATCGGCCGCGGCATCGATCTCTCGGCGGTGGCGATCATGGCGATGTCTGTCGCCTGGTATCTGCAACTCCTGAATGTGGGAACACCGGACGGGCTGGCCTTTGCCTATGTGCTGGCCGGCGTGCTGGCGATCGGCCTGCTCAACGGCTTTCTCGTTGCCTATGCCGATGTGCCGGCAATCTTCGTGACACTGGCGACCGGCTCGTTCGTCTTCGGCTATGTGCGCTCGCAACTGATCACGCAGGATGCAGTGCCGGTACCGCAAGGCCACTGGGTCGAGCTGCTCGGTGGCCTGCGCTTCCTCGATATTCCCATCGAGGTGTTCGTCTTCGCCGGCCTGGCGCTCCTGTTTTTCCTGTTCCTGCGCTACACCAAATGGGGCCGCTACATCTATTTCGCCGGCGACAATCCGGTTGCTGCCCGCAACATCGGCCTTCCGGTGCGGCCGATGCTGGTGCTGCGCTATGTACTTTCCGCCTTCGTGGCACTGATCGCCGGCCTGCTGACGGCGGCCAGCCTGCATTCGATCAACACGCGCATCGTCAATTCGACCCTGCTCTACGACATCGTGCTGGTGGCGGTGATCGGCGGCATCGGTCTGTCCGGCGGGCGGGGCGGCGTGCGCAACGTGCTGGTGGGTGCGGCGCTGATCGGCATCCTGCTCAACGCCATGACCATCATCGACATTCCGCTGCTCTACCAGAACCTGATCAAGGCGGCGATCCTGCTGGGGGCCATCATCGTCGACGGCATCATCAATCCACGTGACGAGCAGACCGCCCAGCAAGGCGACATTTAGGGGTACCCGGTCCGATCCATCCCGATCGGCCGGCAATGAAAATCGAAACGAGAGGATTTGACATGAAATTCATCAGGACATTGATGGCAGCCGCCACGGCACTCGCCGTCACCGCCTTCGTGGCGCCAACCTTCGCCGCCGACGATCCGGGCCCGGCCGCCTACGCACAGGCTCTCAAGGGCAAGCGCGTCATGCTGGTGCCGCTGGCGATGGGCTTCGACCTGGCGCAGGGCTGGGCGCATTATCTGAAGACCGAAGTCGAGGCGTGGGGCGGCGTGTTCGAGACGCGCGATCCGAACTGGGTCGTCGACGCCGGCGCGCAGGCGATCACCGATGCCATCTCGTCGGACACCAGGCCGGATGTGCTGATCATCCATGCGCCGGACCTCAACTCCTATTCCAAGCTGATGAAGAAGGCGCAGGCCGCGGGCACCTACGTGATACTGGTCGACAATCCGGCGAACTTCCCGGCTGATGCCTTTGTCGGCAGCGACTGGGATCGGCTCGGCCAGCTCGAGGCCGAAGCGGCGATCAAGGGCTGCGGCCCGAACTCGTCAAAGAAGATCGGCCTTGTGCAGGGTGACCAGGCCAACTCCTCCAGCCTTTATCAGTATGCCGGCATCATGAAGGTGCTGGACAAGAATCCCGAGTTCAAGGTGGTGGCCAAGCCCGATTCCAACTGGGACGCGACGACGTCGCGCAATGTGACGACGACGATGCTGCAGCAGAACCCGGACATCTGCTCGATCATCGATTTCTGGGATGGTGACGCTACCGGCGCGGCTGCCGCGATCCGCGACGCCAAGCTCGACGGCAAGGTGTTCCTGGTCACCACGGGCGGTGGCGAGAAGGCGGCCGATTGCGACAAGCTGCAGGACGGCACCTATGGCGCCGTGGTGATGACCGACCTTGCCCGCCAGTCGGGTGACATGAACGCCATCATCAAGTTCCTGCTGCAGAGCGGCCAGCCGGCCGGCACCTCGCACACCTACATCTACACGCTGGAGAAGGCGACGACCAAGGCCGACCTGAAGCCCGACAGCTGCTGGGACCTGAAGGCGCTGCAGGCGGCGGCTGCAAAGTAAGCCGCACCTTTTCGACTGAAGTATTAACGAGGTGGCCGGAAGGATTCGGTCACCTCGTCCTCTCATGGAATAGCAGCTGCCGATGTCCTTTCGCGAACGCCTCCAGTCCTGGCGCTACAATCTCGTGCCCGACCATGTCGTCGGCGAGATCCTGACCAAACGCTGGACCGACAACGCCATTCCGTTCCTGGCGCTGGTGGCGACGCTGGCAACCTTCGGCTCGATCATTCCCGGCTTCTTCAAGCTGACGGCGCTGCAGGAATCGACCCGCCAGCTTGGCGAGTTCTCGATGGTCGTCACCGGCATGACGGTGGTGATGCTGGGTGGCGGCATCGACCTGTCGGTCGGCTCGATCTTCGCGCTGTCCTGCTTTTCCGCCGTCTATGTCTTCTTCATCCTCGAACAGTCGATCTGGCTGGCGCTGGCCGCATCGCTCGCCACCGGTCTCATCTTCGGCGCCATCAACGGCTATCTCGTCGGTTATCTCAGGCTGCGCGCCTTTCTGACAACGCTGGTCACCTTCATCTTCGGGCGGGCGCTGTTCGACATCCTGGTCACCACCTATGCCGCCGACGTGCAGCTTTCGACCGCGACATCGGATGTGCTCGATTTCATCGGCGACAGCACGTTCTGGGGGCTGTCGGTCTCGGTGTGGCTGGCGATCATCCTGGCCATCGTCACCCATATCGCGCTGACCCGTTCACGGCCGGGCTGGCATGTGCTGGCGGTCGGCGGTTCCAGGCGCTCGGCGCACAATGCCGGCATCCGCGTGCGCCGCACGGTGTTCATGACCTATGTTTTTTCCGGCTTCTGCGCCTCGATCGGCGGCTTCCTCATCGCCTGCCGGCTGAGCGGGGCAGGGCCGGGCACCGGCCTCAACCTCGAGATCATGGCGCTGACGGCGGCGGTGGTCGGCGGCGTCAGCCTCGGCGGCGGACGGGGCTCGGTGATCAAAGGGCTGATGGGCGCCATCATCGTCTTGACCATGACCAACGGGTTGATCCGGCTGGGCTATGGCACCGGCACCAACCAGATGGTGCTTGGCATCATGCTGGCGGTGGCGGTGACGATCGACATCCGCTGGCTGAAGAACCGCCACAAGGTGCTGAACGAAGTCTATGTCGCGCCGGTCTATCTCAAGATGGGCGAAACGCAGTCGGCCGCACCCGGCTCGGGCACGCCTTACGAGCTTGATAACAGGTTGTCGGCCGCAGAGCATATCGGGCTTGGCGAGCTGGAGGGGCCGGAAGACGTCATCCTCGACCGCGACGACAATCTCTATTGCGGCACGCGCCATGGCGAGATCGTCCGCTTTTTCGCGCCGGACTATGTCAAATCGGAAGTGTTTGCCCATATCGGCGGCTTTCCGCTCGGCCTCGCCTTCGACAAATCGGGCAATCTGATCAGCTGCGTCGGCGCCATGGGGCTTTACTCCGTCTCGCCGGATCGGGAGGTCAAACGCCTGTCGGCCGAAACGTCGCGCTCGTGGACCTCGATCGTCGACGATGCGCGGCTGCGTGACCCCAACGACTGCGACATCGCACCCGACGGCCGCATCTATTTCACCGACTCGACCAAGCGCTACGACGCCCATGACTGGGCGCTGGACTCGATCGAGAACCGCGCCACCGGCCGGCTGCTGGTCTATGATCCCAAGGACGGTTCGACGAAGACGCTGCTCGACGGCTATTGCTACACCAATGGTGTGTGCATGGCGCATGACGGCAAGTCGCTGTTCTTCGCCGAAAGCTGGGCCTGCCGCGTGCATCGCTATTGGCTGGAAGGGCCGAAGGCCGGCACCGCCGAATGCGTCATCCGCGATATGCCGGGCTATCCCGACAACATCAACCGTGCCTCCGACGGCAATTACTGGATGGCGTGGCTCGGCATGCGCACGCCGAGTTTCGACCTGTCGCTGCGCCACCCCGACATGCGCAAGCGTATGACGCGCCGCCTGCCGCAGGACGAATGGCTGTTCCCCAACATCAACACCGGCGGCGTGGTGAAGTTCAACGAAAAGGGCGGCATCGTCGAGGCGATGGGCGACCTCACCGGCGGCGCGCACCCGATGGTCACCTCGATGCGCGAGCACAAGGGATATCTCTTCGTCGGCGGTATCCTCAACAACCGCATCGGCCGCTACAAGATCGCAGGCGCCGACCCGAACTGGACCAGTCCCGCTTCCTATTGGGGAGCAAAGCCATGATCCTGGATCCTGTGCTGGACCTGTTTCGCGGCAAGGCGGTGACCATCCCGCCGCTCGACGGTGCCTTCCGCCCCAACACGTTGTTGGACGATGCGCCTGCGTTTGCCGAGCTGACCGAGCCCGACAATCTGCTGGTCTCAGGTGACAGACTGCTCGCCTCCAGCGGCAACGCCATCCACTCGGCTGCTGCCGGCGCAACACCAACCGTGGTCGAGACCTTTCCAACTGCCGTCACCGCGCTGGCATTCTCGCCATCCGGCGAACTGACGGTCGGGCTGGAGAGCGGCAAGCTGCTGGTATCAGGCGAGGAGGTTTCGCTGCCGGCTGAGCTCAGCTGCATGACCGCACTTGCCTATGCGGATGACGGCACGCTGTGGCTGGCCAATGGCTCGGCCGAGCACGCGCCATCGCAATGGGCCGCCGATCTGATGAAGAAAGGTGCTTCCGGTTCGCTGTGGAAGCGAGACGCCGCGGGCGGTGATTTCCGCAAGCTCGCCGGCGACATTGCCTTTCCCTACGGGCTGCATCCTGTCGGCAGGGATGTTCTGATCAGCGAAAGCTGGCGTCACCAGCTTGTCCGTTTCGACGGCGCGACGGGTAGCCGCTCGACGGTTCTCGCGCATCTGCCCGGCTATCCCGCGCGGCTGTCGCCGTCCGCCGATGGTGGCGCCTGGCTGACCTTGTTTGCGCCGCGCAACCGGCTGATCGAATTCGTGCTGCAGGAAACGCATTACCGTCAGGACATGCTGAGCCAGGTGCCGCCCGCCTACTGGATCGCGCCGGCGCTGGCCTCCAGCCGCAGCTTCCTCGAGCCGCTGCAATGCGGCGGCATCCGCACCATGGGCATTCACAAGCCATGGTCGCCGAGCCGCTCCTACGGGCTGGTGGTCAGGCTCGACCAGAAGATGCAGCCGCAATTCAGCCTGCACAGCCGCGCCAACGGCACGCGCCACGGCATCTGCAGTGTTGCGGAAAAAGACAGCCTTCTGTTCGTCGCCTCCAAAGGGGGCGACTGCATCCTTTCCGTCGCCACGGGAGGTTTCTGATGGAACCGATCGTCCGTCTGGAGAATGTCACCAAGAACTACCGCGGCGTGCCCGCGGTGAAGAATGTCAGCTTCGACCTGCGCAAGGGTGAGATCCATGCGCTGCTCGGCGAAAATGGCGCGGGAAAATCGACGCTGACGAAGATCATCGCTGGGGTGGTCGAATCCACTTCAGGCAAGATGTTCCACAAGGGACAAGAGATCGCATACGCCTCGCCGCACGCAGCGCTTGAAGCCGGCATCGCGATGGTGTTCCAGGAGACGAGCCTGGTGCCATCGATGACGGTGGCGCAGAACCTTTATCTCGGCACCGAGAAGTTCCTCAACCGGCTGCGCGGTACCTACATTTCGGCGCAGCAATTCCTGCAATCGCTGAACTTTCCCGTCGACCCGAACGCGATGGTGGCGACGCTGGGTGCTGCCAAGCGGCAGATGGTCGAGATTGCGCGCGCCGTCCACCACAATGCCGAGATCATCATCTTCGACGAGCCGACAGCGACGCTGACGCCGGAGGAGAAGCGTCATTTCTTCGCGCTGATCCGCCGGCTGAAAGCGAACGGCGTCTCCATCGTCTTCATCAGCCACGCGCTGGAAGAGGCGCTTGATATTGCCGACCGCATCACCATCCTGCGCGACGGCGAGCTGGTCATCACCGACGACACGTCTGCTTTCGACCGCGACAGGATCATTTCCGCCATGGTCGGGCGCACGCTGTCGGGACAGATCTACCGCCAGCGCGACGAGGCAAAGCTTCGCAAGGCGGGCAAAAAGGTGCTGTCGGTGCAGGACATCTCGATGAGCAATGTCGTGCGCAACAATTCCTTCTCGATCTTCGAAGGCCAGATCACCGGCGTATTCGGGCTGATCGGCTCCGGCCGCACCGAAACCTTCAAGATCGTCTCCGGCATCTACAAGCGCGACTTTCTGCGCGGCGGCGCCATCGAGCTCGACGACAGGCCGGTGCGCTATCTCGTGCCGAGCGAAGCGGTGGCCGACGGCATCGTCTATGTCACCGAGGACCGCAAGAGCGAAGGCATCTTCGAGACGATGGGCATTGCCGAGAACCTGTTCGGCGGACTGCTGGCGGCGGGCCGCGAAAAGGCGTGGGTGATCAATGCGCAGGAAATGCGCGCGCTGTCGGCCGAATGGACGAAGACGCTCAACATCAAGGCGATCAACGACAAGGCGCGCGTCGTCGAACTGTCAGGCGGCAACCAGCAGAAGGTGGTGATCGGCAAGGGGCTGGTGCAGCAGCCGCGCATCGTCATCTTCGACGAGCCGACGCGCGGCGTCGATGTCGGCGCGATCGCCGAGATCCATCAGATCATCAACCGGCTGGCCGACGAGGGCCTGGCCGTGGTGGTGATTTCCTCCTATATGCCGGAGGTCATGAACCTGTCCGACCGGATTTTGGTGTGCCGGCAAGGGCGCATTGTGGAAGAGTTTTCCCCTGCGGAGGCGACGGAGGAGAAGATCATGTACGCGGCCGTGCATTAGGGTTTGGCTGGTGGTCGGTGGTCCGCATACGTCGGTAATTGGGCGAAGGCCTCTACCTCTTCGTCATCCACGGGCGGAGCAAGGAGCGCAGCGACGCGGCGCAGACCCGAGGATCCATGCCGCGACTTCCAAGCGTCGCTGCGGTGCAGGATTCTGTTCCGCTGTACGCTTTGCGAGACGGCACGGAATGGATCCTCGGGTCTCCGCGACGGAGCTTCGCTCCTGCTTCGCCCGTGGATGACGAAGGTGAGGGGCTCGGCTGATCTTCAACGCTATTGCGCGCCAAAAACTGAGTCAAAGAAGCTGGTTAGCCGCCTTTGCTCGAAACTTGATTCAACCAGCCAGTTCATCCATTGAAACGAAAGGATCACGCCATGGCCACCACAAGACTTCTGAGCGATGCCGAGGTCGAGAAAATCCCGGCCGTGAAAGCCGTCTTCGACGACATCCGCGCGACGCGCAAATCCGACTTCGTCAACAATTTCTGGCGCGGGTTGGCCAATGATCCCGCGGCGCTGAAGCGGATCTGGGAACAGCTGAAGGTGGTGATGGTTGCCGACAGCGCCATCGATCCGCTGACCAAGGAGATGATCTACATTGCGGTGTCGACAGCCAATGGCTGCTCGTACTGCGTCCACTCGCACACGGCCGCAGCCCGCGCCAAGGGCATGACCGACGCGCAGCATGGCGAGTTGGTGTCGATCATCGGATTGGCTGGGCAGACCAACCATCTGGTGACGGCGATGCAAATCCCGGTCGATCCGCAGTTCGAGGTGAAGGCCTGATTTGGCGCCTATTGTCTTGCCTCCTGGACCAAGGCAAGTGTGTCCAGGCGACTGATCAACTGAGCTGCCCGCGTTTCCTCCAGGAGATCGAAGCACGCTCCGGGCCATTGCTCGATCGCTTTTTTGACCACGGCTTTCATTTCCCGTTCGATCCAGTCTGGATCGAGCTTCAGGAACTCGGCAACACGACGAAATCGTTTGAAGGTGACGTTCGCGAATGTGTGCGTACCGGCAAACCGCAGGGCCAGATCATCATTATTCGGCGCAAAGAAAATGGTGGGAACGATATCGTAGGCCGGCGAAAGCCTGGTCTCGTGGCCGGCGGGGAACCAGAATGACCAATTCTTGAGATGATTGTCCCCATTTCCGATCAGGACATCGGCAATGATCCGACGAAATCCTTCCAAAACGTCGGCGCGCCAGTCGGTGCTGAAGCGGCGGATCATGTTGAGAATGGTTTCGTAGGTGGCCATCGTATATTTGCGCTCACCCGTGGCCCCAACGATCTGGGCGGCATCTTCCATATGGATGCGTTTGTTTGCGCCTGGCCGATCGAAACGATCCGCGACGAAGGCTTGTTTTCCGCCTTTGAGGAGAGCTTCAGGAATGGATTCGATGGCACTTGTCGAGACGAGGCGACAATCCGCCGTGTTGACGCCGATCATCCGACAAAGGGTCATGGCGGCGAATTCTGCCTCCGGCAGACCGGGATATCGAGGGGTGGGTACTTTCAATATGCAGCGGCTTTCGCCGGCCCTCGCCGGTACAGTGAGGCGGTCGCCCATGGCCACGGCTCCGAATTTCAGTTGGACGCCGGCGAGCGAGAATTTCACGACGCCCTCCGGGCGCACCAGATCAAGGCCTTGAACGTTTTCGAGACGAAGCGGTCCCGCCGAGGCGGATGGCGCCGTTTCGGGGGTGGCCAGAACCGCGCCGGGCAAATCCGCACCAAGCCGTGTCAGCAAATCGAATTGGTCGTGATTGCCTGGCCCCATCTCCGTCATGACCAGGTCGCGTAGCGCCCCTTCCGGGAGCAGTCCGGAAAACCATGGGGGCAAATAACCGTGGAGGCCTATCTTGTCGCCGCGCGCCGCAAGCCGTGCCCGCGTGGCTTCCTCGTCACCCGGCACCACCCAGGCGAGGCTGAGAATGGGTCGCTCCGGATTTCTCAGATAGACCTCGTCGACCACAAAGGCGGTCGCTCTGTCACGGTCTCGCGTCAGGATTCCGACCCGGATTCTGTCGCCGCGCCGATCCAATAGGTACACGCCCAGAACCGCAGCTGGTTCCGCCATCACTTGTCTCCGTCATCGGACAGATCGACGAACAAGTCTTCGAAAGCGGTGGACTGGCCCGGGGATGCTTCACGCCCCCTTTCGGATGAAATCAAGTCACGTGCGGCAGCAAGCCTGGAATTGGGAACCAGCAATGGCGTCAGGTCGAGAGCGTCACAGATTTCGACCAGCAGGGAGAGCCTGTCCCGCCCGATGCGCTCATTGGCAAGGTCGCGTTCCAGTTCGGAAATGCGTGCGCGGTTCCGTCCCAAGCGTTCGGCAAGTGCCGGCTGGGTCAATCGCCGACGCTGTCTGGCTTCCTTGAGCTGAGTTCCAAGCGATTGAAAAATCGATTGCAGCATGCGTTTTTCCGCTCTTTATGTTAAAAGAAGCGGAATTCCGTATATGCAGGTCGGAGAGAATGTCAAGCGGAATTCCGCTCTATATGAAAATTAGAGCGGAATTCCGCACTTTTTGACGGCACCGAAAAATGCGAAGCCGATTTCAAGGCCGGTAAACCCTCTCCGCCGTGTTCCAGAAAATGTCCGCCTCTGCCGCAGCACCATGCTTGGCCACCGCGTCGCGGTGCGCCTTGATCAACTCGGCGTGGCTGGTCCACAGTTTCTCGATCGGGAAGTTCGAGCCGAACATCAGATGGCCAGCGCCCAGGATGTCGATCGCATTGTCGACGATATAGGCGATCAGCGCCGGGTCGTTGCGGTGGACGAAGGTGCCGAGGCCGGAGAGCTTGGCGTAGAGGTTGGGGGCGGCTGCAAGCGTGCGCAAGCCTGCCTTCCAGGCTTCGGTGGTTTCCGGCTCCATGCCCGCCAGCATGCCGGCATGGGTGAGGATGAAATTCGTCTCCGGGTTTTCACCGACCAGCGTCAGCCCGTCCTTCATCTGGGCGGGAAAGAGCTGCAGGTCGAAGGACAGGCCATAATCCTTGAGCCGCGCCACATTGGCGCGGACCTTCGGGTCGATCACCTGGTCGGCCGAGGCGGCGAAGCGGAAGGCCGGGGTCTCGTGCCAATGAAGTTGCATCCGTACGCCGCGCAGCAGCTTGTATTTCATCAGCCGATCGATCTGGGGCCTGATATCGTCGACGGTCATGTCGGTGTAGCCGACGATGGCATGCGGCCAGCCGGTTTCGTCGGATGTCTTCTGCAGGAAGGCGACTTCCTTCTCGAAATCCTCCTTGGCCCAGTTGGTCTGGACATAGACGGCCTTCTCGACGCCCGACCCCTTCTGGTCTTCGAGAAACTCCTCGACCGGATAGTCGCGGCGGATCGACTCGTAGGGACCAAAAATACGCGGCACCATCGGCCCGACCAGCCAGGGCTGGTCCTTTTGGCGCCAGATGTGGAAATGCGCGTCGATGGTTTTCTGCATCATGAAACCCTCTTCCAGATTGCCGCCGCCGCCGGAGCAGGGCGGGCGAGAGACAGGATGAAATCGGTGAGGCTTTTCACCGACGAGCCGTCGATGAGGTCGTCCAGCACCGGCAGGATGGCGCGCAGTGCCGCCGTTGCCGGCCGGAAGCGCGGGTCGCCGGCTAGCGGTGTGGCCAGCGACAGCCGGAAAGCGCGGGCGCTCAGCCGTCGCATGGCTGTCTCCAACTCGCCATGATCGCCGCGCTCCAGCGCGTCGGACAGGATCACGACCGTGGCACCGCGTGCAAACGACGAGAAGCGCGGCACCGAGAGGAAGGCGAGCAGCGTCGGTCCCATGCGGGTGCCGCCGTCCCAATCGTCGACCTGGGCCGCGGCGCGCGCCAGCGCCTGGTCGCGGTTGCGGATGCGCAGTGCTGGGGTGATGCGGGTCAGCCGCGTGCCGAAGGTGAAGATCTCGGCGCGGTCGGCACCTTGCACTGCGGCATGCGCCAGCTTCAGATAGTCCGCTGTGTGCAGCTTCATCGAGCCGGAAACGTCGATCAAGAGCAGCAGCTTGCGCGGCACGGTCTGGCGGCGGCGCAGCAGCGGCGAGGGCACGTCGCCATCGGCGCTGACGATTTCCCGCAGCGACCGGCGCAGATCGAGCTTGCCGCGCGAGTGGGTGCGCACGGTGCGGAAGGAGCGGCGGGCGGGCAGGGCCGAAGCGAGCTTGCGGCGGAAAGCGGCAAGGCCGTCATCGTCGCGCTGGAAGTCGCGGCTGCTCAACTGCTCCAGCGCCGAGGACAGCTCGCCGCCCTCTTGCCGCTGTTCGGCCTCGATCCGTTCGTCGTCGGCGCCGCCATCATCCTTGATGCGGGTTTCCTCGTCTGCGTCGCCTTCGGCCACGGCGGATGTGTTGCCATAAAAGTGGCTCTGGAAATGCGCCTCGAATTCGTCGCGGCGATCGGGCGGGGGTGCAAGGGTGGCAAGGGCGGCCTCGCGGATGTCTGCCATCGAGCGCGGCCCGAGCAACGTCACCGCCTGCATGAAGCCAGAGATCTGCTCCGGCGCGACGGCAAAGCCATAGCGGCGCAGCAGCCGCCCAAAACCGAGCAAGGGCGCGGCGGCGCGGGGTACGCTTGTTTCCCGCATCATTGCGTGGCGCCCCCCTCTGTCCTGCCGGACATCTCCCCCGCAAGGGGGGAGATCAGCAGCTTCGATGCTTCGCTCCGTTCTGCGACGCTGGAGATTGTCGAAAGCCGGAATGACAGCCAATCTCCCCCCTTGAGGGGGAGATGTCCGGCAGGACAGAGGGGGGTGCTGTCCCGCCAGCGTTGCGGAATGAACGGGGAGAACGTGCCGTTGAGGTCTCGGCTCACGCCAGCGCCTCCTCGACAATCCGGCCAAGCTCGGGCTCGATGTAGGAGAGATCCTCCTCGTCCTTGATCAGCACGCCGATGGCGCGGCGGAAGGCTTCCGGCCACGGGCTGCCGCCTTTTTCCAGGATGGTCGCGGCGTTGGCCCATTCGACCGCCTCGGCAATGCCGGGCGGCTTGGCGAGCGGGCGGGCGCGAATGGTCTGCACGGCCGCCGCCACCGCGCGTGCGGTGGCTTGCGCTACATCGCCGGCGCGCAGCATGATGATGGCGGCCTCGCGCTCGGCGTCGGGATAGCCGATCCAGTGGTATACGCAGCGGCGGCGCAGTGCTTCGGCCAGTTCCCGGGTGCGGTTCGAGGTCAGGATGACGATCGGCTGTGCCGTGGCGCGGATGGTGCCGCGCTCGGGAATGCTGATCTGGAAGTCGGAGAGGAATTCCAAAAGCAGCGCTTCGAATTCGTGGTCCGAGCGGTCGATCTCGTCGACCAGCAGCACGCGCTGCTCGGGCGCCTTCAGCACCTGCAGCAGCGGCCGGGCGATCAGGAAACGGTCGTCGTAGATGTCGATCTCATGCTCGCCGGCATGGCGGATGGCGAGCAGTTGGCGCTGGTAGTTCCATTCGTAGAGCGCATGCGCGGCATCGATGCCTTCATAGCATTGCAGCCGCACCAGATCACGGCCGAGCAGCGCGGCGATCGCCTTCGCCGCCTCCGTCTTGCCTACGCCCGGCGCGCCTTCGAGCAGCAGCGGCTTGCCCAGCCGGATTGCCAGGAAGATCGCGGTCGAAAGGCTCTCGTCGGCAAGGTAGCGCGAGGCGGCCAGGTGCTGCGCCACCGCCTCCGGCGAGGTCGCGACAGTCTCGGCGCTTGTCCCTGTCATTCCAGCCCTCAATTCGCCGTTTGCGCCTTCAGCGCGCGCAGGATGCGCTCCGGCGTGATCGGCAGAGTGTCGATGCGCACGCCGACGGCGTCGAAGACGGCATTGGCGACGGCCGGGATCTGCGGGTTGGCGCACATTTCGCCCGGCCCCTTGGCGCCGTATGGTCCGTCCGCCGAAGGCCGCTCCAGAACGATGATCTCGGTCTCGGCGAGATCGCCGGGGCCGGGCATCAGATACTGGTTGAAGTCGGTGCCGCCATGGTCGCGGTTGGGATAATAGGGCTCGGTTGTCTCATAGAGCGCATGGCTGATGCCCATCCAGGAGCCGCCAACCAGCTGCTGTTCGACCATCTTTGGGTTCAGCGCGCGGCCGATCTCGAAGACGTTCTTCACCGTCAGCACGGTAACCTCGCCGGTCTCGTCGTCGACCTCGACCTCGGCCACCGTGCAGGCATGGGCATAACAGGTCGACGGCTTCATCGCGCCGGTTTCCTTCTCGGGATAGGAGCGCGGGATCAGGAACATGCCGCGGCCGGAGATCGAGCGGCCACGCTTGAAATGCGCCGACAGCGCGACATCGAAGATCGAGATCGACTTTTGCGGTGCGCCTTTGACCAGGATGTTGCCCTGTCCATCGGTCTCGAGGTCGGAGGCGTTGACCTCCAGCTCCTCGGCGGCCACTTCCAGCATCACCTGGCGCGCTTCCCTTGCCGCCTGGATGACGGCGTTGCCGGCGCGGTGGGTGCCGCGCGAGGCGAATGTGCCCATGCAGTGCGGGCCGGTGTCGGTGTCGGCGGTGTCGACGACGACACGGTCGGTCGGCACGCCGATCGTCTCGGCGCAGATCTGCGCCATGATCTGCTTCATGCCCTGACCGAGATCGACGCTGGAAAGCGTCACCATGAAATTGCCGGTCGGCGTCGAATGCACCAGCGCCTGCGTCGGGTCGCCGCCGAGGTTCATGCCGGTGGGATAGTTGATCGCGGCAACGCCGCGTCCACGCCTGATCGCCATCTCAAGCTCCCTTCACGTAAGACGACATGGCCATGTATTTCTCCGCCACCGGCCAGTTGGCTGCGCGCGAGGCTTCCTGCATGCATTCGATCAGCGCCGCGCCCTCGGTCGGCTGGCGATGCGCTTTCATGTCGCCGTCGCGATAGGCGTTGATGAAGCGGAATTCGAGCGGATCCATGCCGATCAGCCGCGCCAGTTTGTCCATCTGCACCTCCAGCGCGAAGTCGCCGATGGTGACGCCGAAGCCGCGCATGGCGGAGGAGGGCGTGCGGTTGGTGTAGACGCAGTAGGTGTCGATCCAGACGTTTGGGATGGTGTAGGGGCCGGGATAGTGCCCCGCGCCCTTCTGCGCGCCATAGGGCGAGTGGCGCGAATAGGCGCCGGCGTCGGTATAGCCGGTGACCTTGCGCGCGACGATGCGGCCGTCCTTCATGACGCCGTCCTTGATGACGACCTTTTCGGCCGCTCGCGGCGACGAGATCTGCATCTCCTCCTCGCGGCTGTAGATAAAACAGACTGGTCGTCCTGTTAATTTTGCGCCGAGGATGGCGATGGGCTCGACGATGACGTCGACCTTGCCGCCAAAACCGCCGCCGACGGTGCCGCCGACGAAATGCAGTTTGCTGCCCGGCATCTGCAGGATGATCGAGGTGTTGTCGAGCGTGAAGAACATCGCCTGCGTGTTGGTGTAGCAGGTGAAGCGGTCATTGCCCTCGGGTGCCACCACGCAGCCGGTGGTCTCGGTCGGCGCGTGCTCGATCGGCGAGGACTGGTAGCTCTCCTCCAGGATGTGGTCGGCGCCGGCGAAGCCCGCCTCGACATCGCCGAAGCGCACCTTGCGGCACTCGCCGCTGTCATAGAGGTAATAATTCTGGCCGTGATATTCGTTGACCAGGGGCGCGCCGGGCTTCAGCGCCTCTTCCATGTCGAAGACGGCCGGCAGCACCTCATAGTCGACCTTGACCTTGGCTGCGGCCTCCTGCGCGGCACGCTCGGTTTCGGCCAGCACGGCCACCACGGCCTCGCCCTTCCAGCGCACCTTGCCGTCGGCAAGCACCGTCTCGTCCTCCGGCCCGACCTGGATCAGGATCAGGATGGTGTAGACATTGTGCGGCACGTCCTTGGCGGTCAGAATCTTCACCACGCCCGGATGCTTTTCCGCTTCCGAGGTGTCGATCGAGCGGATGCGGGCATGGTGATGCGGGCTGCGCACCATCTTCAGGTGCAGCATGCCAGGGAAATTGCGGTCGGCGAAAAAGGCGGTCTTGCCGGTGACATGGCCTGGCGAATCCGAGCGCGGCCGGGGCTGGCCGATCTCGTTCAGATCGTCCTTGCGGATATCAGTGAAGTAGTTCTTGCGCAGTTCCATTGCTTTGGACCCCTCAGGCCGCGTTCTGCGAATTGGCGCGGGCGGCGGTCAGCACCGCCTGGATGATCGGCTCGTAACCGGTGCAGCGGCAGATGTTTCCCGACAGCGCCTCGACCACCTCGTCGCGGCTGGGGTTGGGTGTGTGGTCGAGCAGCACCTTTGCCGCCATGATCATGCCCGGCGTGCAGAAGCCGCATTGCGTGGCGAACGTGTCGAGGAAGGCGCGCTGCAGCGGGTGCAGCACGCCAGCTTCCGAAAGTCCCGATGTCGTGCTGATGACGGCGCCATCGCAGGTCTCGGCCAAGGTCAGGCAGGAGAGCCTGAGTTCGCCGTCTATGATGACCGAACAGGCGCCGCAGGTCCCTTGATGGCAGCCGCCTTTCGGTGAGGTGTCGCCGATCTTGTCGCGCAGGGCCTGAAGCAGCGTCGTGCCGCTGTCGATGAATTCGGCCTTTTCCGAGCCGTTGAGCGTGAATTGAACCGGAACCTTTGCCATGTTTTCCTCCCAGCGCGCCTGCCCGAACCGGCGGACAGACGCGCGCCCCCGAACGAAATATTATGCGAGCAGCAACCGGCCGAGATGAACCGGCAAGACTTCGGCGCGATACCAGGCGCTGGCGATCGGGTCGGTGATGGGCGAGGTGCCATCACCGGCCGCGGCCAAGGCCGGCGCGATGCCGTCAGCGGTCAGCTTTCGGCCGATCAGCGCTTTTTCCGCCGCCCTGGCGCGCATTGGCCGATCCGCCATGCAGCCGAGCGCGATCCGCGCCGAGGTCACGGTGCCATCCGACGACAGTTCCAGAGCACCGGCTATGCTGAGCACCGAGACGCCCTTGGGCTTGACCCTCGACACTTTCAGGAAGCGGAAACTGTCGGCCTTCGGAAGCGTGAAGCTCACGGAAGTGACGACGGCACGGCTGCCGTCCCGATTGGCCAGAAAAGTCTCGATAGGCGTTTCGCCGCCATCGGTGCCGACCATGGCATCGAGCGCCAGCAGGGCAACAGCGAAATCGCCATAGGGGGCCGGGGCAAAAAGATTGCCGCCGACGGTCGCCATGTTGCGGATGGCCGGGCCACCGACGGCGCGGGCGGCCTTGGCGAGCGTGCCGAGCTCCGGATGGCCGGCGATCGCCGCCATCGTCACCGAAGCGCCGACACGGGCTTTTCCACCGGCAACGGCGATGGTGGACAAAGACGGCTCGGTCGACCTGACAAGGCCGGAAACCGAGACATCGCCCTCATTGGCCGCGCGGACGACCAGCGTGCCGCCGCCGAGATAGCGTGTGCCCTGGGCTTTCAGTGCCGCGTTCGCGTCTTTCACCGTTGCAAAGGTCTGCAGTGCCAGCGCCATGGTTTGGCTCCTGTCAGCTCTGGCCGGCGAAATGGCTTTTCAGAGCGTTGAAGCCGCCCTGAAAGACATTGGCGCCCATGCCCTCGGCCAGCTTGTCTGCCTCCTCGGGCGCGGCGTCGAAGCTGGCGGTCCATTCGGCGTAGGTGCGGTCGCCATCGGTCACGCGCCGCAACTGCAGCGTCGCCTTGTGATTGGTCAGCGGCTGCGGCGTCTCCAGGATGGAGTAGCTGACGAGGAAATTCTGATCGGAAAAATCGAGCAGCTTTTCGCGCAGGCGGGGGCCGCTGGCGAGCTGGAAATTGCGCACGCAGCCGATCGTGGTGGCATCCTTGCCGTCTTCAATGTGGCTTTCCACCATGCGCGGATGCCAGCCCGGCAGCCCGTTGAAGTCGCGTATGCGCGCCCAGACCTTTTCGACCGGCGCGTCGATGACGCTGGATATGGTGACTTTGGCCATTCAAATGTTCCCTTGCAAAAGCGATCCGGTGCAAGGGTAGGGCGGCCATTTCAGCGACGCTTATCAATGCGTCTTGAGCGTGTATCAAGGAGTCTGAAAAACAGTCGACCTTGACTAAACGAGGACAGGTTCAGGCAATCGCCCGCGCGGCCTCGCGGTAGAGCGTCGGCGGCACGCCGACATGGTCGCGGAAAAAGCGCGAGAAATTGCCCTGCGTGGTGAAGCCGAGATTGCAGGCGACCGAGATCAGCGGCTCCCGCGACCATTGCAGCTGCCGCACCGCTTCCTCCATGCGCAGCGTATTCCAGTAGACATTGGGCGTCAGATTGGTCTGTTCCTTGAACAAAGCGAAGAAATGCGGTCGCGACAGGCCGACGCTGCGCGCCACGTCGTCGAAGCAGATGCGCTCGCAGACATTGGCCTTCATCAGCTGGATTGCCTTGCGGACACGGAAATCCTGCATGGTGTTGATGCGGACACGGGCCTCCTGCGGCGCCGAGGCGTCGGCGGCGTCGAGCACGCTATCGATGAAACGCTCGATCTCGTAGTTGGCGATATCGTCGACGCTCTCATTGTCGCTGAGGTGGTCGAGCAGATTGGCGGCGGCCTGATGCAGCCACGGTTCCAGCGTGATCGCGGCTTGTGAGAACAGCGGCGCAGACGAAGGCAGGTCGCGGCGGCGCCGCGCCCAGTCGGGATCGATGTAGAAGGCGAGAAACAGACCGGGCGTCCCGTTTTGCGACAGAACATGGCTGTGCGGCTGGAAGGAGTTGATGCCGGCGGCCGTTCCAGGTCCAAGCCGGACGGTCTCGCGGCCGATGGTCATTTCGCCGGCCGTACCTTCCAGCCAGATGATCAGATGGGCCTCGACATGGGCATGAGTGACGAAGTCGCTTGCGACATTCAGGATAGAAACATGTCCGAACCGGCCCCAGTAGAGCCTGATCGCTTCCGTCATGGGTATATCCTCCCGCAGACGACTGGCCTCCCTTCGCCTGCAACAGGGATTGTGCGGCGGAGTTCGGGGCCGCGTCAAGACGCGCGGGGGCGGCGAGGGCCAATGACGGCCGATGCGGCCGGATTTTCAGACTGAGCGATAGGTTTCCTCTTCTCCCACAAGGGAAGAACG
Source organism: Mesorhizobium sp. M7A.F.Ca.US.011.01.1.1 (assembly GCF_003998295.1). Lineage (NCBI taxonomy): Bacteria > Pseudomonadati > Pseudomonadota > Alphaproteobacteria > Hyphomicrobiales > Phyllobacteriaceae > Mesorhizobium > Mesorhizobium sp. M7A.F.Ca.US.011.01.1.1. The sequence continues at coordinate 50,388 of NZ_RZRT01000023.1, forward strand.
CCCTTCAAACCGAAGCCGTCATGCCGCCATCGACATACAGCGTATGGCCGTTGACGAAAGACGATGCGTCGGAGGCAAGGAACACGGCGGCGCCGATCAACTCGTCGACATTGCCCCAGCGCCCGGCGGGCGTGCGCTTTTCCAGCCAGGCGGAAAATTCCGGATTGTCGACCAGCGCCTGGTTCATCTCGGTGCGGAAATAGCCGGGTGCGATCGCATTGATCTGCAGGCCGTATCTCGCCCAGTCGGCGCACATACCCCTTGTCAGGTTGCGGATCGCGCCTTTGGTCGCGGTGTATGGTGCGATGTTCGGCCTTGCCAGCTCGCTCTGCACCGAGCCGATGTTGATGATCTTGCCCTTGCCGCGCGGGATCATGTGGCGGGCGACCGCCTTGCCGACATGGAAGGCGCCCGACACATTGGTCTTGAACAGGCGCTCCCACTGCTCCTCGGGAAAGTCCTCGAGCGGAGCGCGGAACTGCACGCCGGCATTGTTGATGAGGATGTCGATGGCGCCGATCTCGGCCTCGATGCGGGCAATGTCCGCGTTGACCGCCTGAAAATCGGTGACGTCGAATACCGAGGCGTGCGCCTTGAAGCCGACATCGCGCAGCTTTTCGACGGCGCTGTCGATCCTGGCGGTGTCGCGACCGTTCAGCACTATGCTTGCACCGTGTCCGGCGAGGCCCCGAGCCAGCGCAAAGCCGATGCCTTGACCGGAGCCAGTCACCAGCGCCACCCGCCCCTCGAGGCTGAACAGGGAGTTGGCCATCAAACAGTCTTTTGTTTGACCATGATCTTGCCTGAAAACCGGTTTCCACTTTTCGGGATCATGGTTCTAGTCGCTGCGGCGGAAATTGCGGATGCGGTCGAACAGCACCGCCAGCAGGATGGCGCCGCCGATGAACACACCTTGCCAGAAGGCATTGATGCCGAGCAGACCGAGACTGTTGCGGATCACCTCGATCAGGGCCGCACCGACGATGGCGCCAAAGGCGGTGCCGACGCCGCCAGCCAGATTGGCGCCGCCAATGACGGTTGCGGCGATCACCTGCAGCTCCATGCCGGTGCCGAGATTGGTGGTGACGGCACCCAGCCAGCCGGTCTGGATGATGCCGGCAATGCCGGCCGACAGCGCCGAGATCATGTAGACGGCAACCTTGATCTGGCGCACCGGAACGCCGGTCAGCGTTGCCGCGTGCTCGTTGCCGCCAATGGCGAAGATGTGGCGGCCGAACTTCGTCCAACGCAGGATAAAGCCGGTGGTCAGCGCCAGAAGGATCATGTAAAGCACCGGATTGGCGATGCCGAACACCCAGGCGCCGCCGCCCAATGACAGAAGCTTGGCGTGGTCCGGCCCGAACTGGAAGACGACCGTGTTGTTGGAGGCGACCATGGCTAGGCTGCGGGCGATCGACAGCATGCCGAGCGTCACCACAAAGGGTGGAAAGCCGAGATAGGCGATCAGCACGCCGTTGAAGGCGCCAATGGCGAGCGCGGTGGCGATCGAGGCCAGGATGCCGACCTCGATCGAGTAGCCGGCATGCATCGTGACGGCCAAAATCATCGACGACAGGCACAGCACCGAGCCGACCGAGAGGTCGATGCCGCCGGTGATGATGACGAAGGTCATGCCGAGCGCGATAATGGCGACGAAGGTGATGTTGCGGGTGATGTTGTAGAGGTTCTTCGACGTGGCAAACGCGTCGGTGGCAAACGACAGGAACACGCAGGCGAGGATAACGGCGATCACCACCCAGAAGGTCTGGCTGGCAAACACTCTTGCCGGCAGGGATTGCTGCTTGTGTTCGATCGGCTGGTCAATTGTCAGTGCCATCGTCGACCTTCATCTGCTGTGCGTGGTGAAATTCGCTGAAATCAAACCTGTTCGATGGCGCCGGTGATCAGCCCGGTGACTTCCTCGGGCGAGCTCGACGCAATCGTCTTGTCGGCGACCTTGCGGCCGCGCCGCATGACTATGACGCGGTCGGCGACGGTGAAGACGTCAGGCATTCGGTGACTGATCAGCACGACGGCAATGCCTTGATCGCGCAAATGGCGGATCAGGTTCAGCACTTCGGCGACCTGGCGCACCGAGATAGCGGCCGTCGGTTCGTCCATCAGCACGATCTTGGCCTGCGACAGCATGGTGCGGGCGATCGCCACCGCTTGGCGCTGGCCACCCGACATCTGCTTGACGAGATCGCGCGGACGGGTCTCGGACTTCAATTCGGCGAAGAGCTGGCCGGCACGCTTGTACATCGAGGCATAGTCGAGGATGCGGAACGGCCCGACGCCGCGCCGCAACTCGCGGCCGAGATAGACGTTGGCGGCGGCGGTCAGATTGTTGCAGAGCGCAAGGTCCTGGTGGACGATCTCGATGCCGTGCTGGCGGGCTTCCGCCGGCTTGTGCAGGATCAATTCCTTGCCGTCCATGTGCATGGTGCCATGGCTCGGGCGGAAATTGCCGGCGATCATCTTGACCAGCGTCGACTTGCCGGCGCCGTTGTCGCCCATGAGGCCGACCACCTGTCCGGGCTCGATCGACAGCGACACGTCGTTGACGGCCTGGATGGCGCCGAAATGCCTTGAGATGTTGGTGAGTTCGAGAACCGCCACCAGCCTTTGCCTCCCCGTGATTTGCGACCTGCTGCTGTTCCCGGCGTGGATGCCGACGCTGCTTTGGCCTCGCTCTCCCCGGCTCCTCCCGAAGACGGCGTTAGCGTTCTTTTACGCAAAAGCCGGCGCACGTCAATCAATTGTCGGACGAATTGGGCCAGGACTATTTTAAAAATCCGTTTTGTAGGACAAATAGCATTGACGTTGGCGCCAAGCCGATATTAGCTAAGCGTCGGAGGAGATTATGCCGATCTCCGCTGGCGGTTCGCCGGCCGGAATCGGCGGAGGTTTGACGGCCCAAGATCCAGCGGCACCTGTGTGTGAGTTGATCTGAAGCCGAATCTGGAAATGCTTATCGATCTGTCCTGGCGACACGAGCGCTCGCGAAACGACCCTCGGTCATCACGCATCCGGTCGATCTGTATGGCGGGCACGCCGTGTCCGTTTGTTTCAAGGGAGGACTGACATGAGGAAAACACTTTTGCTCGCCGCCGTCGCCGCAATGGCGTTGGGTGCCGGGCCGGCTTTGGCCAAGAAACAGCTCGTCATTGTCGTGAAAGGTCTCGACAATCCGTTCTTCGAGGCCATCCACCAGGGCTGCGAGAAATGGAACAAGGAAAACGCCAGCTCGGAGTATGAATGCTTCTACACCGGTCCGGCGTCGACTTCGGACGAGGCCGGCGAGGCGCAGATCGTCCAGGACATGCTGAGCAAAGCCGACACGGTCGCGATGGCGATCTCGCCGTCCAACGCGCCGCTGATCGCGCAGACGATCAAGAGCGCCAATCCGACGATCCCGATCATGACGGTCGATGCCGATCTCAGCAAGGAAGACGCAGGTCTTCGCAAGACCTATCTCGGTACCGACAATTACCTGATGGGCAAGAAGATCGGCGAGTACATCAAGAAGGGCAAGCCGAATGGTGGCACGATCTGCACCATCGAAGGCAACCCGGCAGCCGACAACATCCTGCGCCGTGCGCAAGGCATGCGTGACGCACTGTCGGGCAAGGAAGGCCTTGCCGCACTTGCGGGTGAAGGTGGTTGGACCGAAGTTCCCGGCTGCCCGGTGTTCACCAATGACGATGGCGCCAAGGGCGTGCAGGCGATGACCGACATCCTCGCCGCCAACCCCAAGCTGGACGCCTTCGGCATCATGGGCGGCTGGCCGCTGTTCGGCGCGCCGCAGCCCTACCGCGATCTGTTCGGGCCGCTCAAGGACCGGATCGCCAGCAACGACTTCGTCATCGGCGCCGCCGACACGATCGGCGACGAAGTGGCGATCGCTCGTGACGGCCTTGTAACGGCTCTGGTCGGCCAGCGGCCGTTCGAAATGGGCTACAAGGCACCGTCGGTGATGATCGACCTGATCGAAGGCAAGGCGGTCGCCGATCCGGTGTTCACCGGCCTCGACGAGTGCACCAAGGATACGGTCGACACCTGCATCCAGAAGTAGGTTCTCGATTTCGGGGCGCCCGGTTGCGGGCGCCCCGTCATTCCTGAACGGAAGCGGTAATTCCCGAACGGACGCAATAGTTGGGGCAATCGGCTCCGGCTTTGCCGCGCCCGTGATCTGGATTTTTCGGCAACGAGATCGGCGCCCGTACGGTTCGGACCATTCCGGACGACAGACGGTCGACGCATTGGAACGTGGATGCCGGACGAGAAGTCAAGCAAGCGAACCGACCTAACCAAGGCACAAGCGAGCCACGGTCCGGCTGTCATGCGGAAGGCTGGTGCCGCGCATTTTGCGGGGGCGAGCGTCCATGTCTCGTTGGCCGGCGAGATTGGCCTGCGGATCGTGCGTGGCGACTATCCGCCCGGCACCATCCTGCCCAACGAGTCCAAATGGGCCGAGATCTTCAATGTCAGCCGTTCGGCGGTGCGCGAAGCCATCAAGATGCTGATGGCGAAAAGCCTGTTGGCCTCACGCCCCAAGATCGGCAGTTGGGTCGAGCCGAAGGAGCGCTGGAACCTGCTCGACCGCGACGTTCTGGCCTGGTACGCGACGGCGCCCGACCGCGAGGCGTTCCTGCGAACCGTGCAGGAGTTTCGTCATATCATCGAGCCGGAAGCGTCGGCCTTTGCCGCCATGCGGCGCAGCGACGAGCAAATGGCGGAAATCAGCCAGGCCTGCCGCGACATGGGCGAGGCCTTGAGCCTGCAGGAGCGTATCCGCGCCGATACGCGCTTTCATCTGGCCATCCTGCGCGCTTCCGGCAACGACCTTCTGGTGCCGCTCGGCGTGCTGATCGAATCGGCGCTCGACCATCTCTTCGCATTCACGACACAGCAGGTCGCCGATCAGCGCCAGGCGCAGAAGCTGCATGAGGCGATCGAAAAGAACATCCGCCTGCAGCGCCCAGCCGCTGCGCGCAACGCCGTGCACAAGCTGCTTGCAGATACCGACGATGGGATAGGGCGGTGGCGGCGGTGATCGGCGCCGGCGTTGGGCGATCGGTTAAATGGTCTGTTTCTTGCCATCCTTCATCGGCATCAGGTCGACACCGTTCACCCCAGCGATATGCGTCGCCAGCATCGGTACGAATTGCTCGGCCGGGCCGGTTGCATGGGCACCGGCGAAGGAGTTCTTGGTGGCGTTGCCGAGCGGGTTGGCAATGCCGGCCGCACCCGCCATCGATTCCAGATAGGTCAGGTCCTTGAAGGCATTGGCGATGGTGAATTTGTGCGCATCGCGGTCACCTTCCAGCGTCCAGCGCATGAAGGTCTGGTAGAAGCCGCAATCCATGCGGCCATTGCGAATGACGCTGTCGAAGCGCGGCGGCGAGATGCCGACCTTCTCAGCCAGTGCCAGTGCCTCGGAATAGATCGCTGCGTAGCCGAGCGAGATGAAATTGTTGAGCAGCTTCATGCGATGGCCGTCGCCGGTGTCGCCGATATGGACGATGCGGCCGGCCCAGGTTTCGATCACCGGCTTCACCCTGGCAAAGAGGGCGTCCGGCGCGCCGACCATGGCGTCGAGCGTGCCTTCCCAGGCTTCCTTCGGCGTGCGGCTGAGCGGCGCGTCGACAAAATCGATGCCGAGCGCCTTAAGTTCCGCTGCCAGCGCCACCGTCGAGACCGGATCGGAGGTCGAGCAGTCGACGACGACCGAGCCCTTTTTCAAGCCCTCCTTGAGGCCGCCGGGGCCGCGAATGATGGCTTCGACCTCGCGCGAACCGGTGACGCAGATGAAGACGATATCAGATGCCGCCGCCACATCGCGCGAGGTCGATGCTTCCGTGGCGCCGCGGCCAAGCAGGTCTTCCGCCGGTTTGCGGTTCTTGCGGCCGAGGAAGGTCAGACTGTAGCCCTTGTCGACGATGTTCTTGGCGATCCCGTGGCCCATCAGGCCAAGCCCGATGAAGCCGATCTTTTCGCGCGCGGCAGTCGTGTTCATGTCTTCAAGTCCTGTTGCAATGATTGATGTCAGGCGCTGCCGTTTTGCAGGCGAGGGTGGTTGCAGATGGCGATATTGTCTGACAATACACATAAATCCCTGAGGATGTGGAGAGCAAAATGACAAAACGGATCATGTTCACCGGCGGCAGCGGCAAGGCCGGACGCCATGTCGTCCAGTATCTGGTCGAGCAAGGCTGTCAGGTGCTCAACATCGACACCAGGCCGCTCGACAATCCCAAGGTGCGCACGCTGATCACCGACATCACCGACAGCGGGCAGGTGTTCAACGCGCTGTCGAGCTATATGGGCCTGCATGAATTCGACCCCTCGCTGCGCCCGCAGCCGGTCGATGCGGTGGTGCATTTCGCCGCCATCCCGCGCATCATGATCACCACCGACAACGAGGTGTTCCGCATCAATGCGCTCGGCACCTACAATGTCATCGAGGCGGCGGTGAAGCTCGGTATCCGCAAAATTATCATCGCCTCCAGCGAGACGACTTATGGGCTTGTGTTCGCCAACGAGCCGCGCGATCCCAAATATTTCCCGCTCGACGAGGAGTATGACGTCGACCCGATGGACAGCTATGCTTTGTCCAAGGTCGTCAACGAGAAGACGGCGCGGGCCTTCGCCCAGCGCAACGGCACCGACATTTATGCCCTGCGCATCGGCAACGTCATCGAGCCGCACGAATATTCACTGTTTCCGAAATGGTTCGCCGATCCGGGTTTCCGCAAGCGCATCGCCTGGAGCTATGTCGACGCGCGCGACCTTGGCCAGATCACGCTGCGCGCCATCGAGAAGGACGGCCTCGGCTATCAGGTGATCAACGCCGCCAATGACGACACCTCATCCGACCTGCCGACTGCCGAACTCCTGAAGCGGTTCTACCCCGGCGTGCCGGTGAAGGCCGAGCTCGGCGAATACGAGACGCTGCTGTCGAACCGCAAGGCGCGCGACGTGCTGGGCTTCCGCCCGGAGCATAGCTGGCGCAAATACGTCAAGCAGGACTGATCCGCGAAGCAATCGAGCTGATCTGTGCACAGCGGGCGGCTTTGCGGTGCAAGCCGCTTGCCGCGCTTGACAGCCTGCTTAATACGGACTTTCTGGAACCCATGCGGGACGCGAAGCCGAACAAGGAAAAATCGTTGGGGAAAGCGGCCTCCGGGGACCGTCCGGGCGGCGTTCGCCGGGCGGACGCCGCCCGTATTCCTGGCTCCAGCGTCCACGCCTCGCTGGCCAGCGAAATTGGCCTCAGGATCGTGCGCGGCGACTATCCGCCTGGTACCATCCTGCCCAATGAAGCGAAATGGTCGGAGACCTTCAGCGTCAGCCGCTCGGCGGTGCGCGAGGCGATCAAGATGCTGATGGCCAAGAGCCTTTTGGCCTCACGTCCCAAGATCGGCAGCTGGGTCGAGCCGAAGGAACGCTGGAACCTGCTCGATCGCGATGTGCTTGCCTGGTACGCGACGTCGCCGGATCGCGAAGTGTTCCTCAAGACGGTGCAGGAATTCCGCCACATCATCGAGCCGGAAGCGACCGCGTTTGCCGCCATGCGAAGAACCGACGAGCAGATGGCCGAGATCAGCCTGGCCTGCCGGGAGATGGGAGAGGCGACGAGCCTGCAGGAGCGGACCCGCGCCGACACGCGCTTCCATCTTGCCATCCTGCGGGCTTCGGGCAACGACCTGTTGGTGCCGCTCGGCGTACTGATCGAATCCGCCTTCGATCACCTCTTTGCCTATACGACGCGGGAGATCGACGATCTCAACCACGCGCAGAAGCTGCACGAGGCAATCGAGAAGAACATCCGCCTGCAGCGCCCCGACGCGGCGCGCAATGCAGTGCGCAAACTGCTCGCCAACACAGACGGCGTCATCCGCGCCCGGTAGGGCCGGCCGCCGCTAATCATCCTTGTCACGTCCGAAGGCGCTGCGCAGTTCATCCTTGGCGTCCTCAAGCACTTTTTTGCGCGCGGCAGGCAAGTTCTTGCCGGCGCGGTTGATGTAGAAGTTCAGCATCGACATGGCCGACTGGAACGGCTCGGCCTTGCGCCGGTGGCTGTGTTCGGCGGATCGCTTGAGCGAGGCGGCGATCTTCCTGGCGTCGTCGGATTCGAAGACGTGATCCTCAAGATCCATCGCGTCGCTGTGCTCGGTCACCTCGGCCGACCATTTTTTCCTGGTGGCGGTCATCGCAGGACTCCTCTGCAGGGTAGGCTGCCAGGAAACTCCGCACATCGGCATCGGTTCCGCCCTGGCTCTGGAGCCACGGATTTGCCAGCTGTGGCGCTGCTGCGACCCGAGAATGCGCCGATAGTGGCGCAAACGGCAGCCGATCTCCGAGACCGCCGACAGGAAACGCCTTGACCCGAACCGACAGCATCCAGCCCGGCCCCGGCATCGACAGCTCCTATGCCTGGATGCGGCTTGCCATCTCGATGCTGCTGGCGACGATCGGCGCCGTCGGAATGTGGGCAGTCGTCGTCGTGCTGCCCGCGGTGCAGGCCGAGTTCGGCGTCGACCGCGCAGCGGCGTCCATGCCTTATACTGCGACCATGGTCGGCTTTGCCGCCGGCAACGTGCTGGTCGGCCGCGCCATCGACCGGATGGGATACTGGATCCCGGCGCTGCTCTCTTCGATTGCGCTTTCCGCCGGCCTGCTTCTCGCGGCGCTGTCGACCTCGATCCTGCAATTCACGCTTGCCCAAGGAGTGCTGATCGGTATCGGCACGTCGGTGATCTTCGGGCCGCTGATCGCCGATATCTCGCACTGGTTCAACCGCCGGCGCGGTGTCGCGGTGACCGCGGCGGCCGCCGGAAACTACCTCGCCGGAGCGATCTGGCCGACCATCATGCCGACGCTGATAAAGGCGGAAGGCTGGCGCTTCACTTATGCCGCCATCGGCATCTTCTGTCTGGTGACTATGGTGCCGCTGGTGCTGATGCTGCGGCGCGGTGCCCCAGTTGCGGCTGCCGCCGGTTCGCCCGGAAGCCGGCCGGTGCAGTCGATGCCGCTGTCGCCGGCGGCGTTGCAGGTGCTGCTGGTCGTCGCCGGCCTCGGCTGCTGCGTGGCGATGTCGATGCCGCAAGTGCATATCGTCGCCTATTGCATGGACCTTGGCTACGGCGTCGCACATGGCGCCGACATGCTGTCGATCATGATGGCAGGCGGCGTCGTCAGTCGGCTGGCATCGGGCTTTCTCGCCGACCGCATCGGCGCGGTGTGGACACTGATGATCGGCTCGGTGCTGCAATGCCTGTCGCTGCTGTTCTACATCCCATTCGACGGGCTTGCCTCGCTCTATGTGGTGTCGCTGGTGTTCGGCCTGTCGCAGGGCGGTATCGTGCCTTGCTACGCGATCATCGTGCGCGACTACATGCCGGCCAAAGAGGCTGGCCAGCGTATCGGCATCGTCTTGATGGCGACGATCTTCGGCATGGCGATCGGCGGCTGGATGTCGGGCTGGATCTACGATTTGACCGGCTCCTATGCGGCTGCGTTCCTCAACGGCATCGCCTGGAATTTGCTGAACATACTGGCGATCGGGCTGCTGTTGTGGAAGGCACGGCGCAGCACAGCCGTGATGGCCTGAGCTCACCCTGCCCAATGGTCCGGGAGCTGCGCGGCTTGACAACCACCCAAGGCTGCGCGACGCCGGAGGGCGGATGGGTGCGGCAACAGGCCGATTTGGCATGACGACGGTGGCAAAGACCCTGAATATGGTTCTAAAGGCGCTTGGCTGCACAAGCCCGTCGCCAGGAGTGCGCCCTTGACCAAGCCGCGCTCGCGCCGGGGCGGCGGCCGCCCTACCATCGCGGATGTCGCGCGCAAGGCCGGCGTTGGTGCGATCACCGTGTCGCGCGCCCTGCGCGAGCCGGAGCGTGTGTCCGAAGAGCTGCGCCGCCAGATCCAGGCCGCCGTCGACGAACTGGGCTATGTGCCGGACCCGAATGCCCGGGCCCTGGCCTCGGCGCGCGCGGAGGTGTTCGGCGTGCTGGTGCCGTCGCTTACCAACAACGTCTTCGCCGAGGTGGTGCGCGGCATCTATGACAGCCTGTCGGCCAGCCCCTTCCGCATCCAGCTTGGCAACACCCACTATTCCGGCCTCGAGGAAGAGCGGCTGCTGCAGGTGTTCGGTTCGCAACGGCCGGCAGCGTTGATCGTCGCCGGCATCGATCAGACACCGGCTTCGCGAAAGCTGCTGGAAAGTGCCGGCTGCCCTGTGGTGCAGGTCATGGAAACGGGTCCCGATCCGGTCGACATGATGGTCGGCTTCTCGCATCTGGATGGCGGCAGGGCGGCGAGCGAGCATCTGATCGAGGCGGGCTATCGCCGCATCGGCTTCATCGGCGCGCGCATGGATCCGCGTTCGCAGCGGCGCCTTGCCGGCTATCGCGCGGCGATGGAGGCCGCGGGCCTGTTCGACCCGCGCCTCGTCACCACTACGCCGGTGCTGTCCAGCGTCTCGCTCGGCCGCGAGATGTTCCGCGATGCGCTGGCCAAGGTGCCGACACTCGACGGTGTCTTCTGCAACAATGACGATATCGCGCTCGGCGTCTTGTTCGAATGCCATCGCGCCTCGATCGCGGTACCGAAGACGATCGGCATCGTCGGGTTCAACGATCTCGACATGATGCAGGTGGCGTTTCCTTCGGTCACCAGCATCCGCACCCATCGTTATGAGATCGGCCGGCGTGCCGTTGCCATGGCGCTTGCGGCGATCGCCGGCAACAGACCGGAGCAACGGATCGTCGACCTCGGTTTCGAGCTCAAGCGCCGCGAGAGCACGGCGCGTTGAAACGCACAGGAGCGACTGTGCAAATGCCGGTTTACACGCCAATTTGGTAGCGCTACCATTTCCCGCAGGCAGGTGCATAAACGACAGAGCGTACCTGTTTATTATACATAAGCGACAACTAATACTTGTTTATTATGGATAATATGATAGTTTTCGTACCGCTGGGGGCGACAAGGGAGGAACCGGGTCGGCCACCACGGGCGGCCAAGGACGCGCATGGCGAGGCGGGAGGTGCCGGTCCATCGCGCGAAAATTCGCGTTGCGAAACGAACAATCTGAACTGCAATCGGGAGGATTATCGATGATCAAGTCACTTGTTGGTGGCGTCGTTGCCGCCACTGCATTCGTCATGCTCAATTCGGCCGCCATGGCCGCCGGACCCGAAATCGTGTCGGGTCCCGCCGCTCAGGCGGACTGTTTCGCGCCGTGGAGCGCGGAGACCAAATTCTTCAAATATCCCAAGAAGGAAGGGCCGTTCCGCATCGCCTTTGCCAATGGCTATATCGCCAATACCTGGCGCATCCAGATGGTGCAGACGGCCAAGGCCTACGCCGCACAACCTGAAGTCAAAGCCAAGATCAAGGAATTCAAGGTCGTCTCGACGGGCGAGGACGTGCCGGCGCAGATCTCGGCGATCAACAATTTCATCGATTCCGGCTATGACGCCATCGTCACCGACGCCCAGAACCCGACGGCCTTCGGTCCGGTCATCAAGCGCGCCAAGGAAGCCGGCATCGTGCTGGTCGCCTTCGACAACATCCTCGACACCAAGGACGCCATCAACGTCAATGTCGATCAGAAGGGCCTTGGCGAATTGTGGGCCAAGTGGCTGGTCGCCAAGATACCGAACGGCGGCAAGATCCTGGAAGTGCGCGGCGTCGCCGGCACCTCGGTCGACACCGATCGTCACAACGGCATCCACGAGGTCTTCGATGCGTCCGGCAAGAAGTGGGACGTCACCGAAGTCGCCGGCAAATGGGATGACGGCGTGGCACAGAAAGTGACCGCGGATGCGATCGCCACCAACGGTCCGTTCGACGGCATCACCGGGCAGGGCGGCGACACCGGCATCGTGCAGGCGATGATCGACGCCAAGCATCCGTTCGTGCCGTTTGGCGGCGAGACCGAGAACGGCTTCCGCAAGTTCTGCGCCGCGCATTCGGCCGACGGGCTGAAGTGCTCGTCCGCAGGCTCGGGTCCGGCTCAGGTCGCCGTCGCCATCAAGACTGCGATCGCCGCACTCGAAGGCGAGGTGGTGCCACAAGAGGTGAAGCTGCCGCTGGCGATCGCCGAAGACCCGAACTTGAAGGAAGGCACGGATTATTTCCCCAAGGAATCCGATAATTTCTTCGTCGGCAATTCTTTCCCGACCTGCGGCATCAATTTCAGCGCCCAGGAAATCATGGGTCAGACCAAGGAAAACCAGTAAATCATCGCTGGCTGTCACCTGGCGCCGCGGCTTGAGCCGCGGCGCTTGTCTCAATCCCACAATCGCCCTGGGAGGGCCGATGGACGGTGCGGCTCCGCTCTTTCGTATGGAAGGCATATCCAAGCGCTATGGCGGCGTACGTGCGCTGGAGAAGGCCGAGCTTGTCGTCGAAGCCGGCAGCATCCACGCCATTCTCGGTGAAAACGGCGCCGGCAAATCGACGCTGATCAAGGTCATGGCAGGTGTCGTGGCGCCCGATGAGGGCCGCATGACGCTGGACGGGCGCGAGGCGACCTTCGCTTCTCCGGGGGCCGCCAACAAGGCCGGCATCGTTTGCATCTTCCAGGAACTGTCGCTGGTCCCCGAACTCAGCGTGGCCGACAACATCGTCATTTCCGATCCTCCCAAACGCTTCGGCATGATCGACCGCAAGGCGCAGCGCCGCATCGCCGAAGAAGCACTTGCTCGCGCCGGCGCCGCCGACATCCACCCGCTGGCGCTGGTCAAGGACCTGCCATTGTCGCGCCGACAGATGGTCGAGATCGCCAAAGCATTGGCACGCAAGCCGCGCATCCTCATCCTCGACGAAGCCACCTCGGCGCTGACCGCCGCGGATGTCTCGAAGATCTTCGCGGTGCTGAAGCGGCTGCGCTCGGAAGGGCTGGCGCTGCTCTACATCTCGCACCGCATGAACGAGATCGCCGAACTGGCGGATCAGTGCACGGTGTTCCGCAACGGCCGCAATGTCGCCAGCTATGCAGCCGGCTCGAAGAGCGACAATGAGGTGGTCGAACTGATGATCGGCCGCGAATACAGCCATATCTTTCCGCCCAAGCCGGCGGCCGTGCCTGCCACCGCGGCCCCCAGGCTCGAGGCCCGCAAGCTCTCATGGGCCGACCGGCTGCACGATATCTCGCTGACCGTCAGGGCAGGTGAGGTGGTCGGCCTTGGCGGCCTCGACGGCCAGGGCCAGCGCGAATTGCTGCTCGCCTTCTTCGGCGTGCTGCGGGGCCTCAGCGGCCAGATCCTGATCGACGGCAAGTCTGTCTCGATCACCAGTCCATCCGTTGCGCGCGACGACGGCATCGGCATGGCGCTCATTCCCGAGGACCGCAAGACCGAAGGGCTGATGCTGCCGATGACGGTGCGCGAGAACCTGTCGTTCGCGGCGCTCGACCGGCTGTCGAAAGCCGGCATCATCGATCGCGCCGCCGAGCAGCGGCTGATCGACGACATGGTCGGCCTCTTGGCGATCAAGACGGCGGGCCTCGACATTCCGGTCGGCGCGCTTTCGGGCGGCAACCAGCAGAAAGTGGTCATCGCCAAATGGCTGATGCGCCAGCCGCGCATCATCCTGCTCAACGATCCGACGCGTGGCATCGACGTCGGCACCAAGCAGGAGTTGTACCAGCTGATGCGCAAACTGGCCGACGCGGGTGCGGCGATCCTGTTCTACTCGACCGACTATGACGAACTGATCGGCTGCTGCGATCGCGTGCTGGTGCTCTATGACGGGGCGGTCAAGCGCGAGTTGGTCGGTGCCGAGATCACCGAGCGGGCGCTGATATCAAGCGCGCTCAACATCCATGGCGAGGAGAGCCCAGTGGGCCTGGGAGCTAGCGCGTGAAAGATTGGCGCTACTGGCTGGCCGAGCAGCGCGGAACGCTGCTGGCGTTCGGCATCTTCATCGTCATGTTCGTCATCTACACCTCGAACCATCCGGCGGGCTTCACCGCCAATGTCGTGCAGACGGCGTCGAACAAGGGCGTGCTGCTCGCCTTTGTCGCCATGGCGCAGACGCTGGTGGTGATCACCGCGGGCATCGACCTGTCCGTCGGCATGATCTTCCTTTTGACCAACTGCCTGGCCTCCTGGCTGGTGGTCGGCACGCCGATGCAGACGACGCTCGGCGTCATCGCCGTATTGGCGGTAGGGCTGCTGTGCGGTGCGATCAACGGCGCCATCGTCATCTATGGCCGATTGCAGCCGATCGTCGCCACCATTGCCACGGGGGCCGTCTATTACGGCATCGGCCTTTTGCTGCGGCCATTCCCGGGCGGCTCGGTCAATGAGGATCTGGCCGATGCGCTGACCGGCCGTGTGTTTGGCGTGGTGCCGGCGAGCCTGGTCGTCCTGCTGGCCGTCGTGCTGGTGATCTGGGTGCCGTTCAGCCGCTCGGTGCTCGGCCGCGCCGCCTACGCGGCAGGCTCATCGGAGACGGCGGCCTACATGTCGGGTGTGCCGATCCGGCGCGGCAAGTTCGCCGCCTACACGCTGGCCGGCCTGCTGGCGGCGATCGGCGGACTGTTCCTGACCTTCTTCACCTATACGGGTGAAGCGGCCTATGCCAGCGGCAACTCCTACACGCTGTTTTCGATCGCCGCCGTGGTGCTCGGCGGCGTTTCGCTGTTCGGCGGCAAGGGCAGCGCCATCGGCGCCATCTTCGGCGCACTGGCCTTCCGCACCATCGGCGACCTGTTGTTCGTCTTCGATTTCGATCCGCTCTGGCAGCCGCTGTTCCAGGGCGTTATCCTGCTGGTCGCCGTCAGCCTCGGCGCCTTCGCCCTGTTTCGGGTCCGCAACCGGCTGGAGTGGTTCCTGTGAGCGAAACGACGCTTGGCGGTATTGCCGGCCGCATGCCCAGATTCATCCGCCGTGCCGATCCGGCCGTGCTGACGGCCTTTGCCTGCATCGTTCTCTTGCTGTTCCTGGGCAGCCTCTATTCCAGAAGCTTCCTGTCGCCTGAATATCTTCTGCAGCAGCTCAAGGTGGCTTCATTCCTCGGCGTCATCGCCACCGGGATGATGCTGGTCATCCTGCTCGGTCAGATCGACCTGTCGGTGCCGTGGGCGGTGGCGGCGGGCGCCATGATGGCCTGCGCTGCGGCGGCGTACGGCCCGGTCGGCGTGGCGCTGGCCATTCCGTTCGGTATTTTCTGCGGCATGCTGATCGGCGTCGTCAACGGCATCGGCGTCGCCTATCTGCGCATCCCCTCGATGATCATCACATTGGCCACCAACGCCGTCGCGCAAGGGCTGATGGTGGTCTACACCGGCGGCTTCTCGCCGCAGGATTCGGCGACGGGCGCGATGCGCTACCTGGCGACCGGCTTCGCCATTCCGGGCGTGCCCAACGCGGTCATCATCTGGGCGCTGATCGGAGCCGCGATGGTGTTCGTGCTGACCCGTACCAGCTTCGGCCGCACCGTCTACGGCATCGGCAACCGCGAGCGCGCCGCCTATCTCTCCGGCATCGATACGCGGCGCGTGGTGATGATCGCCTTCGCCGTCTCCGGCGGGCTCTCGGCTTTCGGCGGCGTGCTTCTGGCGGGCTATGCCTCCAAGGCGGCGCAGTCGATGGGCGACGCTTATCTGCTGCCGTCGATCGCCGCGGTGGTGCTTGGCGGCACCTCTATCCTGGGCGGACGCGGCTCTTATCTCGGCACTGTCGCCGGTGTCATCCTCATCACGCTGCTGCAGTCCATCCTCTCCGTCATGCAGATGCCGGAGGCGGGGCGGCAGATCATCTACGGTGTCGTCATTGTCGCCATGCTGTTGCTCTACGGCCGCGCGCCGGCAAGCCGCTGACAGTGGACGAAAAGGCAGCACAGGCGCCAGCGGGCGCTCCCGGCTCGGTGCCTCCGGCCATCGTGGTGATGGGCGTCGCCGGCTGCGGCAAGTCGGCCGTCGGTATTGCGCTGGCGGCCGCGCTGGGCGTTACCTTCATCGAGGGCGACAGGCTGCACCCGCCGGAAAACGTCGCACGCATGGCAAGCGGCGAACCGCTTACCGATCAACTGCGCGAAGGCTGGCTCAACGCTATCGGCGAGCGCATCGCGGAGTCGGTGGGCAGCGGACAGGGCGTGGTTGCCGCCTGCTCGGCACTGAAGCGCAGCTACCGCGAACGGTTGAGCGGCTTCTGCCCGGAAATCGTCTTCCTCTATCTGGAGATCGACCCTGCCACGGCCAGGCAGCGTGTCGGTAACCGCAAGGGCCATTTCATGCCGGCAAGCCTGGTCGACAGCCAGTTCGCCATCCTCGAGCCGCCGGCAGTGGAGGAGCGGGCCTTGTCGTTCGATGCGACGCGCCCGGTCGGTGAGCTCGTCGCTGCCGCGGTCCGCCTGATACCCCGGTCATGAACTTTCATCGTCAGTGCCGATGCCGGTGCTGTCCTGGGCCTCGGTCAGCCGCTGCCGGCGGGATCACGTCAGCATCTGCTCGGGGTAGAGCCTCAGCGCCTCCAGCAGGCGGTCACGCTTGAGCAGGATGTAGTGCGCCTGCACGGCCATGTTCTTGGCGTCATCCCTGGCGGTGTCCGTTGCCGGGGTGACAGACGCCTCCGGCGCCAGCGCGGGGCTGAGCACGGCCCGGTACTCATGTCCGCGCTTGAGCCGGCGCCCGCGACGCCGGACCGCCGATCGGCAGACACAACTTCAGAAATGTCGATTTCGAGGGTCGGACGAAGATATTCGTGTCGCTATTCCATATATGGCGTCAGCACATCTTCGATCCATTTCATGAATGCGCGGACTCGGCGCGACAGATTGCTCCGATGCGCAACGACGAGGGACACGGCGAGCGCCCGGCGACGAAAATCGGGTATGATCTCGACAAGCGCTCCACTCTCCAAGTATCGGCCAATGCCCAAGAGTGGCGCCTGAATCACACCAAGGCCGGCGAGGGCGGCGGCTTCGTAGGTCTGCGCGCTGTTGACGTGTAGCGCACCTGGCAACTGAAGCGTCGCGTAGCTGTCGCCGTCCGGATATTCCCATCCATAGGGTCTCGCGCCCAGCACCGTCGAAAAGTGGATTGTCCTATGTTCCTGACGCTGGAGATCTTCCAGCGACCGAGGGACGCCATGGCGCGCCAGATAGGCGGGGCTGGCAGCGTTGGCCATGCGCAACAGGCCCAGTGGGCGGGCAATCAGCGTCTCGTCCCGAATGGGTCCAAGCCGCAATACACAATCGAACCCCTCTTGAACCAGATCGACTTGCCGATCCGTACTCGACACCTCCAGCTCCAACTCGGGGTGCGCCGCCATGAAATCCGGCAAGGCAGGCACGATCGTTGTGCGCGCCACTTCGGTTGGAAGGTCGACCCGCAAACGCCCGCGAAGTGCCACGCGATCGCCTGCGAACATCGAGTGCAGATCATCGACTTCAGCAAGCAGATCGCGGGCACGGGCATGAAATGCGCGTCCGTCTTCCGTCAACCGCACGCTGCGCGTCGTCCGGTGCAGGAGCCTGACACCGAGATCTTCTTCCAGCTTCCGGACCGCCGTTGAGGCTCTCCCCTTTTGGATGCCCAGGCTGTCGGCTGCGCGGGTGAAGCTCCCCATTTCCGCTACCGTTATGAAAATGAGGATGGGTTCGAGATTTTGCATTTTCGTGCTCCGGTATTGTTTCCCGAAAAGAGAACAGTCGGTTCATTTCCTCGGTGTTTATCACGTCTTGGGGGCACAGTAAGCTTAGAACATGGGATCTTCCCAATGGAGAATGACAAGTGTCGGAAACCGTGAACCTGCATCAGACACCTGAAACTATGACCTTGCATCGCGCCCTGTGGGCCGGCCGGATAATGAGCGCGTTTGTCGTTATCGCTTTGATGGCAGACGGCACTGTTCAGCTTTTCGCGCCGGCACGGATCGCGAGCATGTTGCAGGAAACCGGGTTCGCGATGGACCTGACCCGTGTCGTGGGTCCGATCATACTCGCCTGCGCCATCCTCTACGCCATCCCGGTCACCGCCGTCCTCGGCGCAATCCTGGTGACTGGCTTTTTGGGAGGTGCCATCTGCGCCCATCTCCGCATCGGTGAGTTGGGGTCGCCGCCGGAAATCATTTCCCTGCTTCTGGGCGCGATGACCTGGGGCGGCCTCTATCTGCGCGATCCCCGTATCCGGGCCATTCTGCCGCTCATCCATTGAACCAACAGGGGCAGCTCTGTCCCTAAACATCAGGAGAAAACACATGTTCTTAGTAATGGGAATCACGGGAAACGTGGGCGGCGCGACGGCAAGGCATTTGCTAGCGCAAGGCAAGAAGGTGCGCGCGCTGGTCCGCGACCGCGAGAAGGCGTTGAGCTGGGCGAACCGGGGCGTGGAGCTCGTTGACGGCGATTGGAACGATTCGGCAGCCATCGAACGAGCGCTCGAAGGCGTCGAAGGCGCGTTCGTCATGCTGCCCCCTGTCTGGGCGCCTTCACCCGATTACAAGGAAGCAAAGGGCGTGATTGCAAGCTATGTCGAGGCGCTCACCAAGGCAGCGCCGCCGCGAGTGGTTGCGCTTTCGTCTATTGGCGCGAACAGAACCAGCGGGCACGGGGTGATCGCGGCTCTGTCCCTTCTGGAGCAAGGTTTTCGCGACCTGACATCGCCAGTTGCTTTTGTGCGCGCAGGCGGATTCTTCGAGAATTTTCTTTTCGGGTTGCAGGTCGCGCAGGGCGGAACGCTGCCGGCTTTCTACAATCCGACAAACCGGAAATCGACAATGGTCGCGACGAACGACATCGGCGCGGAATTCGCAACGCTTTTGACCGGGCCAATGTGGTCAGGGCAGCGCATCGTCGAGCTTGGTTCGATGGTCAGCGCGGACGACGTCGCCGAGCAATTGGGCGAAGTCCTGAATCTCAACGTGAAAGCCTTTGCAATCCCGCGTGCAGGGTGGGCGGAAGCGCTCGAGCAATTCGGCATCCCGAAGGGCCACAGCGGACCTGCCGAAGAAATGTACGAGGCCGTGAATGCGGGCTGGATGGACCTCGGTGTGGCGGGCACGGAGCACGTGGCGGGTACGACGTCCGCACGCGATGTATTCGAGGCTGCGTCCAATTTGAACGGATAGGCCAAACTGTATGGGGTTCTCCTGTGATTTCGAGTCTTCGCAACCCGGGATTTGGAGAACTCCCTCTTCAATGGAAGAATCTCATGTCTGTCTGAGCGCGGTCAGCTTGCAGTGGGTGGTTTATATCTGCGACGTCAGCTCAACCGGGAAATCGTCATTGTCGGCGTCGCGCATGGCGGCAAGGCTGCGATTGTCCAGCACTTCGGCGATCGCCTGCCGCACCTCCAGCATCATGTGGCGGACCTGGCAGGTCGCCTCGTCGCAATCCTCGCAGCGTTGATACTGCGTGCGGCTGGCGCAAGGGATTGGCGCCAGCGGCCCGTCAAGCACGCGCACGACATGGCCGATCTTGATTTCGGAGGCCAACCGGGCAAGGCGGTAGCCGCCTTCCTTGCCCTTGCGGCTCTGGACGAAGCCGGCATTGCGCAACTCGCCCAGGATGGCATCGAGGAATTTCTTCGGGATATTGTTGGCCACAGCGATGTCATTGACGAAGGCCAATTGGCCGGCCGGCAGGCCAGACAGATGCACGAGGGCCTTGAGGCCGTATTTGCCTTTTTTTGTCAGCATGCCCAGATCAACCCATAAAAGCCCCAACCACTCGCATCTGGCGACTGTTTGTGTGCAAATAATGACGTCTTCGCCCTGCGATGATGTTTCGCAAACAGCCACCAAATTGCACGCTAGGCATAAACGCGTTGATTCTTTGTAACGTTTTGCACTGAACGCGGATATTTCGCTGATAACCAGGTTTTCGGCGTTCAAAAACGAAAAAAGCCGGCAGGGCGCCGGCTTTTCCGTCTGCTCCGCAGATATCGCTGCCTTCAGCGGCTGCCGTAGGTCTGGTCGAGCAGGCCGCCGGCGGCGAAATGCTCTTTCTGCACTTTGTCCCAGCCGCCGAAAACGTCTTCCACCGTCAGCAGCCGGATATCGGGGAAATCGGCCTTGTATTTTGCCGCCACAGCGGCGTCGCGGGCTCTGAGGCCGTTGCGGGCGGCGATGTCCTGGCCCTCCGGCGTGTAGAGGAAGTCGAGATAGGTCTTGGCCAGATCGCGAGTGCCGTGCTCGTCGGCAACCTTGTCGACGATCGCGACCGGGAATTCGGCCAGCAAGCTGACCGTCGGCGTGACCTGCTCGAACTTGCCGTCGCCATACTCCTTGCGGATGCCGCGCGTCTCCGACTCGAAGGTGATCAGCACATCACCGATCTCGCGCTGCACGAAGGTGGTGGTCGCGGCGCGGCCGCCGGTGTCGAAGATCGGCACGTTGTTGAACAGCTTGGTGATGAACTCCTTCACCTTGGCGTCGTCGCCCTTGAAGGCCTCCTTGGCGTAGGCGGTGGCCGCCAGGTAGGTGTAGCGCGCATTGCCGGAGGTTTTCGGATTGGGGAAGATCACCTGCACGTCGTCGCGCACGAGATCGTTCCAGTCCTTGATATGCTTGGGGTTGCCAGCGCGTACCAGGAATGAAGGCAGCGAATAGAAGGGCGAGGCGTTGTCGGGAAAATCCTTCTGCCAGTCGGCCGACACGAGGTCCTTCTTGACCAGGAAGTCGACGTCGGTGACCTGGTTGAAGGTAACGACATCGGCGCCAAGGCCCTCGGCGATGGCACGCGCCTGCGCCGAAGTGCCGGCATGCGACTGGTCGACGGGTGACACCCGGATGCTGCGCGATGAAGGCCTTGTTGACCTGCACGAACAATTCGCGGCCGACATCATAGGATGCGTTGAGCAGTTTGTCGGCCGACCAGGCTTGGGCGGATGCAAGGAACAGGCCGGCGACGGTGGCAAGCCCGAGGAAAAATCGCTTCATGAAAACAGGCTCCGATGCAATGTGATTGTGGTCGGACCATAGCCGGGGTGCGTGGTGTGCGACGAGGCATGGGTCCGAGGATCAATGCATCGCTTCTAGAAAACCTATCCCCGGAATAGAAGGTTCGTAGTTTTTTCTTTCAAGTGCGACTTCGCCTCGGTGGACGCCGATCGTTCCAATTCGTTTGACTGATCCGAAAAAAGATACACATTGTGTATGCAGGTGTGCTACCGGAGCGACAAGGAGCGCTGCCATGACAAAGACCACACCCGAGACCCACGCCAAGCCTGTCAATCTGCGCATCCGAGAGGATGTGCGCATATTGATCGACCGTGCTGCGAAAATACGCGGGAAGACCCGTTCCGACTTTATGATCGATGCTGCATATCGTGCGGCCGAGGACACGCTGCTCGACCAGGCACTGATCAAGGTGGATCCCGAGAGCTATCGGCACTATCTCGACATCCTCGATGAGACGCCAAGCGGTGAAGGTTTTGCACGCCTTATGAACGTGCCCAGGCCGTGGCAGGGATGATACTATCGGCGCCCGCGCCTCTGGCCGAAAACCACGATCTCGACCTTTTTCAAAGGGGGACGGAAAGTCTCGACCAATGGCTTCGCCTGAGGGCGCGAGCCAACCAGGTCAGCGGCGCGTCGCGTACCTATGTGGTGGCGGAAGACGCGCGCGTTGTCGGTTATTACTGCCTCTCTTCGGGCGGGCTTGATCTCGCGCAGGCACCCGGCGCCATTCGTCGCAACATGCCTGATCCCATTCCGATGGTCGTGCTCGGGCGTCTTGCCGTCGACGCGGGCTGGCAAGGCAAGGGGCTGGGTGCCGCGCTGCTGCAAGACGCCGTTTTACGGGCAGGTCGCGCCGCGACGATCCTCGGGATTCGCGGGATATTTGTTCATGCCATATCGGATGAGGCGAAAGCCTTTTACGAACACTACGGTTTTGCGGCTTCGCCGAAAAACCCAATGACCTTGGTGCTGTCGCTGAAAGGCGTGACGAAAGGATAGTCGTGTCGCTCGAAGCATGAATTAAGCCGACCGCCATCAGACCGAAACGTTCCGGGGTGCGATGGCAGGCGATGTCTCCTGTGCCGAGTTTTCCCGGGCCTTGCACCGTGGCGCTGTTTGGCATATACAAGTGGCATATACAAAAGAGCTGCAACATGCCCCAGAACCGTCATTCAACAACGCCGCCCAAGGAGGCGAAGCTGTTTCGCAACAACCGCAGCCAGGCGGTGCGCATTCCTGTCGAGTTTGAGCTTCCCGGCGAAAAAGTCCTGATCAGCCGGGAAGGCGATCGTCTTGTCATCGAGCCGGTTCGCAAACCTGGCCTCACCGCGTTGCTCGCCCAGTGGGCGAAAGAGCCGCCGCTCGATCCTGAAGACGACTTCCCCGAGATCGACGACACGCCAGTCAAATCCGAGGACATTTTCTAGATGCGGTTCATGCTGGATACGAACATCATCAGCGACATGATCCGAAACCCGGCTGGCAAGGCCGCGAGGGCAATGTCGCGCGAGGGAGATGACGCGGTTTGCACCAGCATCATGGTCGCCTCGGAATTGCGATATGGCTGCGCCAGGAAGGGATCGGCCAAGCTGCTCAAGAAGGTTGAAGACTTGCTGGCCGAGATTCCTGTCTTGCCGCTCGATGTGCCGGTGGATGCCGAGTATGGCGGACTTCGCGCCGAGCTTGAAGCGGCAGGCCAGACCATTGGCCACAACGATCTTTTTATTGCCGCTCATGCCTGTGCATTGGGCGCCACGTTGGTGACCGCCAACACGGGCGAGTTCAACCGGATCAAAGGCCTGAAGGTCGAGAACTGGCTGGCGTAGCCCTCGACCAGAGGATCAAGCCGCCGGAAAAAGCTTCCAGCGTCCGGGGCGGAACGCCACCCGGCTTTTCTGCGCCGCGGGGTGATCGACCGGCAATTCGATTTCGACCCGCTGGCGCTCGCCGCCGATCTCGAGTTCCACCCGGCGCGTGCCGGCGACGCGGCGGCTGGCGGCGACCGTGCCGGCGATGCAGCCGCTGCAGCCGTCCAGCAATTCGACATCGTGCGGGCGGAAGTAGAGCGTCGCATCGCCCGAGGGCTCGTTGGGCGCGGCAAGCCCGATCGGACGGTCGGCGAGCCAGATCTCGCCATTCTCGACCTTGACGGGAAGCGAGCTTGATTCACCGATGAAGCCGTAGACGAAGGGCGAGTTCGGCGTGTCGTAGATATCGTCGGCGGTGCCGACCTGCTCGATGCGGCCCTGGCTCATCACCACGACGCGGTCGGCAAGCTCCAGCGCCTCTTCCTGGTCGTGGGTGACGAAGACGGTGGTGTGGCCGGTGGCGTCATGGATTTCGCGCAGCCAGCGGCGCAATTCCCGGCGCACCTGCGCGTCAAGCGCGCCGAACGGCTCGTCGAGCAGCAGCACCTTGGGCTCGATCGCCATGGCGCGCGCCAGCGCCACGCGCTGCCTCTGGCCGCCGGAGAGCTGCGCCGGATAGCGCTTTTCGAGCCCTGAAAGCTGGACGAGGTCCAGAAGCTCGGAGGCGCGACGGCGGATCTCCTGCGCTGGCGGGCGCGACGGTCCGTGCCGGACCTTCAGGCCGAAGCCGATATTGTCGGCCACCGTCATGTGCCGGAACAGCGCATAGTGCTGGAAGACAAAGCCGACATTGCGGTCCTGGATCGACTTGTGCGAGGCGTCCTCGTCGCCGAAGAAGATATTTCCACGCGTCGGCCGCTCCAGCCCGGCGATGAGCCTGAGCAGCGTCGTCTTGCCGGAGCCGGACGGCCCGAGCAACGCGATCAGTTCGCCCGACTTGATGTCGAGCGACACGTCGTGAAGAGCCGGAAACCGGTCAAATTCCTTGCGTACGTTGGCAACGCGAACTTCCATGCAAATCCCTCTGTCAGTGTCCGCGCGTCGCGGCGATCTCGGCGCCGTAGCGCATCTCGAGAAGTGTTTTCAAGACCAGCGTGACGAGCGCCAGGCCCGCAAGCAATGAAGCGACGGCGAAGGCACCGACGGCGTTGTACTCGTTGTAGAGGATTTCGACATGCAGGGGCATGGTGTTGGTCAGGCCGCGTATGTGACCCGACACCACCGATACCGCGCCGAACTCGCCCATGGCACGCGCATTGCACAGGAGCACGCCGTAGAGCAGCCCCCATTTGACGTTGGGCAAGGTCACGTACCAGAAGGTCTGCCAGCCATTGGCGCCGAGCGAAAGCGCTGCCTCCTCGTCGCCATTGCCTTGTTCCTGCATCAGCGGGATCAACTCGCGGGCGACGAAGGGGAAGGTGACGAAGATTGTGGCCAGCACGATGCCCGGCACGGCAAACAGGATGACGATGCCATGCGCTTTCAGCCAGGTGCCGAGCAGCCCCTGGGCGCCGAACAGAAGCACATAAACGAGGCCCGATATGACCGGCGAGACCGAGAAGGGGAGGTCGATCAGCGTGGTCAGGAAGGCCTTGCCCTTGAACTCGAACTTGGCGATCGCCCAGGCGGCGGAGATGCCGAAGACGATGTTGAGCGGCACCGAGATCGCCGCCACCAGCAGCGTCAGCCGGATCGCCGAGCGCGTGTCGGCACTGCCGAGCGCTTCGGTGTAGGCACCGATGCCCTTGGCGAAGGCTTCGTTGAAGACGATGATCAGCGGCAAGAGCAGGAAAATGCCGAGGAAGGCGAAGGCGACGGCCATCAGAGCCAGGCGCGCAGGGCGGCTTTCCGTGACCGCCGCCGACTGGCTTTCATGGTGCGGTTCGTAGGATTTGATCTCCGGGTCAGCCATAGCGCTTGCGGCTCCATGACTGTGCGAGGTTGACGACCAAAAGCATGATGAACGACAGAGCGAGCATGATCGCCGCGATCGCGGTTGCCGCCGGATAATTGTATTCCTCCAACCGAATGACGATCAGCAGCGGTGCGATTTCTGATTTGTAGGGCAAGTTGCCGGCGATGAAGATGACCGAGCCATATTCGCCGACGCCACGCGCGAAGGCGAGCGCGAAGCCGGTGACGATGGCCGGCGCCAAGCCCGGAAACAGGATGCGGGTGATGATCTGGAAGCGATTGGCGCCAAGCGTGGCGGCGGCTTCCTCCACTTCCTTGTCGATCTCCTCCATGATCGGCTGCACGGTGCGCACGACGAAGGGCAGGCCGATGAAGATCAGCGCGATGACGATACCGAGCGGCGTATAGGCTACCTTGATGCCGAGCGGCATCAGCAATTTGCCGATCCAGCCGTTCGGCGCGTAGAGCGTGGTCAGCGCGATGCCGGCCACAGCCGTCGGCAGGGCGAAGGGCAGGTCGACCATGGCATCGACGATGCGGCGGCCGGGGAAGCGGTAGCGCACCAGCACCCATGCGACCAGCGTGCCGAAGACGACGTTGACCGCAGCCGCGACGAAGGCGGTGCCGAAGCTGATTCTCAGCGCATTGATGGTGCGGCGATCGGTGGCGATCGCCCAGAATTCAGGCCAGCCAAGGGCGGCCGAGCGCCAGAGCAGCCCGGATAGCGGGATGAGGATGATGAGGGTGAGGTAGGCAAGCGAGAAGCCGAGCGTCAATCCGAAACCCGGAATGACGCTCGGCTGCCTGAATCGCCACCCCGCCTGGGCGGGTGCTGTGGTCATGTCGTCCTGAATATCGACTGCTTACTGGGGCTTGTAGATCTGGTCGAATATACCACCATCGCCGAAATGATAAGGCTGTGCTTTTTTCCAGCCACCAAACTGTGGATCGTCGATGGTTACGAGCTTGATCGGCGGCAGCTTGGCGAGGTCCTCGGCCGGCACCAGATCGGGCTTGGCAGGACGATAATGGTTCTTGGCGATGATCGTCTGTGCTTCTTTGGAATAGAGCCAGCTCAGATAGGCTTCGGCGACCTTGCGCGTGCCCTTGGCATCGACATTGGCGTCGACCACCGCCACCGGCGGTTCTGCCAGGATGGAGGTCGGTGGGTAGACGATGTCGAAATTGTCGGCACCGAACTCGTCGAGCGCCAGATAGGCTTCGTTTTCCCAGGCGATAAGCACATCGCCAAGACCCTTTTGCGCGAAGGTCACGGTCGAGCCGCGCGCGCCGGTGTCGAGCACCGGGGCATTGGCGTAGAGCTTGCCGACGAACTCCTTGGTCTTGGCCTCGTCGCCGCCGTCATTGGCGTTAGCGTAGGCCCAGGCGGCGAGATAGTTCCAGCGCGCGCCGCCGGAGGTTTTAGGATTAGGCGTAATCACCTGGACACCGTCCTTGACGAGGTCGCTCCAGTCGTGAATGCCCTTGGGATTGCCCTTGCGGACGAGGAAGATGATGGTCGAGGTGTAAGGCGCTGAATTGTTCTCGAATTTGGTGCGCCAGTCCGGATTGATCTTCTTCGCCTTCGAGACGATGGCATTGATGTCGCCTTCAAGTGCCAGCGTCACCACATCGGCGTCGAGGCCATCGATCACGGCGCGGGCCTGGGCGCCCGATCCGCCATGCGACTGCTGGACGGTGACCGTCTCTCCGGTCTCGGCCTTCCAATGCGCGACGAAAGCTTCGTCATAGGCCTTGTAGAGTTCGCGTGTCGGATCGTAGGACACGTTGAGAATGGTGGTATCGGCAAACGCGAAACCGAGCGTGCCGAACTGGACAGATGTGGCGACCAGTGCGCCGAGCAGTTTCCTGAAATGAGGTTTGGTCATTTCTGCCTCCGTTGAACCCGCGCCAAATCTACCGAATTGGTAGAAATTAGATGCATTCAATGTTGCCTTTTTTGCCCCTCTTGAGAAAATGTTCGACGCCATTTCGCCGTTAGGAGAAATATTTTCCTCTTGCGGCCAAAGGAAGAATCCATGGCCCGGCCACTCAGCCTATCTAGCAAGGGGCGGTGCCGAGGCAAGGTGTGGAATTTGGTCCGGTGCATCAATCGGCGGTGATGGGAAAGTCGAAACGCTGTCTGGCGAACGGTTCGCTTTTCAGCGTGAAGTGCCACCATTCCCTTGCATAGTTCTTGAAACCGCCAGCGCGCATGGCGTCGACAAGTATCTTGCGGTTTGCCGCCGCTTCACTGGCAAGGCCGCGGTGGGCGGTTTCGCTCATCGGATCAAAGCAGTCGAAGCCGGTGCCGAAATCGAGCGTGTCGGCATCAATGGCGCCGCAGGCCGGGTTCGGGCTGGACCTGCGGTCCGTCCGGGCGACAGCGACGTCGACGGTCGAGCCACGTGAATGGGTCGAGAGTTCTCCGACATAGCCCTTGGCGATCAGCTCGTTGCGCCTGACCTTCGGATACCATTGCGGATCGGGCGGCCCACCTTCGTGCGTCCATTCATTCATGTCGGCGACGGCGCGAGCAGGGCGGTAGCAATCGAACACCACCAGGGTCAGGCTTCTGGCCGCTATCGCTTTCTGGACGGCGGAGAGTGCCTTTGCCGCCTGCTCGGTGAGGATGCAGGCCGGGGCGTCATAGCCGTTCATCTCGCGGTGCAGAAAATTATCCGATCCGGCGTAGCGGATGTCCTGGCGGATCGAGGGATCGACATCGGCGAGCCGGACAAAGCCGGCGGGCAGGGCGTCGGCCAAAGCGGGGAGTGTGGTTGCCGCGATAAGGATTGTTGCTGCCAGTGCTGAGGCTGCCGACAATCGAGGATGGTGCGAGGCACCCCCCTCTGGCCTGCCGGCCATCTCCCCCGCAAGGGGGGAGATCAGACTTCCTTTCCGCTTTCGCCAATTGTCAAAGACAAGGCGCAACGGCAAGGCTGCCAATCTCCCCCCTTGCGGGGGAGATGCCCGGCAGGGCAGAGGGGGGTGCCTCGGAACAGGCATGGGTGAGTATCCTGCTATGTGCCAAGCGTCCGGAAAGCCAATTCCATGAATCTCTTGGCGCGATCTATTCGACAAACACCTTCACACTCGCCGCACGCCCCGCGGCGTCGATGACGGTCAGCGTCGAATAGCCGGCGCCGTCGGGCTGCCAGGTCGCGGTGCGGCGACGATCGATGCCTACCAGCGGCTTGCCGTTGGCGAGCCAGCGGAACGGCGCACGGCCGCCTTGCAGCTTCAGCACCAGTGGCGAGGCGTCGGCCGAATTGGTGCCGAGATCGACACGGGCGCCGTCGGGCGGGAAGATGATGGTCGGTGCGGGTTCGCTCACCGTCGCCTGCACCAGGCCGTCCGACCCGGCGCCAAAGCGGGCGAGCGTCACCGGCAGGTCCTCGCGCCTGGGGCTGAACAGACCGGGCGGCTTGCTTGGCAACGGCACGGTGGCCAGACCCGAGCGGACAAAACCCTCGAAGAGGATGGGGGCGGCCGAGACATAGCCGGAAAGGCCCGGCACCGCGCCGGCGTCGGGGCGGCCGACCCAGACACCGAGCACATAGCGGCCGTCGAAGCCGACCGACCACGCGTCGCGATAGCCGTAGGAGGTGCCGGTCTTGTAGGCGATGCCGCGCTGCAAGGCACCCTCGGGCGGCTTGACGCCCGACAATATGTCGATGATCTGCCAGTTGGACTGACCGTCGAGGATGGTGGCGCTGGTGCGCTCGGCATTGGCAGGCTCGGTGCCATCATGCAGCGTGTGCGTCTTGCCGCCATTGGCGAGCCCTGTGTAGAGCTGGACGAGGTCGCGCAATGTCACCCCGACGCCGCCAAGACCGATGGCCAGACCCGGGGCTTCGTTGACCGGCAGTATGGGGCTGACGCCGGCCTGGCGGAAGCGCGCCATCAGCCGCGTTGGCCCGACCGCGTCGAGCACGCGGATCGCCGGCACGTTGAGCGACAGTTGCAGCGCTTGCCGGATGCTGACATCGCCCTGATAGCCCATGTCGAAATTCTTCGGTCGGTAGCCGGAGAAATCGACGGGGCTGTCGTCGATCAGCGTCTCCTGCGCCACCAGGCCCTGTTCGAAGGCAAGACCGTAAATGAACGGCTTCAGCGTCGAGCCGGGCGAGCGGACGATCTTTGTCATGTCGATCCAGCCGGAGCGGCTGGCGTCGAAGAAATTGGCCGAGCCGACTTCGCCGAGGATGTCGCCGGTGCGGGAGTCGGCCAGCACCATGGCGACCGACAGGCGGGGCCCAAGCTTGGTGGCCGCGTCCCTGGCCACCTGCTCCAGACCTTCCTGGACGCTCTTGCGGATCGTCAGTTGCAAGGGCTGACCGGGGACGGCCTTGGGCAGGATCGCATAGGCGGCGTGCGCGGCGAGCGCCGGCAGCGTGCGGCGCAGGCCCGAGACATCGTCGAGGGCGGCGCGCGCGGCCTCGCGCTCACCGAGCAGGCCGGAGGACACCATGCGGGTCAGCACCCGGTCGCGGGCGGCGTGGCCGATCTTCAAATTGCGGTCAGGCCGGCGCTTTTCCGGCAGTTGCGGCAGGGCGACGAGCAGGGCGGATTCGGAAACGGTGAGCCGTTTCGGCTCCTTGCCGAAATAGGCGAGGGAGGCGGCGCGCACGCCTTCCAGATTGCCGCCATAAGGCGCCAGCGTCAGGTAGCGCTCGAGAATCTCGCGTTTCGACAATCGCCGCTCGATCTGGATGGCGCGCAGCATCTGCTTGACCTTGGAGCCGAGGCTGCGGCTTTCGCGCGGCTCGATCAGCCGGGCAAGCTGCATCGAAAGCGTCGAGCCGCCGGAGACGATGTGGCCGCTGGTGGCGAACTGGCCGGCGGCGCGGGCCAGCGCCAGCACGTCGACACCTTCATGGTCCCAGAAACGCTTGTCTTCGTAGGTCACCAGCATGTCGACGAACTGCTTGTCGACCTGGTCGAGGCGGGTTTCGAGCCGCCAGTAGCCGTCCGGCGTGGCGAAGGCGCGCAACAATTCGCCGTCGCGATCCTGGACTTCGGTGGAGACCGTGAGTTCGGCTGGAAGCGGGGGTGGGAAAGCACGGTCGAGTTGCCATAGGCTGCCTGCGGAGATCGCCGCGAAGCCAGCGAGGGAGACGCCCGTAATGGCTGCCCGGCGCAGGAATTTTTTGGAGAGCATAGCGCTGCCCCTCATCCGCCTGCCGGCACCTTCTCCCCGTATAGTGACGGGGAGAAGGGAGCTGTCGCTAGCGCAATCGCCATTTTCATGATCGTCACCATCAGCGCCTTACGGCGCCTTGATCTCCATCATGCCGGTGGCGGTGCGGGCCGAATATTGCGGCCGATACATGTCCTCCACCGTTGCCGCCGGATGCGCGTAGGTACCCGGTGTCACCGCGCGCACGACATAGGCGAGGGTCAGATTGTGGTCGTGGTCGCCATCGGCGGGGTTGAACGCCGCGACGAAACGGTCGTCGCGGAATTCGAGATGGGCCGCATCGGTCTGCGCCAGCCACGAGAAGTTCGTCAACTGGGCGCTGGACACCAGGCCCGGATTGTCGATCTCGAAGCCGGCCGGCAACAGGTCGGTGACCAGCAGGCGCGACGGCCATGTGTTCTGCTCGTTGACCTTGAGCACGACGACATAGCGTTCGTTCTGCGTCGCCTCGGTGACATTGGCCTCGGTGCCATCGAGCTTGTAGTAGGTGCGGCTGATGGTGAAGCCGTCGCCGCCGGCCGGCAAGGGCTGGACCGGCGACGCCACGGTGGTGACGACGGCCTGCAGCGGGGTCTTGCCGGTGTTGGCGATGGTCAGCGGGCTGTCGACCAGGTCAGAGCCTTCGACCTGGTTGGAGTAGCCGCCGGAATGCGCGGCGCCATTGACAGTCAGCGTGATCGTATCATTGCCTTCCTTCAGCGCGCGGGCTGCCAGCAGCATCCAGGATTCGTCCTGGGTGCTGGTCCAGCGGGCTTCGGCGCGTTCCCTGGTCACCAGCTTGATCAGCTCCGGCACGATTGTCGGCACCGGCTTGGATTCCGCCGCCAGAGCCAGCATCGCCGCGCCATCACGCAGCCGCGAGCCGTAGTCGGAGCGGTAGTAGTCGTAGTCGGTGGTGGACTTTGCCAACTGCAAGGCGGTCTTGAAGGTGGCTTCGGCGCGCGGTGTATCGCCGTAGAGCGCCAGGCTTGCCGCCAGCTGGGCAACGGCCATCGGGCTTGAGAAAGCCTCGAGCTGGGTATCCGCATAGTAGCGCAGGTCGCCGATCGAGGCCTTCTTGTTGCGGGCCAAAACGTAGAGGGCGTAGGCGATCTCGCTGCCACGGTCCTGGACGCTCTGGTCATAGCCGAGCGAGTTCTGCAGATTGCTCAGCGCCTGGTTCATGGCCAGGCTCGGCACATCGTATTTCTGCTCGCGCGCCCTGGTCAGGAAGTCCGTGACATAGGCATCGAGCCACGGATCGCCGGAGCCCGGGCCCCACAGGCCGAAGCTGCCGCCCGAGGCCTGATAGCTCAGAACCTTGTAGATGGCGTCCTGGATGCGGCCATGGATATCGGGATCGCTGGCCATGCCGATGCCGGATGCCAACTCATTGACGTAGAGAAGCGGCATGGCGCGGCTGGTGGTCTGCTCGGCGCAACCATAGGGGTAGCGGTCGAGCGTCATCAGCAGCGACGGCACGTCGAAGGCGGCGGCCTGCGAAACGCCGACGCTGACGGAAGCACCATTGAGCAGGCTTGCCGCCAACAGTTCCTTGTCGACGCGCAGCGCTCCACCATCACCTTTGAGGTCGACCACCAGCCGGGTGGTCACCGGTAATTGCGCCGGGCGCACCGGCACATAGAGCGTCTGCTCCACCTTGGTGCCGTCGGCATGGGCAAGCTTGATGGTGAGCGAGGCATTGCCGGCCGTCTGAGCGATCAGCGGGACGGTCAACGTCTGGCGCTTGCCCTGGGCGAGCGTCAGCTTCTGGGGCAGGGGCTTGTCGCCGGTCGAGAGGTCGCCCGTCGTTTCGATCGAGAACGCGTAGTCGCCGGCCGGACCATCGGTGTCGGCGACATCGAGGCGCATGACGGCCGCGTCACCAGGCGCCAGGAAGCGCGGCAGGCCGGCGGTGATCACGATGGGATCGCGCACGATGACGTCGGATTGAGCATGGCCGACCGCGTCCTCGGTCCAGGCGACGGCCATGATGCGCACGGTGCCGTTGAACTGCGGGATGTCGAAGTCGATCCGCGCCTTGCCGTCGGCATCGAGCTCGACAATACCGGAGAAGAAGGCGACCAGCTTTTCGGTCGGCGGGCTGCCTTGCGCCTGCATATTGGCGCCGTCGCCGCCGGTCCTGAGCTTGCCGGTGTTGCCAAGCGAGCCGTCGATCAGGCGACCGTAGATGTCGCGGATTTCCATGCCCAGCATGCGCTGGCCGAAGAACCAGTTCTCCGGGTCCGGTACCTTGTAGTTGGTCAGGTTGAGGATGCCGACATCGACGGCGGCAACCATGACATAGGCATTGCTGCCCGGCTGCACGCCGGCGACCGAAACCGGGATCGACAGCTGCTGGCGCGGCATGGTCTTGTCCGGTGGCGTCAAGGTGACGGCGAGCTTCTTCGAGCCCGGATCGACCTTCAGCCATTTCACGCCGATGGCGCGCGCCGGCATGCGCGTTTCCTGGGCATCGCCCGGTCGGAACAGGGTTGCGGTGACATAGGCGCCGGCGCCCCAGTCGTCGCCGACCGGAATGTCGACGGTGCTGCCGCCGGCCGGCACTGACGCCGTGACGGTCTTCAACAGTTTGTCGGAACCGATGTTGATGAGAAGTTCGCCGGCAAAGTGCGGGGAGACCTTGAGCTTGGCCACTTCGCCGGCGGCATAATTGTCCTTGTCGAGTGCGATTTCGAGACCGTCAGGCGTTTCGGTGGTGGTCGAGGAGACATACCAGCCGGCATCGAACTCGTAGCTGGTTGCCGGTCCCTCGGGATCCGATGTCTCGACCTCAAGTCGATACTGGCCCCAGTCGACCGGCACGGAGACGGTTGCGTCGCCGTCGGCGCTGAGGTCGACCTGGCCGTTGGCGATCGACTTGGTGAAGGTGACCGGCTCGTAGTTCCAGGAATTGTTGGAGCGGTACCACTGGTAATTGCGCTCGACCTTGACCAGCGTCCACTGCGCGCCTTTCAGCGCCTCGCGCTTGCCGTCGGGATCGACGGCGATCAGGCTGAACTTGGCGGTGCCGCCCTGCGGCACTTCATTGTCGGCGAAATCCGGGCGGATGCCGATCATATGGCCTTGCGGGCGGATACCAATGTTGAGCGAACGCTCGATGGCGCGGCCGCCGGTTTCGCGCATCCTGACCGTCACCTTGGCGTCGACCAGCTTGGTGGTCGAGGGCAGCTGCTCGACGGAGACCGGGAAGGTCACCTTGCCGTCGTCGCCAACCACGGGCAGATCGGCGAGGGGGGTGACCGTGGGTTCGGCCGACTGCTCGTCGGCGAGACCGAAGGAAAAGCCCTGGAAGCGGTCCCAGTCGCGCGACGTCGACAGCGTCAATTCGCCTTCCAGCGCCAGGCCCGCCGCCGGCGCGCCATAGAGGAAGCGGCCGTCAATGTCGATGTTGGCGGTTTCTCCCTGCGCGATCTCCTGCTTGTCGGCCTTCATGTCGAATTCGATGCGATCCGGTACGAAATCCTCGACCAGGAACATCTGGCTGGCCACCGCCGGCTGCTTGGGATCGGTGTAGATCGACACCGACCAGGTGCCGCGCATGGCGTTGGGTGCGAGCGGCAGGTCGACGGCATGGCCGCCGGCGGAGGCGCCGTCGCTGACGATGCGGCGATCCTCGACGCCGTCGGGGCGCGAGAAGATGAAGGTCAACGGCAGGTTTTCGACCGCTTTGGCGGCGCCGTCGCGGGCAAGGGCCGCGACATGGACATCCTCGCCGGCGCGGTAGATACCGCGTTCGGTCCAGGCATAGACGTCGAGGGCGCCTGGCGCCGCGCGCCCGGTGACGCCGCGGTCGGACAGGTCGAAGCCGGCCCGGCCCATGTCGAGGAAGACGAAGTCATTGTCGCCCTGCTTGGCCATCAGAACGGCCGGCACCATGCCGCCGTCGCCGCGCGTCAGGCCGGGGTTGAAGACGGCATGGCCGTCGGCATCCGATGTCGCCGTGCCCAGAACCTCATTGTTCCTGGCAACCAGCGTCAGTTCGGCGCCTGCGATCGGCTTGGCGCTGCCCAGCGAACGGGCAAAGACGTTGAGCCCGTCCTGGCCGGTATAGGTCGACAGGCCGATGTCGGAGACGACGAACCATTGCGTGGCCATCGAATTGTAGTCGTCGCTCTTGTCATTGACGGCCTGCGCGGTCAGCACATAGACGCCGGGCTTGCGCTGCGGCAGCGCCTCGTCGACCGGGAAGGAGGTGGTGACCTCCTTGTTGAGATCATTGGCGATGTCGAGCTGGCCTTGCCAGACCGGCGCGCCCATCTGCTCGGAAATGTTGGAGATGTCATAGCCGTCGAGCTGGTGCAGGAACTGGTAGCCCGACAGAAGCTGGGCCAACGAACGGTCGCCGATGCGGTAGAGCTTCATTTCGGCGGCGTTCATGTTGACGGTGACGACCGGGATGCCACGGCGCGCGCCGGCCGGCAGCACGAAGCTGTCACCGGTGAAGCGGGCGGACGGTGCGCGGTCCTGCACATAGATCGACAGCACCACGGGTGCCGCGGTCACTTCGCCGATGGCCGCCGGCAGGCCGGCGCGGAAGGTGACGTCGTAGTGCTGGCCATGCTCCAGTCCTTCGACGCAGATTTGCTTGTCCTTGGCTTCGACGCCCTTGGGTGGCGCGTTGTCGACGGTGACGAATTGCGCGTAGTCGACGCCGGTCTTGACCAGATCCTCGGAGAATTGCGCGCAGATGCGCGGCGCGCTGGTGTCGGCGTCGACGGTATGGTCGATGACGCGAAAACCCTTGCGGGCCTTGAGATCGGCATAGTCGGCCTGGACCGCCGGCGAAGGGTTCAGGGCAAGGCTGGCCTCATAGGCCTGCAGCGCCGGCCGGTAGAGATCGCGCTTGTCGAGCCCGTTGCCGAGCAGCGCCAGCACTTCGGCGCGCGTCTTGGTGGTGCGCAGCAATTTATAGGCATTGAAAGCGGCCGACGTGCCGTTCGCCGGCAAAGTGGATGCTTCGGAGGTGCTTGCGGCGGGCTGAACGGCCAGCGTTTCACGCGCCAGGTTGAGCCAGAGCTGGCCATCATCGGGCAGCACCGAGACCGCGGCCTCGTATTTCAGCATGGCGGAGCGGTGATCGCCGGTCAGCACGGCCTGTTCGGCGGCGTTAAGCAAGGCAGCCATGCCTTCTGTCGGTCTGTCATAGGCCGGGCCGAGCAGCTTGTTGCGGTATTGCTGGGCCTGATCGGACATCCAGTTGGGGAAGAAGGCGAGTTCCGGCGGCGCGCCGATATCAGGATCGCCATCGATGTTGACGACCTTGCCTGCGACCGCGCCGTTGAAGGTTTTCAGCTGGTTGTAGTCGGATTTGAGGAAGCACCATTTGGCTTTTTTGTTGTAGGTGAAGGCGCGGCAGGCCGGGTCTCCCAGGCACGTCGTCTTGCACTGGTCGATTGTCACATTCTGGTCGGACCTGAGATCAAAGCCGAAATAGTCGGAATTGTCCGTTGTCGCTATTCGCCGGGCCTCGGCCGCTTGCGCGGCGCTGCTCCAGGCCAGGACATTGGCCCAGGCGAAAAACAGAAGAATCAGGATAGACAGACCACGAGCCGCGCGCATTGCCATAACACCCCTCCAGACACAGCTGACGTCCGGGCATGATCAAGCTTCAGTCAGGCTTGTCAACACAAGGACGCGGCAGGGTTCCGCCTGCCAGCGGTTTCCTTTCCGGCCGATGACCGGTAGTACCTCCATAGGACAGGGGATCACGCATTCTTGCGGCGACGCAAAAGGTGTGAATTCCAAGCCTGCCCTATTTCAGACAATTGGATTGTGGCCCCTTTACGAGCGCTTCAGAACTTCATTCCAATTTTAGTTTTGTAATCTAGGTTGTCTTAATGCCGGCGCATGAAGAGCAGATGTCAGGAGGTCGCGCGCCAGGGCGTGCGCTTCCGCGCGCCCTGCTGCTGGCCATGATGTGCTCGACCGTGCTCGTCGCCGAATCGCGCCCGGCGGCCGCTTTCGAGCTTTTCGGCATCAAGCTGTGGGGATCGTCCAGCGACGAGGATGCCGATATCGTCGATCCCCTGCGCTACGCCGTGACCATCAATGCCCCCGACGCCGACAAGGATCTGGTCAAGAAGCTCGAAAATGCCTCGGCGCTGAAGAGTGACGAGGAGCGTCCGGTTTCAGGCTCGCTCGGGCTGATGGCCAAGGCGCGCAGCGACCGCGAACAGCTTGTCGCCGCGCTTTATGCCGATGCCCGTTACGAAGGCGTCGTCACCGTCACCATCGACGGCAAGCCGCTCGACGATTTGCCGCCGGATGCCGAATTCAAGGGCCCCCAGCCGATTCCGGTGGTTGTCGATGTCGCCAGCGGGCCGAAATTCACCTTGGGCAATATCAGGCTGCAAGGCGACGCGGCAGGACTGATGAGCGCCGATTATGGCCTGATATCAGGCGGCGACGCCGGATCCGGCGCGGTGCTCAAGGCCGAGGCGCTGATCGTGCGGACGCTGAAGGAGCAAGGCAGACCGCTGGCCAAGGTGACGGACCGTCAGATCGTCGCCGACCATGCGACCTCGACGCTCGACGTGACGCTGACGGTCGCCGCCGGACCGGTCGCCGGCTACGGCCCGACCACGGTGGAAGGCACCGAAAAGGTCGATCGCGACTTCACCGAATACATGACCGGCCTCAAGCGCGGCCGGCAATACTCGCCGCAAGAAATCGACGACGCGCGCGACCGGCTGCTGGCGCTCGAGGTCTTCAACAGCGTGACGTTCAAGGAAGCCGACACGCTCGATGCCGACCGCAACATTCCGATCGGCGTCCAGGTCAGCGAGCGCAAGCCACGCTATTTCGGCGTCGGCGGCACCTTCTCCAACACCGAGGGGCTGGGCCTGGAAGGTTATTGGGGCCACCGCAATTTGTTCGGCCGGGCCGAGAAGCTGCGCATCGACGGCAAGATCAGCGGCATCGGCAGCAACGATCTCGGCGAGCTCAACTACAATGCCGGCATCATGTTCGAAAAGCCGGGCGTGATCGGGCCGGCATCGAAGTTCTTCGCCGGCGTCAAGACGGTGCTCGAACATCCTGACGCCTACGACCATTTCTCGGTCAAGGGCAGCACCGGCCTGTCCTACGAACTGACGAAGAAGCAGACGGTTTCGGCGGAAGTGGCGCTCGACTATTCCCGCATCCACGATGCTTTCGGCAAGCACAAATACCTGATCGCCAGCATTCCGCTGCAATATGTCTACGACAACCGGGACAACCGGCTGAACCCGACAAGCGGCTTCCGGGTGCTGGCCTATGCCGAGCCCAGCTACGACATTTTGAGCGGTGCGGCGTTCCTGAAACTGAGGGGCGAAGGGTCGGCCTATCAGTCGCTGGATTCGGCTTCGAAGTTCGTGCTGGCCGAACGTGTCGCCATTGGTTCGATCGTCGGCACCAGCCTTGAAAATGTGCCGGCCGACCGGCGCTTCTATTCCGGCGGCGGCGGTTCGGTGCGCGGCTATGCCTATCAGGGCATCGGCCCCAAGGACTTCACCGGCCAGCCGATCGGCGGTCTGTCCTTCTTCGAAACCTCGGTCGAGATGCGCATCGCCATCACCGACACGATCGGCATCGTCCCGTTCGTCGACGCCGGCACCGTATCGACCAAATCGGCTCCCGATTTCTCCGATGTCAAGGTCGGCGCCGGCGTCGGCCTGCGCTATGTCACGCCGTTCGGGCCACTGCGCATCGATGCCGCCGTGCCGCTCAACCGCGATCCGGGTGACCCGCATTTCGGCATCTATGCCGGCATCGGACAGGCATTCTGAGCGATGAAAACAGTCTGGCGCATCCTCCGCATTGTTCTCTACACGCTGCTGATCGTGGTTGCGGGAGCGATCGGCGCGCTGGTGGTGCTGACCAAGACCGAGCGCGGCCGCGACAATCTCGCCGGCATCATTTCGCGGCTGGCCTCGAACGACGACCGCAAGATCACGGTCAGCGGCATAGACGGCATCTGGTCCGGGGCGCTCAGCGTCGATCATGTCGTGCTGGAGGATCGCGAGGGCGCCTGGCTGGTGGCGCGCAAGGTGGCCGTCGACTGGTCGCCGCTGGCGCTGCTGTCGAAAAGCTTCAGCGCCGACCGTATCGCTGCCGAGCGCATCGAACTGGCCCGCCTGCCGGTGGCCGGCACGCAACAGCCGGCGCCGAGCGGCACGACGACGCTGCCGGTTTCCATCGACATCAAGCAGATCGATCTGCCCGAGATCGCGCTTGGCCAGCAACTGGCCGGCAGCGGCATCGCCGAGCTTGCGGCCAAGGGATCGGTCAAGGCCGATGCCGCGCCACTGGCGGTCGA